>NZ_JAYGGM010000004.1:0-387458 GCF_036314085.1 Microvirga sp. CF3016
ACACCGACTTCTTCGTCATCTGAGGCAGCCTGCTCGGGCTGTATTCAACTCACTCCCCGTCATCACCTCCCCGGACTTGATCCGGGGACCGTGCCGGTGATCCCGATCTTGTGGAGCGCCGCACCTTTCCGATCGGGATGGCCGGCACAAGGCCGGCCATGACGTCGAGGGTATGGCTGGGCCTGTCCCGGTGGGCCCGCTTCCAACACCCTCTTACCTCATCCTGAGGAGCAGATGTCAGTCTGCGTCTCGAAGGAGCGTTCAGCGGGCGCTGGACACGCCTCGTCCTTCGAGACGGTGCTAAAGCACCTCCTCAGGATGAGGGCGGTGTTCCTTGAAGAGATGGATGGCTGATACGGATCCCGGATCACGTCCGGGGCAGCCATGACAAGGGTGGAGTGCCATGTCCCGCTGACGTGCGGAGAGTCTCGAGGCCGCGCCCGGGCATGGATGCGACATCAGCCTGAGGCCGTGCAGCAGGCTTTTCCCGCTCCCCTGCCCTTGGCCTCGCGCGTCTCGTGCCGGAACGTTCAATGGATCGTCAGGCCGACCACCGGACCCATGAGGTTCGTCAGGCTGACGATCAGCATGAAGGCCGTCAGGGTCACGCTCAGGAAAAGAGAGGCGATGAAGAGGGCCTGCATGGGTCACCTGTCATGGATATGAGGGGAATTCTGTCCTGTTCTAGGCGTCCCAACAATCGTCCCCCCGGGAGTACCCCCTTCTCGTGTGCGCCGGAGCACATCCGCCAAGGGCGGCCCCCTCTCGCAACGGAGCACCCTTCGTCCGCCGCGGACTTTTCTGCATCGCCCAAGCCGTCAGCGAGCCCGTCAACCATCGAATCGGCTCACGAGGGTTTGAAGCTTGGCCTTAACACAGGTTAACGCCAGCCTGCCCTGTCTTCTCTAGAACCGTTCTAGAATGAGGGGATCATGAAGCGGCGGCCCGAGGATTTCGTCGATTATCTTTTCAGGTTTCTCGTGATCGCAAGCGGGGTCCTCACCGCAATCCTCCTGGTTTCGGCCCTGGCCCGATTGCTGGAGGCGGACGCCGGCGGCCTCGGCCAACAGCCCTGATGTCCCGGCGGCACCGAAGAGGCCTCCTCTTGCTTATTTTCCAACGATTTTCTTTGATTTCGGAGGCCTGAAATCCTTGCAGAACAAAGGGTGAATTCCCATATTCTTCCTATGGTTACGACCCTTGCCACATCCCTGTTGAGACCGGCCCGGAACGCTCCCGTGGAGGAGCGGATCGAGGGCAATTGGCACGTCTATCCCTTCGAGGGCGCGCTGGAGCTCGACTATATCGATCAGGCCGGCAATGCGAGCCGGCGCTGGGTGCTGGCGCGCGAGCTGAAGGTGGGGCCCGGCAAGATGCTGCTCGGCGGCATCGACATCCTGACCGACGACGGCTATCGCGGCTTCCGGGTCGACCGGATCCAGCGCCTCGAGGATGCGGAGACCGGCCTCGTGGTCGAGCACAACATCCTCGACTGGCTCATGACACGCGCCGAGCGTCAGGCGAAGGCGCGCAAGAAGCATCTCGCCCGCATTCAACCCAACGCCTGACCTGCACCGTCCCGTTCTGGCGCCCGCAGAACGGCCGCCCCCGTTCCGTAAGCTTCACCTTGCGCTACCCTGGCCTTTCTGACACATAACGTCATAACGTTTTGCGCAGGGAGTCGCGGTGGCTCAACGGCCCTTATTCCGTCCACAGGCCATGACCAGGGCCACGGACGAGCACGCGTCCGTGTCGTTTCCGGCTGCGCCCCTCTCCTGGCAGCTCATCGGTGGGTTCGCCGTGGCCTGCGCCGCGGCAATCATCCTCTTCCTCGGAGCAGTCGCCTATGCCCGCAAGGACGTTGCCGGCGGGGCTCTTGTCGCGGCGGGCGGCGCGGTTCGCGTGGTCCCGAAGCGCAGCGGCGTCGGGGGGCGGATGTGAGGTTTTTCGCCCGGCTCGGCTCTTTCGGCACGCCGCGCCTGCCGGCGATCATCCAGTCGGAGGCGGCCGAATGCGGCCTCGCCTGCCTTGCCATGATCGCGACCTATCACGGGCGCGAGGTCGATCTCGCGGCTTTGCGGCGCCTGTTCTCGGTTTCCCTCAAGGGCGTGACCCTCAAGGACGTGCTCGCCATGGGCCAGCGGCTCGGCCTGACCGGACGCGGCCTGAGACTCGAGCCCGAGCAGCTGGAACGGATCGCACTCCCCTGCATCCTGCACTGGGACATGAACCATTTCGTGGTGCTCAAACGGGTCGGCGGCCGAACGATCACCATTCACGACCCGGCTTCCGGCGTCCGGACCCTGACGCTCGACGAAGTCGGACGCCGCTTCACGGGCATCGCCCTGGAACTGACGCCGACCGCCTCCTTCGAGCGCAAGAAGGAAACGTCGCGCCTGCGCCTGACGGCCCTTTGGGACGGGATGCGCGGGGTCGGGCGGGGGCTTGCACAGGCGCTCGTCCTGTCGGCGGTGCTGCAGGCGGCCGTGCTCGCCGCTCCGTTCACCATGCAGCTTGCCGTCGACGGGGCGGTCATGCAGGGCGATCAGGGTCTGCTCGCGGCCCTCGCGCTCGGCTTCGGGCTGCTCACGCTGATCCGCATCGCGGCGGATTGGCTGCGCTCCCAGGTGCTGCTGTTCCTGGGCGGCGCACTTCATTTCCGGATGGGCGCCAATCTGTTTCACCACCTCGTGCGGCTTCCCTTGAGCTGGTTCGAGAAGCGGCATGTCGGCGATCTCGTCTCGCGCTTCCGTTCGGTGGAACCGGTGCAGCGGCTGGTCTCGGACGGCCTTGTCGCCGCCCTTGTCGATGGGGTGACGGCGATACTCACCCTCGTGGTGATCCTGGTCTACAGCTCAACGCTGTCGGGCATCGTGCTCGGGGCGCTCGCCCTCTGCATCCTCCTGCGCCTCGCCTTCTATCGGGCCCTGCATCAGCGTCAGGAGGAAGTGATCGAGGCTGCGGCCCGGGAGCAAACCACCTTCATCGAGACCGCACGGGCCATCCAGAGCATCAAGATCTTCGGGCGCGAGGCCGACCGGGAGGCCCTGTGGCAGAACCGCCATGCGGAAACGATCAGCTGCAGCATCCGGTACGGCCGCTTCACCATCGGCTTCAAGAGGGCGAGCGATCTGATCCACGGGATCGAGAACGCGCTGGTGCTCTATTTCGGGGCTCGCACCGTCATGGCGAACGAGCTCACCATCGGCATGCTCTGCGCCTTCCTGGCCTACAAGGAGCAGTTCCTCGGCATGGCCACCAACCTGATCGAGACCGGGATCCAGCACCGCATGCTCGCGCTCCATCTCGACCGGCTGTCCGACATCGCCCTCGCCGACAGGGAGCACGAGCGGGACCGCGAGAGCCCTGGGACGCGGCAAGTCGCCGGCGCAGTGGACCTGGTAGGGGTCAGCTTCCGCTACGCGGATACGGAACCGGAGGTTCTATCAGGCGCGTGCCTGCAGGTTGCGGCGGGCAGTTTCGTCGCCATCACCGGACCTTCGGGAGCGGGCAAGACCACGCTCCTCAAGATCATGCTCGGGCTGTTCAAGCCGACGCAGGGCTGCGTGCTGATCGACGGCACGCCGCTCGAGCATTTCGGCGTCCAGGATTTTCGCGCGCAGATCGGCGTGGTGATGCAGGACGACCAGCTTCTGTCAGGCAGCATTGCGGAGAACATCTCCTTCTTCGACGCAAACCTCGATCTCGCCTGGGCACGCCAATGCGCGGCGGTCGCCGGGATCGACGACGAGATCATGGGCATGCCCATGAACTATGACACGCTCATCGGCGACATGGGCACCACCCTGTCGGGCGGACAGCGCCAGCGGGTGCTGCTGGCGCGGGCGCTCTACCGGCGGCCGCGGATGCTCTTCATGGACGAGGGCACCTCGCACCTCGATCTCGACAAAGAGCGCGAGGTCAACCGGGCGCTGTCCCGGCTGAAGATCACCCGCATCGTCATCGCCCACCGGCCCGAGACGATCCGCGCGGCGGACCGGATCGTGGTTCTGCGCGACGGCCGCCTCTCTGCAGCTATGGACAGGGGTGCCCTCGCCTTCGCCGAGGCGGCCCGCCCGTCGCTGGGCGCAGGTGGATTCCAGCGGGCATGACGGCATCGGCCGGCGGTCTCCGACCCGGCCGTCGATCTGCAACAACGATGCGCTGGCGCAGCGATGTCCTCCACGGCTTTACCTTATCCTCCGACAATCTGCGGATCCGGCGACGGCGGACTCGCGGGCCCTTTCCTGATGGGTTATGTACGCTTCATGGACCTGATCACCTCCACCGACGCCCTGGCGGCCGTCTGCAATCGTCTCAGCCAGCATCCGTTCGTGACCGTCGATACGGAGTTCCTGCGCGAGACCACCTATTACCCGAAGCTCTGCCTGATCCAGGTGGCGAGCCCCGACCCTGCTGAAGCCTCCCTCATCGACCCGCTGGCGGAGGGCATCAGCCTGGAGCCCTTCATGGCCCTGATGGCCGACAGGAGCGTTGTGAAGGTCTTCCATTCGGCCCGGCAGGACCTGGAGATCATCTGGAATCTCGGCGGCATCGTGCCCGAGCCCCTCTTCGACACCCAGGTCGCCGCCATGGTGTGCGGCTACGGGGACTCGGTCTCCTACGAGCAGCTCAGCAACGATCTCGCCAAGGCCAAGATCGACAAGTCCTCCCGCTTCACCGACTGGTCGCGCCGCCCCCTGACCGATGCGCAGCTCACCTACGCGCTCTCCGACGTCACCCATCTGGTGAAGGTCTACGAGGCGCTGCTGACCCAGCTGCAGCAGAACGGCCGCCTCGAATGGCTCGCCGAGGAGATGGCGATCCTCACCTCGCCCGAAACCTACCAAGCCGATCCGGACAACGCCTGGCGCCGCCTCGCCGGACGCCTGCGCAAGCCGCGGGAGATCGCCGTCCTCATGGAGGTGGCCGCTTGGCGCGAGCGCGAGGCTCAAGGACGCGACGTGCCCCGCGGACGCATCCTCAAGGACGATGCGGTGATCGACATCGCCACCGCCGCTCCACGGAGTGTGGAGGCCCTGGGGCGTCTGCGCACGATCCCCAACGGCTTCGAGCGCTCCCGCACCGGCGGCGAAATCCTGGAGGCGGTGGAGCGGGCACTGGCGCGCGATCCCGCCACCATCCCCATGCCGGAGCGCAGCCGCGGCCGCGCCAATACCGGCTCCGTGGTCGACCTGCTGAAGGTCCTGCTCAAGGCCGTGGCCGAGCAGGAGGGCGTCGCGCCCAAGATCATCGCCACCGTCGAGGAGCTGGAAGCCATCGCTGAGAGCGACGATGCCGACGTCCCCTCCCTGCACGGCTGGCGGCGCAAGCTGTTCGGTGAAAGGGCGCTCGCCCTGAAGAACGGTCAGCTCGGCCTGGTGCTCGAGCGCGGGCGTGTGAAGATCAGGGGGATTGCCGAGGCCTAGGATCGTCGTAGGTCATTTGATCACGTCATAGCCGCCAATAACTTGATCCGAGGATCAGTCCCGGCCATCCCTCGCTCGCACCCTCCACCGATGGTCGCTCTCCCTTTGCCGACTATCGTTTCCCTCCCCGTCATGGCTGGGCTTGTCCCGGCCATCCCAATCCTAAAGGCACGGCGCTTTGCGCCATCGAGATCACCGGCACAAGGCCGGTGATGACGTGATTCCGAAGGAGGCGGTGCTCACCGCCCGAAGATCCCCTTGAAGACCTGGGCGAGCTTGTTGTGCTTCTTCTTGCGGTCCACATCCGCCTGGCTCTTGACCCAGGCGATCTGGACCACGCGGCGTTCGCCGGCAAAGGGCAAATGGCCGTGCCAGGAATGGTCCGAGCGCAGGAAGGCGAACATGGTGCCCATGGTGGGGGGCACTTCGAGCTTGTAGCGGTCGTAGTTCTTGTCGTCGTACAGCACGCGCAGGCGCCCGCCCTCGTCCTGCTGCCACGCGTCGTTCATGTAGACCAGCATGGTCATGACTTTCGAAGGGCCATCCGTGTGGATGGCGCCGTATTTCGGCTGCGACTTCCTCATGATGGTGGTGAGGCGCGGATAGGGATGCAGATCGATGCCGAACTTCCTGGACAATTCCTGGGTCAGCTCCGGACCTTCCAGCTCGTCGATGAGCTGCTTGAACCGACCCTGGAGCTGGACCTCGTCCACGGTGAGGTAGCCGGGCTTGTCGATGGCCGGGAAGTCGCGGCGAAGATCCTCGATCGCGTCAGGCTTCAGCAGGCTGGAGGCAAGAAGGTAGTCGTAGGGCTCCGACGAGCGTTCCGCATTGCGGACGGCCCCGAGGTCGATCAGCTGCATGGGCGTCCCCTTGGGCTTCGACATCCTATGCACGTACGTTACCCAGCCGAGTCAGGGTACAAATTAACACATGTTGGCTTTGCTTGCGAAGCACCGGTCGAGGCCTTAACGCCCGACGACCGGGCGCTATACGATCTCGATCACCGCATCCATGTTGAGGAGCTTCCCGAGGCCCCGCAGGCGGCCCGTCAGCCGCTCGTTGGCCAGCGGCTCCAGATGCACGGGCAGGCGCAGCACGATCTGGCCGTCCCGGGCCGTGAGGGGCGCCTGCGGCAGGACGCCTTCCATGGCGACGGAAATCGGATAGGCGATGCGCATCAGGGCCGCGAGCAGGCGCGCGCGCTCCAGGAGGCGCGGGCCGGCGAGCGTCTTGATGCGCGAACTCACCTTGTCCGGTGAGAGGCCTTCGTGGCGGAAAAAGATCGACAGGGCGAGATAGGCGCGGCCCGGATGGTCGAGCCCCGCGAAGGCCCCATAGGCGATGAGGTTCAGGCTCTGCTCGCCCCGGTAGTCGGGATGCGCCCGCCAGCCGATATCGGCCAGCAGGCAGGCGGCCCGGCGAAGGCGGGTGTCGTATTCCGTCTCCGGCAGGCCCAGGCTCTTGATGAAGACCTCGGTCCACTGGCACAGCTCCACCCCGTGCCGCGGCGAGCGGGAGCGCAGGAGGTTGAGATCGCTGGCGGCAGCGAGCAGCGGGTCGCGGTCGCGTGTCTCCGGATCGAGCCGGTCGAACAGCACGCCCTCGCGCACGCCGAAGGCCGAGATGGCGACCTCGATCGGTTGCCCGAGGCGGATGATCTCTTCCAGGACGATGGCCCCGTAGGCGAGCAGCGGGCGGCGGGCTTCCGAGACGCTCTCGATATCCTTCAGGGTCTTGGAATCGGCCTCTTCCACGAGTTGCAGGAAGTCGAGGCCGTCATCGGGCTCGATGATGTAGCCGTGCATTACGTGCAGCGGATAGTCCCGTGCCGCCTGATGCAGCCGCGCCAGGGCGCGCCACGTGCCGCCGACGGCATAGAAGGTGCGGCCATGCAGGTTTTCGAGATATTCGGGCGCGCGCTCCAGGGTGTCGCGCACGATGCGCTGGGCCCGCTTCAACGAGCCGCCGCTGAGGTCCTGCAGGGCGAGGCCGCCGAGAGGCATGGTGACGCCCTGCCCCACCTGCGAGCCCTGCACCTCCACCAGTTCCAGACTGCCGCCGCCCATGTCGCCGACGATCCCGTCCGGCTCGTGGAAGCCCGCAATGACCCCGAGCGCGGACGCGCGCGCCTCCTGCGCGCCGGAGAGCAGGCTGATCGGCTGGCCGCAGGCCCTGGCCGCCGCCTCCAGGAAGGCCGGGCCGTTGGAGGCATCGCGCGCGGCAGCGGTCGCGAGCACGAAGATCTCGGAGACATGCATCGTGTCGCAGAGAACCCGGAACCGGGCGAGCGCGCGCAGGGCCCGGTCCACGGCCTCGTCGTCGAGGCGGCCGGTGGTCGCCACATGGCGCCCGAGGCCGCAGAGGACCTTCTCGTTGTAGATCGGCGTGACGGCCCGGGAGAGGCCCTCATAGGCCACGAGGCGCACCGAGTTCGACCCGATATCGATGATGGCCACGGGGCGGCCGATCTTGAGCCGTCCCTGAGCCTCCTGGCTTACGGCCTGCATGTCAGCGCTGCCCGCGCTTGGCGAGCGCTTTGGGACTGGAGGTCTTGAGGGATTTGCCACGGCCGGACAGACTCGGATTTGTCATGAAATACTTGTGGGCGTTGAATGGTTCCTCGCCCTTGGCCGGCACCACCCGCTGGCTCGAGCCGTCGGGAAGCACGGTCCAGCTCTGCTCGTTGTCGAGCAGATTGGCGAGCATGATCTGATCGAGCACCTGCTGGTGCACCGTCGTATTGACGATCGGCATCAGGGCCTCGACGCGGCGGTCGAGGTTGCGCGACATGAGATCGGCCGACGAGATGTAGACATGGGCCTTGGGATTGGGCATCCCATGACCATTGCCGAAGGCATAGATGCGGGTGTGCTCCAGGAATCGCCCGACGATGGATTTGACCCGGATGTTCTCCGACAGGCCCTTGATGCCGGGACGAAGGCAGCAGATGCCGCGCACGATGAGGTCGATTTGCACGCCGGCAGCAGACGCATCGTAGAGCGCGTCGATGATGTCGGGATCGACCAGCGAATTGCACTTGCCCCAGATCGCGCCGGGCCGCCCCGCCCTGGCGTGCTCCACCTCCTCGGCGATGTGCTGGAGCAGACGCTTCTTGAGGGTCAGTGGCGAGACCGCCATGCGCTCCAGTTCGGCCGGCTCCGCATAGCCGGTGACGTAGTTGAAGATGCGCGACACGTCCCGGCCGATCACCGGATCGGCGGTGAAGTAGGACAGGTCCGTGTAGATGCGCGCCGTGATCGGGTGGTAATTGCCCGTGCCCACATGGCAATAGGTGATGAGCTGACTGCCCTCGCGGCGCACCACCATCGACAGCTTCGCATGGGTCTTCAGCTCGATGAAGCCGAACACCACCTGGGCGCCGGCGCGCTCCAGATCGCGCGCCCAGCGGATATTGGCCTCCTCGTCGAAGCGGGCCTTGAGCTCCACGAGCGCGGTGACGGATTTACCGGCTTCCGCAGCCTCCGCGAGCGCCGCCACGATGGGCGAGTCCGACGAGGTGCGGTACAAGGTCTGCTTGATCGCCACCACGTTCGGATCCCGCGCGGCCTGGCGCAGGAACTGCACCACCGCGTCGAAGGATTCGTACGGGTGGTGGACGATGATATCCTTCTCGCGAATGGCTGCGAAGCAATCGCCGCTGTGCTCCCGGATGCGCTCGGGAAAGCGCGGATTGTACGGCTTGAACTTGAGGTCGGGACGCTCGAGCGCCACGAGTTGGGACAGATCGCGCAACCCCATCATGCCCTCAACGACGAAGACCTCGTCGCTGGACACTTCCAATTCCTCGGCCACGAAGAGACGCAAGTCCTCCGGCATGGCCGTCTCGACCTCCAGGCGGATCACGCTGCCGCGGCGGCGCTGCTTGAGCGCCGTCTCGAACAGGCGCACGAGATCCTCGGCCTCTTCCTCCACCTCGATGTCGGAATCGCGGATCACCCGGAATGCACCCTGCCCCTGCACGTCGTAACCGGGGAACAGGCGGCTCGTGTAGAGCACGATCATCTGCTCCAGGGGGATGAAGCGGGTCGCGCCGGTCTCGGCGAAATCCGGCAGGCGGATGAAGCGCTCGGCGCGCGACGGAAGGCGGATCAGTGCGTTCAGCACCTTGCCGTCGCTCTGGCGCACCAGCTTCAGGGCGATGGAGGAGCCGAGATTGGGGATGAACGGGAATGGATGTGCCGGATCGATGGCGAGCGGCGTCAGGATCGGGAAGACGTGGCTGAGAAAGTAATCCTCGAGCCAGGAGGCCTCCGCCTTCGTCAGGCCCGCTCCTTCGGTGAGGACGATGCCCTCTTCAAGGAGGGCATCCCGCAATTCGCGCCAGCGCCGCTGCTGGTCCGAGGCGAGGTGCGAGACGGCAACGGAAATCTTCGCCAGCTGCTCCTGAGGGGTCAGTCCGTCCTGCGAGCTGGTGGCCACGCCGGAGCGCAGCTGGCCGATCAGACCCGCGACGCGGACCATGAAGAACTCGTCGAGGTTGTCGGCCGAGATCGACAGGAAGCGCAGCTGCTCCAGGAGCGGATGGTTGCGGTTCGATGCCTCCTCGAACACCCGGCGATTGAACTGCAGCCAGGACAGTTCCCGGTTGATGAAGCGCTGGGGGAACTTCCGCAGCACCGCACCGTCGAGTTCGATGTCCGGCGGAGCCTTCGGCAACGGGGCGTCGCTGACGGTCTCCACCTCTTTCAGAGCTATTGCGCTGCGCACTTCGTTCTCCGCCGTTTCGTCCTTCGGCGACCGTTTTGCTCTGGGCTTCGTGACGGTTTCACGACGGTTCGATAACGCGGCGTTGGTGTCAGGCTTCACTCGCTCTCATCCATTTCCTGTGCGGCACCAAGGATCTCCGCCGCGATCGCCCGTGACACGCGCCGCCCCCGGCTCAGGGCCTCCTTGTCGAGGAGCGCCACGAGCTCGGAAGCCCTCGCCAGCGACCGCTCGATCCGCAGAGCAATATAGTCGACAACGGAGGTGTCGACCACGAGTTGCCTATCGACGAAAAGCTTCACCAGAACGGCTTTCAGGAGCGCATCGTCCGGCGCCTCCAGCGATACGCTCGGCGCGAGACGCAGGCGCGACAGGAGATCCGGCGTGTGCAGGCCCCAGCGGTCGGGCGGCGTCTCGCTGGTGATCATAAGCGAGGCCTTCTTCTCACGGGCGAGGTTCAGGAGGTGGAACAGGGCCGCCTCGTCCCGCTCGCCGCGGTCCATGTCCTCGATGGCGAGCGCGCCGTTCGAGACGAGATGCGGGACCTTGTCCTGGGTGATCCCGGAGGCATCGATGGTCCAGGCGCGGGCGTTCGTGGCCCAGATCGAGGCGAGATGGCTTTTGCCGCTGCCGCGGGGTCCCACCAGCAGCAGGATCGTGTCCGGCCAGTCCGGCCAGTTCTCGATGAGGCCGTAGGCCTGCTCGTTCGACGGGCTGACGAGGAAATCCTCGGCGCCGAAGCGGGGATCGAGCGGGAGATCGAAGGCGAGCTGCTTGGGCGTCTCAGGCATCGAGATCGACCTTCTCGGGCTCGACCTTCGGTTTCAGGATCACCGGTTCCGTGCCGCGATAGAGGGGGCTTGCCAGATACTGCCGCAGGGCAAAGCGCGCGATGACGCCGATGGCAGCCGCGAGCGGCACCGCGAGAAGCAGCCCGACGAAGCCGAAGAGAGCCCCGAAGGCCACGAGGGCGAACATGAGCCAGACCGGGTGCAGGCCGACGGATTCGCCCACCAGTTTCGGCGACAGGATGTTGCCTTCCACGAACTGGCCGAAGATGAAGATGCCGAGTGTCGCGGCGATCATGGTCCAGTCCGGCCAGAACTGCACGATGGCGACGCCGACGGACAGGATGAGGCCGGTGAGCGAGCCCACATAGGGAATGAAGCTCAACAGGCCGGCCATCATGCCGATCAGGGCGCCGAAATTGAGCCCGATCAGGGCAAGGCTCACCGCATAGAACGTGCCTAGGATGATGCAGACCAGGGCCTGCCCGCGGACGAAGCCCGCGATCGCCCGGTCGATGTCGCGGGCGATGGCCCGGATCGTCTCACGGTGCTTGGTCGGCATCCAGGAATCGACGGTCCGCACCATCCGGTCCCAGTCGACGAGCATGTAGAAGGCGACGACCGGGGTCACCACCAAGAGGGAGAAGATGCCGAGCAGCGCCTGCCCGCCGGACCAGAGCCCCTGCACAAAGGCGGCGATCCAGGCGACGCCCTGGCTGATGAGATTGCCGACGGAGGGCGGAGCCGCGGGCAGCGCGTCCTCGAGCCCCAGCTTCTGGACCAGCGGTCCGAGCTGCTCGGCCCCCAGCTCCTGAAGCCTCGTCACGTAGCCGGGAAGCCTTTCCACGAAGGCCGCCACCTGCTGGGCCGCGAAGGGCACCAGGATCATCAGAGTGGTGATGAAGACCAGGACGAAGAGGACAAGGATCAGGAGACTGGCGCCCAGACGTCCGATGCCGATCTTCTGCAGCCGGTCGGCCAAGGGATCAAGCAGATAGGCCAGGGCGAAGCCGGCCACGAACGGCAGGAGGATGCCGCGCAGGACGAACAGCAGCAGGACCGCGACGACCAGCGCCGCTATCCAGAACCCGATCTGCCTTTGGACCGTCATCGGTTCCCCATACCTTATCTTTTTGGCCATCAGGTGGTCATGTGCCGCAGCCAGCCCCCGAGATAGGCACCGGCGGAGGCTATGGTCAAGGTCGCGACCAGCACCATGGCAACCTCCTCCAGCCCCGCGAGATCCACCCCGAAGGCATTGGCCGCGAGCGCGAAGGCCGCAAAGGCGATCTGCGCCGCGGTGTTGAGCTTGCTCACGAGGAGAGGCTTGATCTCGACCGGCCGACTCATGACCCAGGACAGGAGCACCGCCGCCACGATCATCACGTCACGGGACACCACGATGATGGCGAGCCAGCTCGGGATCGCTCCCACGATGGCGAGCGTCACGTAGATCGAGACCAGCAGCGCCTTGTCGGCGATCGGGTCGATGTAGGCCCCAAACTCGCTCCTCATATCGAATTTGCGGGCGATGAAGCCGTCGATTGCGTCCGAAACGCCTGCCACCACGAAGAGCACGAAGGCCACGCTCCACCGCTGCTGCATGATCATGACGATCACGATGGGCACGATGATGAGGCGGCCGATGGTGATGATGTTCGGAATGGTCATCGGGGCGATGATGGCCGCTTGGGCGGCGGAGTTCAATCGTCGGGTCGCAAGGTGGGGATAACGGGCCGCCTCTTCTGTCATTCCGGCCTCGCCAGAGCCGAGCCGGAATGAGAGTGAACGCAGGTTTCGCAAAATGCGAAGTTCACCCCTTGCCTCCCGCCCCCTCTCGCCTTACTGCCCGAGCCAACACGGGGTGAGCCATGACGACCGAGAAGCAGACGAACGGCCTGACCTATGCCCAAGCGGGCGTCGACATCGACGCGGGCAATGCCATGGTCGACCAGATCAAGCCCCTGGTGCGCTCGACGCGCCGGCCCGGGGCGGACGCGGAGATCGGCGGGTTCGGCGGGCTCTTCGACCTCAAGGCCGCCGGCTTCAAGGACCCGATCCTGGTGGCCGCCAACGACGGCGTCGGCACCAAGGTGAAGATCGCCATCGACACGGGCATTCACGACACCATCGGCATCGACCTCGTGGCCATGTGCGTGAACGACATCATCGTGCAGGGCGCCGAGCCCCTCTTCTTCCTGGATTATTTCGCCACCGGAAAGCTCTCCCCCGAGGTCGGCGTCCATATCGTCAAGGGCATCGTCGAAGGCTGCCTCCAGGCGGGCTGCGCGCTGATCGGCGGCGAGACGGCGGAAATGCCCGGCCTCTATGCCAAGGGCGATTACGACCTCGCGGGCTTCGCTGTCGGCGCCGCCGAGCGCGGCACCCTGCTGCCGAAGGACGTAGCCGTCGGCGACGTGCTCATCGGTCTGCCCTCCTCCGGGGTTCATTCCAACGGCTTCTCCCTGGTGCGCCGGATCGTCGAGCATTCCGGCCTCGCCTGGGATGCGCCGGCTCCCTTCGCGTCGGGCAAGACCTTGGCCCAGGCCCTGCTGGAGCCGACCCGGATCTATGTGAAGGCCCTGCTGGAGGTCCTGAAGGGCGGTGACGGCATCAACGCGCTCTGCCACATCACAGGCGGCGGCTTCCCGGACAACATCCCGCGCGTCCTGCCCGACGGGGTCGGCGTGCGCCTCGATCTCGGCGCGATCGCCGTCCCGCCGGTCTTCGGCTGGCTCGCCAGGACCGGCGGCGTGGCGGAAGCCGAGATGCTGCGCACCTTCAACTGCGGTATCGGCATGATCGTCGTGGCCTCCGCCGACAAGGCCGACGCCGTGATGGAGCGTTTGCGTCAGGCGAGCGAGAAGCCCGTGCGCATCGGGGAAACCATCGCCCAGGTCGGCGGCGAGCGCGTCCAGACCTCGGGCGCCTTGAAGCTCTGATGCTCCGCCGCCGTGTCGCCATCCTGATCTCGGGCCGCGGCTCGAACATGGTCTCGCTGATCGAGGCTGCGCGGGGTCCGGACTTTCCGGCCGAAATCGCCCTCGTCCTGTCGAACCGCCCGGATGCGGCAGGACTGGAGCGGGCCAAGGAAGCCGGGATCGCCACCTGCGTGATCGACCACAAGGCTCACCCGACCCGGGAGGATTTCGAGCAGGCCATGGACGCTGCCCTTGCGTCGCACGACATCTCGTTCATCTGCCTTGCCGGCTTCATGCGGGTGCTCACCGACTGGTTCGTGGAGCGCTGGTCGGGCAGGATGGTCAACATCCACCCCTCCCTTCTGCCCCTGTACCGCGGCACCCACACCCATCGCCGGGCGCTGGAGGACGGCGTGCTGGTGCATGGCTGCACGGTGCATTTCGTGGTGCCGGAGCTCGATGCCGGCCCCATCATCGCGCAGGCAGCCGTGCCGGTGGTGCCGGGCGACACCGAGGAGAGCCTTGCGGCCCGTGTGATCGTTCAGGAACACAGCCTCTACCCGCAGGCGTTGCGGATGATCTGCGACGGGACCGCCCGGCTGGAGAACGGGCGCGTCGTGTTTGCACGCGGATGGGACGCGAGCGGCGCGCTGCTGTCGCCGGGGTGAAACACGTGATCCGCCAATGGCGGGTTCAGCGGATCGCCTGGACGAGCGCCCCGTCGGGGAAGCAGGTCTCGGCGCGGCGGTTCTTGATCTGCCATCGGCCGACCGCCGTGCGCGTGGCAAAGCCGACCAAGCCGTCCACCTTCCCGACATCGTAATCCTGCCCCTTCAGCCGCTCCTGCATGGCCTGGATGTCGCCACGCCGCAAGGAATCGACCGGCTGCCACCGCCCTGCGAATCCCGAGGCGCCTCCCATGCGATCAGCGAGGTTGCCGATGAACAGCGCATAGAGATCGGACTCGTTGTACCGCTTGAGAACGTAGAAGTTCTCGGACACCAGGAAAGCCGGCCCGAGGCGGCCCGCGGGCATCACCAGGAAGGCGGTCGTGTCGCTGCTCCATTCGGGCACCGCTTTGCCGCCGACCGGCTTCAGGCCGAGCTGCCGCCACTCCTGCATGGGCCTGCCCTGACCCGGACCTTCGAGCGTGCAGGAAACAGCCTCCGGCAGGCTCACCTCGAAACCCCAGCCGACCTCCGGCTTCCAGCCGTGTTCACGCAGATAATTCGCAATGGATGCCAGGCTGTCCGGCACCGAGAGCCAGATATCCCGCCGCCCGTCCGCGTCGGCGTCGACGGCGTATCGCAGGAACTTCGAAGGGAGAAGCTGCGGTTGCCCCATGGCTCCCGCCCAGGACGACAGCAGGGTCTCGCCGGAAAAATGATCCTCCTCGAGGATCACCAGAGCGGCCAGAAGCTCCGGATAATAGAGGGCGCGCCGACGTCCCATGAACGCCTGCGTGGCCAGAACCCTCAAGGCCGGGTGCTGCGCCTTCACACGGCCGAAATGCGACTCCCGCCCCCAGATCGCCACGACGATCTCCCGTGGCACGCCGTAACGGCGCTCGATGCCGTCGAGAGCGGAGCCCCATCGCCGCAGAAGTTCGCGACCGTCCTTCGCCAGAGATGCGAGCTGGGCCTCGACGAAATAGAGCCCCGGGCTCCGGAACTCCGCCTGACGTTGATCATCAGGCGGCGCCGCACGGCCCGGCGGCATAAGCTCCGGGAGCTCCCAGTCGAGCCTGAGCATCGGCAGGCTTCGCTCGAACGTTGCCCGGGAAACGCCCTGCTTCTCGGCATCGGGCCAGACCGTCTGGGCGAGCCAATCCCGAAACTGCGCCTCGGTGGCAGGACGTGTGTCCTGCGCCTGGAGCGTTGAGCCTCCCGGCACCGGAACGGCGCATGCGAGAACGGCCGCCAGAGCGACGGCCGGGAGGCGGGTGAGGTGGACCGACACAGGCATGGCGGACAATCTAGGGCATCAGACCGAGGCCGCCAAAGAACCGGGAAGTGGTGCCTCCAATCCCGTCAAATCCGCGGGCGCGGCAGCTTGCAGGCGTCGAGGGCCGAAAGCGCCTTTGCGCGGGCCGTGTCGTTGAACACGCCAGTGTCCCGGTAGGCCTGGAGCTCGTCGGCGCTCAAGGACCGCATGGTGCGACCGGCATAGCAGTCGCAGCTGCGGCTCAAGGATGCCTCGCTGACGCCGCTCTGGAGACGGGCTTGCGTGACGGCGCAGGCCTGGCTGACGCGGGAGCGCAGCTGAGACACGCTCTCGGTCTTCAGCGCCGGGTCGGGCTGGTACTGGGTCGGCGTGTTGGACGCGGCCGCGAAGGCGGATGTGGTGCTCACGGAGACGGCGGCTGCCAGGAGCAGCGTGCGGAGGGTCGAAGTCATGGATGGCTCCCCAGAGATGAAATCACGTTCGGCGTCTAAGAATAGGCTTGGCCGTTAGGGATCAAGGGGGAGCTGCAGATAGGCTTAAGACTTAGCCAACAACCGCCTCGGCACGATGGTGCTTGCGGGCGATCGGCAGTTCCAGCCTCGGGTCGAGATCGGCCTTTTCCAGAGCCACCCGGTTGTCATGGAAGGCCGCGCCGCCATAGGGCGCCACCTGATCGCCGCCGGTGAGCGTGTTGATGCCGCGACCGAAAGGATGGGCGGCGTTGGGCCAGATCCCCTCGGCGATGAGCACGCCGCGCCGCACGCCATCGAAGAGCTTGGCGCGCAGATAGACCTCGCCGCGATGGTTCCTGAGCTTCACCCAATCACCATCGGCGATGCCCTGCGGCTGCGCATCGAGCGGATGAATCATCACCTCGGGCCGACGCTCCTTGTCGAGGGAGGTCGGGGTTTCCGTAAAGCTGGAGTTCAGAAAGTTCCGCGCCGGGCTCGTCGCGAGCCGGAACGGATGTTCGTCCGTCGCCGCCTCGATCACGCCCCAGTGGTCCGGGAAGGCCGGCATGGTGGCCCAGGGACCCATCGGGCCGTTGTTGTAGGACGGAACCTTGGTCCAATCGGGCTTGAAGCGGAACTTGCCGTCCGGATAGCCGAAACCTTTCAGGAAATGCGCCTCCTCGAAAGGTGGCTGGGCATCGAAGTGAACGTGGGCTTCCAGGTTCTCCAAGCTGCCCCATCCGGAGTTCCGAAGCGTCCAATCGATGATTTCGCGCGGCTCCATGACAAAGCCGCGATGCCGGGCGTCGAGGCGCTGCGCGAGGCCGCGGAAGACCTCGTGGTTCGAGCGGCACTCGCCGGGCGGCTCGATGAGCTTGGGCCCGACCTGGAAATGCTGGTGCCCGCCGCCGGAATAGAGATCGTCATGCTCCATGAACATGGTCGCGGGCAGCACGATGTCGGCCATGAGGGCCGTCTCGGTCATGAACTGCTCGTGGACGCAGATGAAGAGATCCTCGCGGGCGAAGCCTTGCTTCACCAGCTCCTGCTCCGGCGCGACGGAGACCGGGTTGGTGTTCTGGATCAGCATCGCCTTGACCGGCGGTCCGTTGTAGAGCGCCTCGACGTCACCGGTGAGGATGCGGCCGATCTGCGACTGGTCGAGAATGCGGATCGACGGATCGATGGCGTCATGCCCCTCGATCAGCGCCTTGTTCCAATGGAAGATGCCGCTGTTCGAGTGGAGAGCCCCGCCGCCCTCGTATTGCCACGCGCCGGTCACGGCCGGAATCGACAGCGCGGCATGCATGTTGACCACGCCGTTGCGCTGGCGCGCGAATCCGAAACCGAGGCGGAAATAGGTGCGCTTCGTGGTGCCCACGAGCCTGGCAAAGCCTTCGATCTCCTCCACAGACAGGCCGGTGATGGCCGAAGCCCAGGCGGGATCGCGGGTCTTGAGATGCTCCTCCAGCTCGCGTGGGTGGTCGGTGTAGCGCTCGAGATAGTCCCAGTCCGCCAACCCGTCGCGGAAGAGCACATGCATGACCGCGCAGGCCAGCGCTCCGTCGGTTCCGGGACGCAGGACCAGCGCCATGTCT
This sequence comes from Microvirga sp. CF3016, assembly GCF_036314085.1. Classification (NCBI taxonomy): domain Bacteria; kingdom Pseudomonadati; phylum Pseudomonadota; class Alphaproteobacteria; order Hyphomicrobiales; family Methylobacteriaceae; genus Microvirga; species Microvirga sp. CF3016. Next base: position 17,861 of record NZ_JAYGGM010000004.1, read on the forward strand.
GCCTGCTTCAGGGTGGCATTGTTGTAGATGTCGATGGCGACGATCTTAGCCCCGCGTTCCTTGCGGGCCTTCATCGCATGGGTCATCACGTTGACCTGAGTATGGACCGCATTGGTGCCCCAGATCACGATGCAGTCGGAGGCCGCCATCTCGCGCGGATCGGCGCCCCGCAGATGCCCGGTTCCGGCCACGTAGCCGGTCCAGCTCATGGCCGTGCAGATGGTGGAATACTGGCCGGAATACTTCTTCACGTGGCGCAGGCGGTTGATGCCGTCGCGCATCACGTAACCCATGGTGCCGGCATAGTAATAGGGCCAGACGGATTCCGACCCGAACTCCCGCTCCGCCTCCAGAAATTTTTGGGCCACGATGTCGAGGGCCTCCTCCCAGGAGATCCGCTCGAACTGGCCCGACCCCTTCGGGCCGGTACGCCTCAACGGATAGAGAAGCCGGTCCGGGTTGTGGATGCGCTCGGCGTAGCGCGCCACCTTGGCGCAGATCACGCCGGCCGTGTAGCTGTTGCTCTTCGCCCCATGCACCCGTCCGATGGTTCGCCCGTCGATCACCTCCACCTCGAGGGAGCACACGGAGGGGCAGTCGTGCGGACAGACGGAGGCGCGGCGTTCGATGCGGGGAGCTTGGTTCATGGCGGGTGCATGATGAGGGAAAGGCCGGAAAATGAAAAGGCCGCCCGAAGGCGGCCTTCTCGACTTGGTGTCATTCCCGGCCTGAGCGTAGAGAAGGGGAAGGGAATCCACTCACCCGCTCTGACCTGGATCCCCTTCCCGGCCCTGCCGGGCCGCCGGGGATGACAGAGATGTTTAGCCGACGATCTCGTTGCCCGAGAAGAACTGGGCGATCTCGATCTTGGCATTGTCCAGGCTGTCGGAGCCGTGGACCGAGTTCTCGCCGATCGACTTGGCGTAGAGCTTGCGGATCGTGCCCTCGGCGGCGCTCTCCGGGTTGGTGGCGCCCATGATCTCGCGATAGCGCAGGACCGCGTTCTCGCCCTCGAGAACCTGAACGACGACCGGGGCCGAGATCATGAAGTCCACGAGCTCGCCGAAGAAGGGGCGCTCCTTGTGGACCGCGTAGAAGGTCTCGGCCTCGCGGCGGCTCATGAGAATGCGCTTCTGCGCCACGATGCGAAGGCCCGCCTTCTCGATGACGGCATTGATGGCGCCGGTGAGGTTCCGCTCGGTCGCGTCGGGCTTGATGATGGAGAAGGTGCGCTCGGTGGCCATGACAACTCGCTTTGATCGGGGATGGGAATTGATGAAGTGCGGCGCTTATAGCGGCGAGCCCCTTGAGCCTCAAGCGCCTTTTGCCGCGCGTGCTTGGAAAGCTTAACCGCCTCCCCTAGTGTTCTCTTCAGATCGATCCGGCGAAGATCGACAATGAGGGACTTTCCCATGAAACAAGCTATCCTGGTTGCCTTCGGCCTTGCCCTGCTGACCGTTCCGGCGCAGTCCCAGTCAGCCGATCCGAGCGGGACTTGGCTCACCCAGAGCGGCGACACCCGGGTCAGGATCGCCAAATGCGGCGCCGCTCTCTGCGGCACGATCGTATCCTCTACCTACGAGAAAGATACGAACAACTCGGACCCGAAGCTGCGGGACCGCAACATCGTGGGCGTCCGGATGATCTGGGACGCCAAGCCGGAGGGCGACGGCTACAGCGGCCAGCTCTACAACCCTCAGGACGGCAAGACCTATACGGGCAAGCTCAAGGTGATGAGCCCGACCACCCTCCAACTCTCCGGCTGCGTCCTCGGCGGCCTGATCTGCCGCTCGCAGACCTGGACGAAGGCGAATTAAGGCTCGAGATCACGAAACCTCAATTGCAGTCTTGGGGAAGTCTGTGCTGTGGACATTAGGGATCTATCCCTGGTTCGCTCGACAGCCTTAATGATACATGATAACAGTATCATGAGCTTGTATTCGGGGCTTTCCATGGCAAGGCTGTTCTTGGCTCCTTTCCTGATTGTGGTAAGTGCTGCCACCGCTCAAGCGGCAGAGTGTACGAAAGCTCTGAACCTTCGCTGGGAAGAAGCAATGGCAGAGGCGATGCAGCTCAGGCGCCTCCTGCTCAAGGTCGGGCCCAAAGATCCTGATCGGGAATTTCTGTGCAGGATCGTCAAAAATGCCACTGAGCTGCTGGTCGTGGGGAAAGAGTATTTTCCGGCGTGCGATCCTCTGGATGAGGACGGCCGCCGTATCACACTCTCGAAGATGGAGGCGATGCTAGCGAAGACCGATCCCTCCGTCTGTTCGAAGACGGGAAGGGTCGGACCGGGAAAGAGAACATAATTCTCCTTTCACAGTCCGAATGACATTTTTCAAGGAAGCTAGCGCGCCCTTTGCCCAAACAGCACGGCCTGGACCTTCGGATCGGTCAGGTCGGTCTTCTCGCGATCCTCGGAGCTGACCCCGATGCCGCGCTGGACCGCCGGGCGGGCGAGCACGGTCGCCAGCCAGCGCTTGGCGTGCGGGAACTCGTCGATGTTCTGGCCCTGGCGCTCCCACAGCTTCGCCCAGGGGGCAATGGCCATGTCGGCGATGGAATATTCGCCGGCCACGAACTCCCGATCCGCGAGCCGCTTGTCGAGCACGCCGTAGAGGCGGTTGGTCTCGTTGGTGTAGCGCTCGATGGCGTAAGGCACCTTTTCCGGCGCGTAGATGCGGAAATGGTGCGTCTGGCCGAGCATGGGGCCGAAGCCGCCCATCTGCCAGAAAAGCCATTGATCGACCTCGACCCGCCGGCGCTCGTCCTGCGGGTAGAACCGGCCGGTCTTGCGGCCGAGATATTGCAGGATGGCGCCGGATTCGAACACGGAGATCGGGTCGCCGTCCGGCCCGTCGTGGTCCACGATGGCGGGCATCTTGTTGTTCGGCGAGATCGCCAGGAACTCAGGCGCGAACTGGTCTCCCTTGCCGATATTGACCGGGTGGATCGCGTAAGGCAGCCCGCATTCCTCGAGCATGATGGTGATCTTCCATCCGTTCGGGGTCGGCCAGTAATAGAGATCGATCGGTTTCTGCGCGGCAGCCGCCATGGATTGCCTCTCCTTACGTAACGCACGGATCCGTGCTGAACGTTAAGACATAAGATCGGGACTGGCACCAGCGCCTGCAATGAAATTCCGTGGAAAGGGCGCATGGCTGACCTCGAGGCCTTGCATGTTCCAATATTTCATTATGAAGTGTTCGGAGCGCCGAAGAGCGCCAATGGGGGATCCGAACATGAAGCTTCTCGTCAATTCCGCGCTCGCTGCCGCAATGGCCTTCTCCTTCGCAGGCGCCGCTCATGCGACAGAGATGAAGCCGAAGAAGGAGCCGACCGCCGCTCAACTCGCCGCCCGCGAACGCATGGCCAAGTGCAGCGCCGAATGGAAGGAAGCCAAGGCCGGCGGCAAGCTCGCGAAGGATGCCAAGTGGCCGAAGTACTGGAGCGAGTGTAACGCGCGCCTGAAGGGCGGCATGAAGGCCTGAGCCCCATCTGAATGGTCCGCCTGTCGTCACCGGGCTTGTCCCAGTGATCCTGCTTGTGTGAAGCGCCGCGCTCGTCCGATCGGGATGGCCGGCACAGGGCCGGCCATCACCCTGGACTCGGCTGGCGTTCACAGCTTCTTCTTGAATCCTTCGTGGCTGCGGGCGAAGCCGAGGCGCTCGTAGAAGCGGTGGGCGTCCTTGCGGGTCTTGTTGGAGGTCAGCTCCATCGCTCTGGCCCCTTGCCTGCGAGCGTAATCCTCGGCAAATGCCATCATCTGCGCGCCGATGCCGCCCGAGCGCCGGGCCGCTTTCACCTTCACGCTCTCCACCTTCACGCGCATGGCGCCGCGTCCGGTGAGGTTGGGGATGAAGGTGAGCTGGAACGTGCCGACGACCTCGTTGCCGTCGAGGGCCACGAACAGCCGATTGTCGCGGCTTTCCTGAATCGCCGCGAAAGCGGCCTCATAGGCGGGCCGCGTCTCCGGCGACCAGACATCGCCGTGCGAGCCCAGCTCGTCCTCCTCGTGCAGGCGGATGATCGCTTCCAGGTCGCCCGCCTGCGCTTCGCGGATCGAGAGAGCGCTCATGCGGCGGCCCTGGATGCCATGGGCAGAAGTTCCGTCCGCGCCTTGTAGCCGGGCAAGGCCTCGATGCGCGTCGTCCACGCCTTGAGCTGGGGATAGTCGGCAAGCTCGATGCCCGCCTCGCCGGCGAAAACCGCCACCCCATAGATGTCGATGTCGGCGACCGTCACGCCTTCCCCGACCAGCCAGGCGCGGCCGGCGAGATGGCTCTCCAGGACCCCGAGCGCGTTCCTGGCGGCCTGGATGCAGTCATCGACCACCTCGGGAGCCGCTTGGCGGAAGCCGGCCTTGACCACGCGGGCCTTGTACAACGGCGCCGCGAGACGGTCGAAATCCCAGTACATCCACTCGCGCACCCGCAGGCGCTCGTCGAGATCGGCGCCGCCGAAACGGCCCGTCATGTCGGCGAGATATTCCAGGATCGCCGCCGACTGGCACAGATGGCGCCCATTGTTGTGGTCGAGCAGCAGGGGCACCTGGCCGTAGCGCTGCCGCGACAGGTGCGAAGGCTGCTTATGCTCGCCTTGCATCATGTTGACATGCACGTAATCGAACGGCTCGCCCATGAGCGACAGGGCGAGAGCCACCTTGTAGGTCGGCCCCGAATAGGCAAACCCGTGCAGTTCGAACCGTGCCGGCATGATGCGCTTCCCCGCGTGAGAAAATTCTGTGGCCCGCGGACCCTAATCGATTGTCTCGCGCACGAAAAGGAGCAGAATCCCATTGATTGGGGGATGCCATGGCCAACATGGAACGCGAGCGGAAACTGTTGCAGCAGAGCGTGGCCGTCGTCGCCACCATTCCCGTTGCCACCGGCCTTTATGGCGTCCTGTTCGGGCAGGCGCTCACGGGCGATGCGGTCAGCATCTCGGCGGAAAGCCATTTCCGCTTCATGTCCGGCCTGCTCCTCGGCATCGGCCTCTGTTTCTGGAGCACCCTGCCGTCGATCGAGATCAGGACCGGCCGCTTCCGCCTGCTCACCCTTCTCGTGGTCATCGGCGGCCTGGGCCGCCTGATCGGACTGATCCTCACCGGGCTGCCGTCCTTCTTCATGGTCGGCGGGCTGATCGTGGAGCTGATCGTCGCGCCGGTTCTGTGCCTGTGGCAGACGCGCGTCGCCAATCTCTACGCGGAGGAATTCGGCGTCGCGGCGGATTGAGCTCGAACGCAGAAATGTCTGACAGGCGCTCCACCTGCCCTCACATTGCCGGAATAAGGGCCTATGCTCATCCGTGATAAGGATTCGTAGCCAAGGCGTACCATCGTGACATGTACCGCCTGGCAGCCCCGATGGACGGGCGAGCGCCTGCCTGGGCGCTCAGTCCTGTCACCGGCCCGGGCGTTTCTCCCAAGAAGGCTGCACCATGAGTGAAGACGAGAAATTCCTCGCGATCCTGCGGCAATCGGCCGATGTCGACACCGATGTGGTCGATGCCGTCGAGCGCTTGATCCGCGAGGCGCCCGACCCAGAACTGAATCACATCAACGTTCTCGCCTTCGCGGCGAGGAACGGGCTCGATGAAGATCGCGTCGTTGCGGCGTTTCTCCATGCCGCCCGGCTCGGATTGTTCGAGATGTCCTGGAGTGTGCTCTGCCCAGGCTGCGGTGGGGTGCTCGAGGCGGGAATGAGCCTCAAATCGATCAACCAGGACGAATACAGCTGCGCCCTCTGCGCCGCCGGGTACGAGCCGACCCTCGACGAGATGGTCGAGGTCACGTTCACTGTAAGCCCGCGCGTACGCAAGATTGCGGCCCACGACCCCGACACCCTCCCGATGTACGAATACATGCGCCAGATCTTCTGGGGCTCGGGCGTCGACCTACCGGAAAACTTCGACCAGCTGATCGACGAGATCGTGCTCGATGCAGTCGAACTCCCGCCTGGCGAACGCGCGATCCTGTCCCTGCAGCTTCCGGCGGAATTCGTGATCGTCATGGACCCGGTCACGCATGCCGCCCAGTTCATCGACGTGAAGGGCGAGCCCACCCGCGAGCGCCAGAGCCTCTCGCTCGTCCTCAACGAGAGTCACCCGCAGAACGAAACCCTGGTCATGCAGCCGGGACCATTGCGGATCTCTCTGGAAAACCGCACGAACCGCCGCGTCCTGCCAGCCGTCTGGGTCGCGAGCGACCCGCTGCATCACCTGCTGGAGCAACGGCGCCCGTTCCTGACGGCGAAGCGCCTGCTCACGAACCAGACCTTCCGCGATCTCTACCGCACCGACACGCTCGACATCGATCAGCGCCTGAAGATCACCAGCCTCACCTTCCTGTTCACGGACCTGAAGGGATCGACGGAACTCTACGAGCGCGTCGGCGATCTCGTCGCCTATGATCTCGTGCGGGAACATTTCCGCGTTCTCAACGAGATCGTCGCGGCCGAGGCCGGAGCGGTGGTCAAGACAATCGGCGATGCCGTGATGGCAACCTTCCCGACACCGGATCACGCGATTTCGGCGGCCCTGCGCATGCGCGAGGCGATGCGCAGCCTCAACGAGCAGCGCGGAAGCGAGGACCTGCTGCTCAAGATCGGCATCCACGAGGGACCGTGCCTCGCCGTGACGCTGAACGACCGGCAGGATTATTTCGGCCAGACGGTCAACATCGCGTCCCGTGTGCAGGGGCTTGCCGTCTCGCGTGCGATCTTCGCGACCGACTCCGTGGTCGAGAATCCGAAAGCCTCGCAGATCATAGAACGGCAGGGCCTGCAGCCGACACTGCAGAAGACGGCACTGCGCGGCATCAACGACGAGTTCCTCGTCTACGAGATCCCGTGACCGATCAACCCGATATTCGCCGAGATTGATGGCGGAAGGGCACAGAGCGACTGTGTCCTTCCGCACGACTTGTGATCATCGTCAATCGCGTCCGCTCACATTCTCACCGATGTCCTTGAGCAGATGAGGACTGAGCCTTGCGCGAAGGGACGATTGCAGTTCGGAGTGAATGAGGGATTTTCTGGAGGTCTGGCCGCGCTCGCGCACGGTCGGGATCAGATCAATGCGAACGGTCAACCAGACGAGGGAAAGCGTAATCTGCTTCATCGAAACCTGCAGCGTTATTGAAGGAAAGGGTTGCGGCGTGGGTGCATGGAGCAAAAATATCGGCCATGTGACGCCTCCTTCGGCTGAGGTTGATGAAAAAGCGGCTGAGGGATCAGCCACCGGATCAGAATACCCGATCTTCCGTGGACTTACCAGACACGAATCCTAAAGCTCCTTCTCGAACCGATATTCCGCCGATCTGGAAATATCGGTGAGCTGGCGCTGCCCGTCGATTTGCGTGTAGCCCCATCGCTTGTAGAGCCCGTGCGCGGTCGTGAAGCGCGTGTCGGACCATAGGACCATGCGCTCCGCGCCCTTGGCACGAGCATGGCTCTCGGCTCGGCGCACGAGCAGGGCGCCGAGCCCCTGCCCGCGCCGGTCGGAGCGTACGTAGAGCCGGTGCAGTTCCGCCGTGCCCTTCTCGGGAAAATCCACGGCCACACAGGCGCAGACCCGTCCGCGCTCGTCCTCCACGGCCCAGAAGGCACCGTCGGTCTGGGCATAACATGAGCCGGGCGTGCGCAGGTCCGGCAGATCGTCGTGCGGATCGACGAAGCAGCCCGGATATTCCGCGTAGCACAGCGACAGGAGCCCGAAGAGATCCTGCGCGTCCGCATCGACGACAGGCCGAATGTTCGGCTGATCTTCAATTTTTCTGACTGCTTCCGTCATGGCCCCTCTCTCTCGTTATTGTAGTGATCGTCGTTTCGAGCGATTCTCGCAGCAGACGATAAGCCTGCGCCGACAGGTGGACGCCGTCGGTCGTCATCCCCTCTCTCGCCGCCCCATTCTCATCCGCAAAGGCGTTCTGCAGGTCGACGATGCCGGCCGCGCGGCCCTCGGCGATCCGCAGGATGCGGCGGCTCAACGACGCTACGGCGTCAGGGGAATAGAAGCTCGTCAGGCGTCTGGATGGCTCGATGGGCGGTGGTGTCAGCACCACGACGGGAACCTGCGCGTCGCCGAAATGACCGACGATCCGCTCGAAATGCTCCGCAACTTCGTCGAGGGCAGTCTCGGTGCAGTCCTTCTTGGCATCGTTCGTGCCGACGAGCAGCACCGCAATGCTGGGCTCCGCCGAGTTGAGAAGCAGCGGCACCCGCGGTTCCAGCGCCTCGGTCCAGATGCCTGAGAAACCCGCATTCAGCACGGGCAGCGCGCCGATGCGGTTCCAATAGAACCCTTCCACGATGGAATCGCCAAGGAACAGCAGCCCGCCCGGACCTACGGCCGATTTGTGCGCACTGATCACGATGTCGCGAATCAGCCAGTGCGGAGCGAAGGGATTGGGCTGCGAGGTCACGGGGAGCGCCTTGCAAAGGCCCGGCGGACTTGATCCGCCAGGAGGAGCCGAATGGCCCTACTCGATCCCGAGCTTAGCTTTAAGGATCTCGTTGAGAGCCTGCGGGTTGGCCTTGCCGCCGGTGGCCTTCATGGTCTGGCCCACGAACCAGCCGAGCAGCGTGGGCTTCGCCTTGGCCTGCTCGACCTTGTCCGGGTTGGCGGCGATGATCTCGTCCACGGCCTTCTCGATAGCCCCCATGTCGGTCACCTGCTTCATGCCGCGCTTTTCCACGATCTCGCGCGGATCCCCGCCTTCGGTGAAGACGATCTCGAACAGGTCCTTGGCGATCTTGCCGGAGATCACGTTCTCGCCGATGAGCTCGATGATGGCGCCGAGCTGGGCTGCCGAGACGGGTGATTCCGTGATGTCCTTGCCTTCCTTGTTGAGGCGGCCGAAGAGCTCGTTGATCACCCAGTTCGCCGCGGCCTTGCCGTCGCGGCCCTTGGCGACTTCCTCATAGAAGTCGGCGGAGGCGCGCTCGGCCACCAGCACGCTGGCGTCATAGGGCGAGAGGCCGTAATCGGCCATGAACCGTGCCTTCTTCTCGTCGGGCAGTTCCGGCAGGTGCTGGGCGAGATCGTCCACATAGGATTGGTCGAACTCGAGCGGCAGCAGGTCCGGATCGGGGAAGTAGCGGTAATCGTGGGCCTCTTCCTTGGAGCGCATGGAGCGGGTCTCGCCCTTGCCCGGATCGTAGAGGCGGGTCTCCTGATCGATCGTGCCGCCATCCTCCAGGATCGCGATCTGGCGCCGCGCCTCGACTTCGATAGCCTGGCCGATGAAGCGGATGGAGTTGACGTTCTTGATCTCGCAGCGGGTGCCGAACTCCTCGCCGGGACGACGGACGGATACGTTCACATCGGCGCGCAGGTTGCCCTTGTCCATGTCGCCGTCGCAGGTGCCGAGATAGCGCAGGATCGTTCGCAGCTTGGTCACGTAGGCGCGCGCCTCGTCGGCCGAGCGCAGGTCCGGCTTCGAGACGATCTCCATCAGGGCCACACCCGAGCGGTTGAGGTCGACGAAGCTCAAGGTGGGGTGCAAGTCGTGGATCGACTTGCCGGCATCCTGCTCGAGATGCAGGCGCTCGATGCGCACCGTGATGGTCTCGCCGGTCTCCGGCACGTCCACGATCACCTCGCCCTCGCCCACGATGGGGCTCTTGTACTGGCTGATCTGGTAGCCCTGAGGCAGGTCCGGATAGAAGTAGTTCTTGCGGTCGAAGGTGCTGCGCAGGTTGATCTCGGCCTTCAAGCCCAGCCCTGTGCGGATCGCCTGGCGCACGCACTCTTCGTTGATCACGGGCAGCATGCCCGGCATGGCCGCGTCCACGAGAGAGACGTTGCTGTTGGGATCGTTGCCGAAGGCCGTCGAGGCGCCGGAGAACAGCTTGGCCTGGCTCGTAACCTGGGCATGGATTTCCATCCCGATGACGATTTCCCAATCGCCTGTCGCGCCTTTGATGAGCTTCTTAGGGTTGACCGGAGCGTTCATGAACCTTGCGCCTTTAATCTCTCGCCTTTGCCAAAGCATCGGACCCAAATGTGGATTTGCACGTTTGGGACCCATCCGATGCCTCCTCTATAAAGGAGAGCATCGTTCGTGCGGACCCGAAGGGCCGCGTCAGCGAAAACCGGGTCCACTTCTCCGCGCGATGCTCTGCCCGGAGTACGGGCGAGCCTCAAACGGGTCAACCCCTTTCAAGATGAACGGCCGTTCAGAGTGCTTACCCAATCGTTAAGATTAGAAATATTTTATGCACAGATTTCGAAAATAATTGCCACGCTCGCGTGAAACCCTATCCGACATGACGCGTTGTTCGGGAGGTAAAACGGTCAAGGAGTTTCAAAATGGCTATGGATCCCATGGATCGCGAACCGAATGTCTACAATCGCGAGACCAACGTCTACGATAACACGGGACGTGGTTCGAACACACTTGCTTACGTGATCGGCGGACTTGTTGTCGCGCTGGGCCTGCTGGCCTTCCTCTTCTATGATGGCGGCAGCAACGAGCCGAGCACCACCGGCAGCACCGGCACCCAGACGGAAAGCTCTTCGCCGAGCACTGGTTCCGGCGCGACCGGCGGTTCCTCGACCGCTCCGGCCACCCCGACCTCGCCGGCCACCCCGGCTCCGGCCGCTCCGTCGGCTCCGGCCAACCCGCAGTAACATCGCGTCTCGCGTCAACACTGCGCAGGATGGGTCTGACCTCAGGGTCAGGCCCATTTTTCGTCGGCGGCCCCGCCCGCTCCCGTGAGGAACCAACCGGGCGAACGAGCGGTTACGCTTGGAGAAATCCCGCATCGATCAGGAGCACCGAGATGGCGAGCAAATCCAGCTTCACCCCTGAGGAATGGTCCCGCCTCGTCGCGAGCCCTGTGGTCGCCAGCATGGCGATCACCGCTGCCGATCCGGGCGGGCTCTGGAGCCTTCTGCAGGAATCCATGTCGAGCGGCTGGGCGCTCCTGGAAGCGAAGCAGGATGCACAGGCCACCCCGCTCGTGAAGGCAGTCGCCGACGACATCGCCAACGCCGAGACGCGGAACGCCGTCCGGGAATCCTTCCAGGCCCAGTTCAAGGGCAGCCAGTTCGCCGACGTCAAGCGCAAGGCCATCGAGGAGCTTCATGCGGTCTCGGGCCTGCTCGACGCCAAGGCTCCCGACGAGGCATCCGCCTTCAAATCCTGGCTGTGGAGCGTCGCGCAGAAATCGGCGGAAGCCGGCAAGGAAGGCGGTTTCCTGGGGTTCGGCGGTGTGGCCGTGAGTGATGCCGAGAAGGCGACGCTCGCGGAAATCGCCACGGCGCTCGGCAATCCGGCGGGGTCCGGCGCCGGGCTGGCCGAGACCTAATCTTCTTACGCGACCCGAATGGCCTTTGTCCGCGTCCCCTGCGGCATCGTCATGAAGGCGACGCCGCCCAGAATGCAGAGAAGCCCGATCCAGGCCGCCTCGCTGAGGCTCTCACCCAGGAAATAGGCCCCGATGGCGATGCCGATGGGTGCCCGCAGATAAGCCTGGGCCGTGGTACCGACCGAGCCGAGGGTGCGGATCAGGCGGAAATAGATGACGAAGGCCATGGCGGTCGAGAAGACGGCCAGCCCGACGAGCGCCACGATCGACGCCTCCGACGGCACCAGGGTCCAGGGCCGGTCCACGATCAGGCTTAAGGGCAGCAGGATAATCGCCCCCGACAGGAGCGAGCCCGCCGCCGGCGCCATCGGGTCGAGATTCTTGAAGTTGCGTCCGAAGATGGCGGCTCCCGCATAGCAAATTGTGGCCAGCACGACGGCGAGTTGCGCGGCGAGCTCCTGGCCCACATGGGTGAGGGCCTGTCCTCCGACGATGATGCAGGTTCCGGCAAGGCCGAGGACGACCCCGGCGAGTTTACGAAGCGACGTCGCCTCGTGCCGGGACCAGAGCCAGGTGATCAGGAACGTGAAGACGGGCGTCATCGAGTTCAGGATGACGGCAAGCCCCGCATCGATGGACTTCTCCGCCCAGGCGATCAGCGTGAAGGGGATGACGCTGTTGAGGCAGGCCTGAACCGCGAAGTTCCGCCAGCTCGCCCCATCCCGCGGCAGACGGATCCCGCGCCAGCGCATGATGAGCACGAGGATTCCACCCGCGATCAGCGTGCGGGCGGCGATCAGGGTGATCGGCGGAATCGTGTCGATGCCGATCTTGATGAAGGTATAGGACGAGGCCCAGAGTGTTGCGAGGGTGGCGAGGAGCGCGAGCTCGATGGCATGATTGGTCTTGGGGAGGCGCGTCGCCATGGTGGAAGATCCGTGTCGTGCGAGGGGGAACAGCGGCCCGAACCTGACACAACACAGGAAGAAAGTCGCCCCAAGACGCTTCGGCAACGATCGAAGTGTTGTCGCCGCGAAACCGGGGCTTTCAGCGTCTCGCCACCCGCCGGGCCGCAAAGGCAGCACTCGCCCAGAGCAACGCTGCCACGAAGCGGACCGGGAACAGGGTCAGCGCGTCGGAGCGCACCGGGGCTATCCAGGGCAGGCCTAGGCTGCTGACCGCCCAGGAGAAGAGCGCCGACACGGCAAGCGCCGCCATGCCGATGATCAGCACCTTGCCGAATTGGTCGGCCTTCCAGCCGAGCCAGACGGCGATGAGGATCAGGACAGGATCGAAGGCGGCGGGCAGCCAGTCCCAGAGATGGATGACAGGAACGGTGGGGTGCACGTCTCTCACGCCCACCAAGCCTGGGGCAGCCTGATGCGGCCGGCGGAATCCTCGATCACCTGACCGGCGGCGAAGAGGGTCTCCTCGTCGAAGGCACGGCCGATAAGCTGGAGGCCGAGCGGCAACCCTTGCGCATCGAGCCCGGCCGGCACGGCGATGCCCGGCAGGCCCGCCATGTTCACCGTCACGGTGAAGATGTCGTTGAGGTACATCTCGACCGGATCGCCCGAGCCCTTCTCGCCGATGCCGAAGGCGGAGGACGGGGTGGCCGGGGTGAGGATCGCGTGGACGCCCTGGGCATAGACCTCCTCGAAGTCGCGCTTGATCAGGGTGCGCAGCTTCTGGGCGCGGACGTAATAGGCATCGTAATAGCCGGCAGAGAGGACATAGGTGCCGATCATGATGCGGCGCTTGACCTCGCGGCCGAAGCCGGCGGCGCGGGTCTTCTCGTAGAGATCGACGATGTCCCGGCCGTTTTCGCGCAGGCCGTAGCGCACGCCGTCATAGCGGGCGAGGTTCGAGGAGGCCTCGGCCGGGGCCACGATGTAATAGGCGGGCAGCGCGTATTTCGTGTGCGGCAGCGACACCTCGACGATCTCGGCCCCGGCGGCGCGCAGCCATTCGGCGCCCTGGTGCCAGAGCTGCTCGATCTCGGGCGACATGCCGTCGACCCGGTATTCCTTCGGAATGCCGATCTTGAGGCCCTTCACGCCGCGCGTGACGGCCGCCTCGTAATCCGGCACCGGAAGGTCGACGCAGGTGGTGTCCTTGGGGTCGGGGCTCGCCATGGAGCGCAGCATGATGGCCGAGTCCCGCACGGTGCGGGTGATCGGGCCGGCCTGGTCGAGGGACGAGGCGAAGGCCACCGTGCCCCAGCGGGAGACGCGCCCATAGGTCGGCTTGATGCCGACCGTGCCCGTGAAGGCGGCCGGCTGGCGGATCGAGCCGCCCGTATCGGTCGCGGTGGCGCCGAGGCAGAGATGGGCGGCAACCGCCGCCGCCGAACCGCCCGAGGAGCCGCCGGGCACCAGATGGGTGCCCTCGATGGCCCCGGACGCGCCGGCGCTCACGTTCGAGCCCTCACGCCGCCAGGGCGACACCACGGGCCCGAAGGCGCTGGTCTCATTGGAAGAGCCCATGGCGAACTCGTCCAGGTTGAGCTTGCCGAGCATCACGGCGCCGTCGTTCCAGAGGTTCCGGGTGACGGTGGATTCATAGGGCGGGGTGAAATTGCCGAGGATCTTCGAGCCAGCCGTGGTGGTCACGCCCTCGGTGCAGAACAGATCCTTGATGCCGAGCGGAATGCCCTCGAGCGCCCCGCCCTCACCCCGGGCGATCCTCTCGTCCGAGGCCTTGGCCATGGAAAGCGCCTTCTCGGGCGTCTCGACCAGATAGGCATTGAGCGCCCTCGCCTTCTCCATGGCGGCGAGATGGGCCTGAGCGAGCTCGGTGGCCGAGAAGGTCTTGGCCTTCAGGCCGTCGCGGGCTTCGGCGATCGTGAGATAGGTCAGTTCGGTCACGGGACTGGATCTCTTCTTCGGCGCCGAAACGGCGCCATCATCTTCGCGGGATCCCCGGCTCGCGCTGCGCTTGCCCGGGGATAGTCTCGGAAAAGGCGGCTTGCCTTCTACTCGACCACCTTGGGCACCAGGAAGAAGTTGTCTTCCGTGGCGGGAGCGTTCTGGACGATCTTGTCCGGATAGCCGCCGTCGGTCACGCCGTCCTGGCGCTTCTTCATGACCATGGGCGTCACGGAGGTCATGGGCTCGACGCCCTCCACGTCCACCTCGTTGAGCTGCTCGACGAAGGAGAGAATCGCGTTGAGCTCGCCCTGGAGATGAGGCACCTCCGCATCCGTCACGGCAATGCGCGCCAGATGGGCGATGCGGCGGACCGTTTTCTCATCGACCGACATGAATGGTCATACCCCTTGGAAATTGCTTGCGCGGCCTATAGCACCCGCCCGCGCCGGGGGGCAACGTTGGATGTGCCGGCAACCCTCGCGATGTTCGACGTCATCCCGGACGAAGCGCGGCGAAGATCCGGGATCGGCTACAGAATAGAGCGCTGCTTCCCTCCCCTTGTGGGGAGGGGTGACCACGGCGGAGGGCTAAACCGTCACGCCCACGGTCTTGTGCGGCACCACCACCTGGACGCCCTTGCCGTCGAGCGCCGCGACGAAGCGGTCGGCGTTGGGCACCAGCGGCGGGAAGGAGGCGTAGTGGCACGGAATCGCCGCTTTCGCCCCGGTGAAGTATCGCTCGACCGCGAGCGCCGCGACCTCGGGGCCCATGGTGAAGCGGTCGCCGATGGGCACGATCACCACGTCGGGCCGATGGATCTCGGCGATCAGGGCCATGTCGCCGAATATGTCCGTGTCGCCCATGTGGTAGATCGTGGGCTCACCCGGCGCCTTCACAATGATGCCGTTGGCGCTGCCGAGCGGGAAGTTCACATCCATCTCCACGAGGCCCGAGGAATGGTCCGCCCGCACGAGGGTGACGGTGAAGCCGTCCTGGTCCGTCGTGCCGCCCGTGTTCATGGGATCGACGTTCTCGACGCCCTGCTTGGCGAGATACATGCAGAGCTCGAAATTGGTCACCACCTTGGCGCCCGTCGCCTTCGCGATGTCCGCAGTATCGCCCACGTGATCGCCATGGCCGTGGGTGAGCAGAATGTGGGAAATGCCCTCGGTGATCTTCGCCCTGTCACCCTCGAAGGCCGGATTGCCGGTGAAGAACGGATCGATGAGCACGGCCTTACCGGCAAAGTCGAGCCGGAAGGCGGAATGACCGAACCAGGTGATTTTCATGGATAAGCCCTCGTTTTCGGCAAGATGAGATGGGGCGGCCGCGCCGCCCGACCACGCCCGACAGGAACAAAACGATCAGTGGGGCTTTAAGAAGCTAAGCAATAAACATCAAGTCTGCAGGAGGATAGCCATGTCCCGCCTCATTGCCAGCATCGCCGCAGCCGTCGGGCTCCTCGCATCCACCAGCGCCTGGGCCGTCGAGATCTCCATCTCGTGCAGCGCCCTCGGCAAGGAATACGAGATCTGCAAGCAGGGCACCGACGCTTGGGCTAAGAGGACCGGCAATACGGTCAAGATCGTTTCGACGCCGAACTCCGCCACCGAGCGCCTCGCCCTCTTCCAGCAGCTTCTCGCCGCGGGCGCCGGCGACATCGACGTGTTCCAGATCGACGTTGTCTGGACCGGTACCCTGGGCAATCACCTGCTCGACCTGACCTCCAAGGCGCAGGGCACGATCGGCGACCATCTTCCCGCCATGGTCGAGACCAGCCGCGTCGAGGGCAAGCTGATGGCGGTGCCGTGGTTCGCCGATGCCGGGCTGCTCTATTATCGCAAGGACCTGCTCGACAAATACAAGCGCCCCGTGCCGCAGACCTGGGCCGACCTGACCGAGACCGCGCGCCTCATCCAGGAGGGCGAGCGCAAGGAGGGCCGCGGCGACTTCTGGGGCTATACCTGGCAGGGCCGCGCCTATGAGGGATTGACCACCAACGCGCTCGAATGGATCGCCTCCCATAACGGCGGCACCATCGTCGACGAGAAGGGCGAGGTCACCATCGAGAACCCGAAGGCCGTCGAGGCCTTGAAGACGGCCGCCGGCTGGGTCGGCACAATCACACCCGAGGGCGTGCTCAACTACACGGAAGAGGAAGCGCGCGGCGTCTTCCAGGCCGGCAACGCCGCCTTCATGCGCAACTGGCCCTATGCCTGGGCACTGGCTCAGGGCGGCGACAGCACCATCAAGGACAAGGTCGGCATCGCGCCCCTGCCGAAGGGCGGCGCGGACGGTCGCCATGCGGGCACCCTCGGAGGCCAGCTCCTCGCCGTCTCCAAATATTCGAAGAACGCCGAAGCCGCGACCGATCTCGTGATGTACCTGACGAGCGAGGCCGAGCAGAAGCGCCGTGCCGTCGAAGGCTCCTTCAATCCGACCATCGTGTCGCTCTACGGCGATGCGGACATCGCCAGGGCCAATCCGTTCATCGGCGATCTGGTGGACGTGTTCAGCAATGCGGTCGCACGTCCCGCCACGGTGACGGGCCAGAACTACAACAAGGTCTCGACCGAGTTCTTCAATGCGGCGCACCAGGTTCTGTCCAAGCGCTCCGAACCCGCGCAGGCGCTGGGACGCCTCGACCGTGACCTGAAGCGGATCAAGCGCAGCGGCTGGCAATGAGCATGAGCGGTGCCGTCGCTGAAGCCGGCATCCCCGTGCAGGGCCAAGTTCAGGGACGCCGCTCGTCCCTGACGCGCTCGCGCATCAGGGCGGCGTGGCTGTTCATTGCGCCGAGCCTGATCGTCGTCGCGCTCATCGCAGGCTGGCCGCTGGCGCGGACGATCTGGTTCAGCTTCACCGATGCCGACCTCAACAACCTGAGCGACTACGAGTTCATCGGCCTCGAGAACTATCTCGCCCGATACGATGACGAGTGGTTCGGGATCCTGACCGAACCGGATTGGTGGCATTCCGTCTGGAACACCCTGTGGTTCACCGTTGTCTCGGTCTCTCTCGAAACCGTGCTCGGCCTCATCGTGGCGCTGATCCTCAACGCGGCGTTCCCGGGCCGCGGCCTCATGCGGGCGATCATCCTCATCCCCTGGGCGATCCCCACCATCGTGTCGGCCAAGATGTGGAACTGGATGCTGCACGACCAGTTCGGCGTCATCAACGATCTCCTTCTCCGCATCGGCCTGATCGCAGCGCCCGTCACCTGGACGGCCAACGCCGACACGGCGCTGTGGTCCGCCGTCATGGTGGATGTCTGGAAGCACACCTCCTTCATGGCCCTGCTCATCCTGGCGGCTCTTCAGATGCTGCCGCAGGACATCTACGAGGCCGCGAAGGTGGATGGGGTCTCCCCCATCCGCGTCTTCTTCCGTGTGACGCTGCCGCTCATCAAGCCGGCGCTGCTCGTCGCGGTGATCTTCCGCTCCCTCGATGCCTTACGAGTGTTCGATCTCATCTACGTCCTGACGTCGAACTCGAAGGACACGGCCTCCATGTCCGTCTATGCGCGCCAGCAGCTCGTCGATTTCCAGGAGGTGGGGCTGGGTTCCGCAGCATCGACCCTGATCTTCCTCATCATCGCGCTGGTCGTGGTGATCACGCTCGCGGCCGGGCGCGTGCGGCTCGGGGAGGATCCGCGATGAGGCTTCTCGCTCGGACCGGTTTCTGGCTGCTCGTGATCGTCATCGCGTTCTTCGCGCTGTTTCCATTCTACTATGCGATCGTATCGTCCTTTCGCTCTGGCAATGACTTGTTCTCGGTGGTCTACCTTCCGGAACGCCTCGATCTTTCGAACTACGTCGCCGTGTTCGAGCGCCAACCCTTCGGCCGCAACATCCTGAACTCGGTCGTCGTGTCGGGCTCCGTGGTGGCTCTGTCGCTGGGATTGGGGATCACGGCGGCTTACGCTTTCGGGCGAATCGCCTTTCGCGGCCGATCTCTGCTGCTGATGACCATCTTGGCCGTCTCCATGTTTCCGCAGGTCGCCGTGCTCGCCGGCATGTTCGAGCTGATCCGCAGCTTCGGCCTCTACAACACCCTGCCTGGCCTCATCCTCGCCAATCTCATGCTCACCCTGCCGTTCACGATCTGGGTGCTCACCACCTTCATGCGCGAGCTGCCGAAGGAGATCGAGGAGGCGGCCTTCGTGGACGGTGCGACCCCATGGATCGTGGTGCGGCGCGTGTTCCTGCCGCTCATGGCGCCCGCCGCCGTGACCACGGGCCTTCTCGCCTTCATCGTCTCATGGAACGAGTTTCTCTTCGCCCTCACCTTCACGCTCACCAACGAGCGCCGCACCGTACCGCCGGCCATCGCCCTCATGAGCGGCTCGACCGCCTATGAGCTGCCCTGGGGCACCATCATGGCCGGCTCCGTCATCGTGACCATTCCGATCATCGCCCTGGTGCTCGTGTTCCAGCGCAAGATCGTGGCGGGGCTCACGGCAGGCGCCGTGAAGGGGTAGTTCAAGGAATGCTGTGCCATGGCTGATGTCGTCCTCAAGAACGTGCAGAAATCCTTCGGTCGGGTGAAGGTCATCCACGGGGTCGACCTCGACATCCGCGACGGGGAATTCGTGGTCTTCGTCGGCCCGTCCGGCTGCGGGAAATCGACCCTGCTGCGCCTGATCGCGGGGCTGGAGGACATCACCGCGGGCGAACTCTTCATCGGCGGCGAGCGCGTGAACGAGCTCGTGCCCGCCAAGCGCGGGATCGCCATGGTGTTCCAATCCTATGCGCTGTATCCGCACATGAATGTCTACGACAACATGGCCTTCGGCCTGGAGCTGGCGAAGTCCTCGAAAGCGGAGATCGACCGCAAGGTGCGCGAGGCCGCACGCATGCTGCAGATCGACACGCTCCTCGACCGCAAGCCGCGGCAGCTCTCCGGCGGGCAGCGCCAGCGCGTCGCCATCGGCCGCGCCATCGTGCGCGACCCGAAGGTATTCCTCTTCGACGAGCCGCTCTCGAACCTCGATGCGGCGCTTCGCGTGCAGACCCGTATCGAGATCGCCAAGCTCCACACCGATACCCGCGCCACTATGATCTACGTGACCCACGACCAGATGGAGGCGATGACGCTTGCCGACCGGATCGTGGTGCTCAACGCAGGACGGATCGAGCAGGTCGGCACGCCGCTCGAGCTCTATCACCGCCCGGCCAACCTGTTCGTCGCCGGCTTCATCGGCTCGCCGCAGATGAACTTCATCGAATGCCAAGTGGCGGGCGTCGGGCCGAACGAGGTGCTGGTCAGCCTGCCCAGCGGCGGCACCCTGTCCGTTCCTGCCATGCCGGACAGCGTCCGGCCGGGCGAGGCGGTAACCCTCGGGGTGAGGCCCGACCATGTACGCGTGAGCGCTCAAGGGTCACTGACCGGCCGGGTCGAGCTGGTGGAGGAACTGGGCGAGAACCATCTTCTCTATGTGAATGTGGGTCAGGGCCGCCGCCTGACCGTTCGCGAGCCGGGCGATGCCCGGCATGAGGCCGGGTCGACCGTCGGCCTCGATCTCGCCCGCGAGTTCTGCCACCTGTTCACGCGGGCTGGCGAGGCCCTGCCGTCTCGCGCCGGAACTAGCCCGGCGCCCTCGTCGCCCGATCTGACGAGCAGCGTGGCATAAAGTACTCACTCTTGTCGTGACCGTCCCAGGACTTGATCCATGGATCAGTCCCGACCATCCCGATCCTGTGAAGCGCCGCCGATCAGTCGATCGAGATCACCGGCACGAGGCCGGTGACGACGTGATGGGCATTGGAACCATTTCACACGTCAACTCGACGCCGGGCGACTTCCCCTATACTGGCTGGGATCCGGCAGGCGCGACGAGGAGACGGGCCATGATTTCAAATGACGACGAACTGGTCGCCTTCGTCGACGGCCTGGCGCCGCGGGCGCGCCTCATGGGCCTCGATCTCGGGACCAAGACCATCGGGCTTGCCCTGTCGGACGTGGAGCGGCGGATCGCAACGCCACTCGAGACGATCAAGCGGGTGAAGTTCACCCCCGATGTGGGCCGCATCAAGGACCTCGCCGCGCGCTACGAGGTCGGCGGCTTGGTCTTCGGCCTGCCGCTCAACATGGACGGAACGGAGGGGCCGCGCTCTCAGGCGACCCGCGCCTTCGTGCGCAACATGAAGCCGCTCCTGCCCCTGCCGGTGCTGTTCTGGGACGAGCGCATGTCCACCATGGTGGTGACCCGGACCCTCCTCGACGCGGATGCCTCCCGGGCCAAGCGGGCCGATGCCGTCGACAAGATGGCGGCCGCCTACATCCTTCAGGGCGCCCTCGACCGCTACGAGCGGATCGCCGCCGATGCAGAGGCGGCCGAGGACGAAGCCCGCCTTCGATCCGGCCTTGGGGTGGACACACCCCCGGGCGGCGGCGCTTTGGACGCATAGCCAAGGCTCCGATCCGGCCCGATTTCAAGGCTTGACGAGGCGCCAAAAGCCCCCTATCTCAGCGCCAACCGCGACGCCGGCTTCAAATCCTGCCTGACAAGCTGAAAGATGCTTAAGAAAAGGCGCAGGATTTCAATGGCTTCGTTGGGGGATAGTTTAATGGTAGAACAGCGGACTCTGACTCCGTTAGTCTTGGTTCGAATCCAGGTCCCCCAGCCACTTGAAATAATTGAGAAATTCTAATTTCAAGCAGTGTACCGGCAAGGCCGCGTTGCAGTTTCCTCCACAATAGCGCGATGATATTGAAGATCGACCCGGGATCTGCAGCATCACAGGTTCGATGGCTGCCACCGATCGCGGCAGTTGCATGGCATGATTGTCTGTCATCTTCCTGGAATCGGTCACCAGACTCGTGTTCTCATATCGCGAAGCTCTTCCCGTCAGGGTTGGCGAATCCTGCCAGCCCCAAGGCGGCTGAATTCATGATCTCACCACTGAAGAAGTAAGCACAGCACTACCTCTTCGGAGCGAT
This sequence comes from Microvirga sp. CF3016, assembly GCF_036314085.1. NCBI lineage: Bacteria > Pseudomonadati > Pseudomonadota > Alphaproteobacteria > Hyphomicrobiales > Methylobacteriaceae > Microvirga > Microvirga sp. CF3016. The sequence goes on from NZ_JAYGGM010000004.1 coordinate 38,985, forward strand.
AGGCAATACCGTTGCGGTATGCTACTTGTTCGAAGCGAGTATGCGGGATGCGTGAATGGCAACGAGGCACATAGAACGAGCCGGAACCAATTGGCGTGAATTCAGGCTTGTAATCGTCCTTGGCGCGGTGGTCGGAATAGCGTTCGGCATCGTAACGCATGCGTTCTCTCCCGAGCCCGTCATCGTGGTGGCGAAATCGAAGGCACGCCTGTAGCTCCAGCCTCGTGTCGGTATGACTACGCCTGGAGGAAGCAGAGTTTCCCTATCGATCGATTTTTTCGCAAACTGTCACTTACCCGACAGACGAATGGGTGTGCGATCGCTAAACAAGGACAACCGGCCTTGACTTGCCCCTACGGGCCGGCACTTGGAGCGCCCCTTGAGACGACGGGCGCTCTTCTTTTGATCCCTGTTCTGCGGATCTGATCCCATCCAGCCTTGCTTGCATTCGCGTCGTGAAGGCTTAGCGGCTCTTTCGCGTCCGTTTGAGCCGGTTCGAGCTCGTGGCAGCAATAGCAAACGAGAGCGGGAGACCGCGACAGGGACATTGGGGCACGAGAGGCTGATCGATCAAGCCAACAGATGTGTCTTCATCTCAACTTCAATCGAAACGGTGCAACATGGCAAAAAGACACTGATCTTTCGAGAGATGGGTTGGGCCATCGCATCGAGCGTTTCATCGCTTCGCCACGGGAGTGATTGGAGTCTTGATTCAGGTCGAGACAGAAGTTCGATGTGATCGCCGCACTCCTCCCGCGATCACATCAGCGGGAGTAACGGAGACAGTTCCCATCTCTTTTCATCATATTGCACCGCGATAATACCTTTTGATTAGGAACAAAGGATTACGCGAGAAATTCATAGGCGATGGAAACGATAAAGAACAAGCCTACGCTTGGAGTGGCCTGCACTTCACAAATAGAACCTTAGCCTCGCACAAGCTCGACTTTACTCGTCGTTTTCTTGTTTGCCATGCGTATTCACATAAACCCTCATAGCAGGACCATAACCAATGGCCATTTACAACGGAACGGCAGGAAACGACAGGATCGGCGGAACCAGCAACTCCGACACGATCAACGGATTGGCGGGCAATGACATCCTGCTCGGCCTTTTAGGGCGGGACAATATCTTCGGCGGCGATGATTTCGACCGCATCGATGGGCAGGACGGAAACGATCTTCTCAGTGGCGGAAATGGAATTGACTTCATCGCGGGTGGCGACGGTCGAGATCGAATCTTCGGCGACGACGGCAGTGACCAGCTGATTGGTGAACTCGGTAACGACACGATCTTTGGCGGTTTGGGAGACGATTACGCAGCTGGCAATCCAGGCAACGACCAACTCTTCGGCGGTGACGGCAACGACTTCCTCGTCGGCGAAAGCGGGCGAGACCGTGTGCGCGGAGAAAATGGCGATGATTTCGTCGCTGGCGGCGATGACAACGACACCGTCAGCGGCGGCGATGGGGACGATCTCGTGGATGGGGACCTCGGGAACGACGAGCTTTACGGCAATGCCGGAGTCGATGTCCTGTTCGGTGATCGGGGCGATGATTACCTGAGTGGGGGAGCTGGTGCCGATGCTCTTTGGGGAGGCTTGGGAGCGGATCGGTTCGTCCTTCAAGATACCACGGATACCGGAACCACCGAGGCCGACGCAGACTATATCGGTGATTTCTCGTTTGCCAGTGGCGATCGCCTCGATCTAAGGAGGATCGATGCCAATGAAGGCCAATCGGGAAATCAGGCCTTCACATTCATTGGCACGGACGCGTTCACGGCGGCAGGTCAGCTCAGATACACCGTTAGCGCGGGCGACACATTCGTTAGCCTGAACACGGACGCGGACACAGATGCGGAAGCCGTTATTCACATCGAGCAACTGCGTGCGAACGCGAACTGGTTCCTGCTCTAAAAATACGGCGGATATCCTCTGGCCCGTGACTTCCCGACGTCACGATATGGCCTTCTGATGCGCTAAGACATCACAGCAGGAGCGCCACTGGATCGTAAGGGCGCTCCTGCTTCTTGTTCAACGTCAAGATGCCTTACGGCAGTCGAACTTGAGAACAAGGAGCAAACATCACATGAAGAGAAGCGTGGGCATTTGCATTGTCACAGAATGGCCACGTATCGATCTGCCATGACGGCATGTGCCAAGGCTCAACTGGCTTGGACGGGTTCAAAGGTGCTCCTGAGTGGGTGCGGATTCCAATCTCGATCGCGAACCCGCGTCGCCCCTGTCTGCCTGGACCACCTTAGCTCGAAATGCTTGGCCGCGTCTTCGTCCTTGAATCCAACCACGCCCCAGCCGCTGCGGAACTGATGAAAGTCGTAAGGGGCACCCTCCCCTTCGAGCCAGCGGATGACTTGAAGCCGAAGCGCCCTCCTGCTGTCGTTCCAGACGTCCCAGTCATGGACGAGACAAACATAAGGCCAGAGCCTGGCATAGGCTTCGATTTCGTAGCAGGTCGACGAAGCCAGCTCCTCATCACGGATCGTCGCAACGATGCCCCTTTTGATTGCCTCCAGATCTGTCACGTCTCCCTCATCTTCGAAGTTGCGCACTGCAATCGGGCTGGATGTCAGCACCGCAGAATCATAGACATACCTCACCAGGGGTAAACGAAGGGTCATTTAGGCGGTTCCGGCAATAGGCCAATTGCATGGCGGGGCACTTGCCCTAGAGGCTCGGAACTCAGGCTTTTTTCGGGCGGACTGAATGTCCCTTGGACCACGATCCGAGCAGCGGCGGCACCACAGAATGGTCCCACAACGTCCGAAGCGAAGCCGCATTCCCGCCAAGGTTAACTTTTAGTTAAGGATCTCCCGTAGGGGCAAATACGGGTCGGGGCCGCGTCTGAATCCATAAAATGGATCAGGCGCGGCTATTCTCGTCCACTCGCCGTTGGCATGCCCCGGGCGGGAATGCTCCAGAGAACACCGTTCCCGGACCGACGCGTTTTCCGCCGGCCCCCGCAACACATCCGTTCGCGGGCAGCCTCGTAGCCTTGCGAGCGAAGCGATGCCTCCGACGGGGTAGCGCCTATCCTTTATCTCTCTTGCCGCCTTTGAACGCTGATCATCACACGCCGTTTTCCCCGCAAGGTGGCTAAATTCAACCGTGTGAGTTCGAAATGCGTTTGTTGTCGCTTACGGTGTTCACTTTCACTGTCCTTGTCTCCCTGGACGCGTCATCGGAGCCCGGAAAATGGGCTTCGACCACGGAGGGAAAAGCCCGATGGGATGCTTGCTACCGGGAAACGAGACTGAACTACAAAACCTACAGCCTCTCGCTCGCCGACTACCGACAATCGATCAAGGCAGCCCGTCAGGCTCATATGAGAATCTGCATGACTCGAGCGAATCCGCCTGCTCCCGTGCAGATCGCCGTACCGACCGATCGGAATCCGGAAACGGCCCTCGTCAGCTGGGCCCGCAATCCCTGAGCAATTTCTGACGGCGAACCGGATCCGTTTCGCCGTCAGGGAACACGACACATCGAGAAGAGAGCTACTTCCACGCCAAGGAAAATTGCTCTAGCTTGCCGGAGCAAGCCATCAGGGTAATTCTGTTGCCTCAGTAACCATGTCCAATGGACAGACAGGCTGGAACAATCCTGATGCCCTAAGCTGCATGCTTTCGGATTCGGTGTGTTCTCCATGGCTCTCAACCCGCAGGCTGCTCCAAGTCGCAACTTCAACCTGTTGAACTGGAAGATCGGCCTCCCAGTCGACGTGACCGGGGGCTTCACAGGCAAATCGCGTGAGGTGAAGAGCCTCACCGGGTACGAGCATCAGAAATACTTCTATACCGCCGAGGATGGGGCCATGACGTTCATGGCTCCCGTGGAGGGTGCCACCACGAAAGGCTCCAAGTTCGCCAGATCCGAACTGCGCGAGATGAGTGGCACGGAACGAGCGGCCTGGAGCCTCGCCACAGGCGGCGTCATGTCCGCCACGCTGAAAATTGATCATGCTCCGATCAAGTTCAACGGCATGCCCGGCCGGATCGTCGTGGGACAGATCCACGGCCAGGATGACGAACTCGTCCGTCTCAACTGGGAGAATGGCAAACTCTATTTCGTCAATGATCAGGCGGGTTCCTCCAACAAGGAAACGAAGTTCTATTTCCACAATGCCGAAGGCAAGCAGCCGTACGTGTCCCTGAACGAACGGTTCTCCTACACGATCAGCGCGAAGGCAGATCAGCTCGTCGTGACCATCAAGGCAGACGGCCAGACCTATAAGTCGATCAGCAAGATCAACAGCGTGTGGCAGTCGGATGCCTTCTACTTCAAGGCCGGTACCTATCTGGGCGTGAACGAAACTCAGGGTACCGGCTATGGGCAAACCTCGTTCTACGCCCTGTCCATGTCACACAAGGACGTGTCGAAGGCGAGCCTCCGGAAGGCTTCCGCAACAGCATTCGGAGGCGATGCCGGCGACAACACGCTGCACGGAAAAGCCACCGACGACACCCTCAATGGCGGCTCCGGCAACGACGTTCTCTATGGCGGCCGGGGGAAGGACGTTTTCGTGTTCAACGCCAAACTGGGGACACCCGCAACAGATCGCGCGTTCAACTTCGACACGATCAAGGACTTCAGGTCCGCCGACGACACCATCTGGCTCGACAACAGGATCTTCAGAAAGCTTGGTCAAGCGACGTCTTCCAAGCCGGTTCAACTGCAGGAAGAATTCTTCGTCCTCGGCTCGCGCGCGAAAGACAAGGACGACTACGTTCTGTACGACAAGACCTCAGGCGTCCTGTCTTACGATCCCGATGGATTTGGCACCAAGGCTCCTGTCGAATTCGCGCGACTGAAGCAGGGCACGGCATTGACGCACCAAGACCTGTTCGTCGTTTAGGGCCGGCGAGATCACCGGCATCCCGCAATGCATGGTGCAGCCTAGTCGCGAGAGGCTGCCATTTCCCTCGAACCCCTCGACGGCTCAAGTCGGAGCCGGCGCTCCAAGTCTTCGATCTGCCGGGCTACGGCGTTCAGGTTCGACCGGACGACGAACAGGTCCGAGGCAGACACTCCGGACGGACTGATCGGTTTGACCGGATCGAACTTGGGTTCCTGCTTCCGGCCATGATCGATCTGTCGGCCTTCTCCGATCATCCAACGCCAGATGGCGCGAATAAGCCACGCGATGAGCAAAAACAGCATAAGCCCAGCAGCGAATCCAATGCCGAGCGTCACAACAGAGCCGAGTTGATCGCTTCCGTCCATCAATACCCCCAAAGTCCAGTGGCGGGCATCCGTAGTCAAAAACTCAGCTTTTGTCAGAGGAAAAATAAGACTCGAGAAACGAAGAGGCTCGACCGGCAAAATAGGACATACGCGAGGCCGGTCGCCGCGGAACGGACCCTGCTCGTTATAACAGAGCTTGGAGCACAATTAGGGCGGATCGACGTCTCTGGACGCTCGCCTCAAGCCGGAAGTGCCAAGGAGATCCGAGGGGGTAGCGGGTTCTAAGTAAGAGGTGGTGGCGGCGATAGGCGGCAAACGGCTTTCGGACAGCACAGACCAAAATTATACTTTTGATGTACGTAGAAGCCGCAAAATTCGGCTTGCCCGATCATGAGCGCGTGAATAACCTCCCTCGACAAGAAAAAGGGCCGCAAGAATGCGGCCCGAAGTTTAGGGAGGAAACGCCCAAGAAGGGCGAGCAGCATGGCAACGCCAATCACCGTGCTGCATTGCAATAAAGTACTTTGTGCATTGAAAAGCAGCAAGCACAAACGGGCAGCATCGCTGCCTTTCTCTTTTTCTGTAGCTCTCTTGCCACACTCGGCGCGCCTCCTCTCGAAAGATCGAAAGGGGACACGGGAACAAATCACTGGCGGGGCACCAAGCCCGGCCTCATAATCGACAGCATGCGGCCGCTTTGGATCGAGGGCTTTCGATGACCGCTGTGCCTTCCGTCTTGACGCATCGCATGCATCCTGCCCTCACGTTTCCGGTAGACCTCGGGCGAGAGTGGCCGAGGCGCATCCTGCTATGACCAAGCAGCGTCTCCGGTTCAGCGGGCTGTTTCAAAAATATTTTCTCGTGCTGTATCTCGCCGTGGTCCTTCCCCTCGCGACCAATGGCGTCAGCGAGGCTTGGTTCAGCTATCGCGACCAACGGACGACCCTTGACCGATTGCTGGCTCTCGAGGCGAAATCCGCGGCCGCGAAGATCCAAGGCTTTCTCGACGGCATCACCAATCAGCTCGGCTGGCTGATCCAACTTCCCTGGACCGAAGAGCCCGACGAGCGGCGGCGGATCGATGCCCTGCGCCTGGTGCGGCAGGTGCCTGCAATCGTCAGCCTGACCTTGGTCGACGGCGCCGGGCGCGAACGGCTGTACGTGTCGCGCATCGGTCTGAACCGTGTCGAGAGTCGTGTGAACCGCTCTGCCAACGAGGCCGTCTCCGGAGCCCGTTCCGGCCAGCTCTGGTATGGCGAAGTCCGCTATTATCGCGATTCCGAACCGTATCTGACGGTTGCGATGTCCGGCAATCGCCCATCCGTCGGCGTGGTCGTTGCCGAAGTGAACCTGAAGCTGATCTGGGACGTGATCTCGGCCATCAAAGTCGGAGAGACAGGCTACGCGTTCGTCCTGGACGATCCGGGCCGGCTCATCGCTCATCCGGACATCAGCCTCGTGCTGCGAGGAGCGGACGAGGCCACGCTCGCGCCGTTTCGGGCAATTCGGGATCTGATCAGACGCACCGGGTCGGATGTTGCCACGGGCCAGGATGGTGAGGGGCAGGCCGTTACAGCCGCCGTCGCCCCGGTCGCCGGTCCTGACTGGACGGTGGTCGTCGAGCAACCCCTGTCGGAAGCCTTCCGGTCCATTTACGCCGCGCTCTGGAGAACGGGAGGCCTCCTTCTCGCCGGTGCCGTCTTCGCAGGCCTGTTGGCCTATGTCCTGGCAAGCCGGATGACCGAACCGATCCGGAGGCTCGAGGAAGGAACCGAACGCATCGGCGCCGGACATTTCGAACACCGTATTCACATCGGAACGGGCGATGAGTTCCAGCGCCTTGCGGAGAGCTTTAACACCATGGCGGCCGAACTCGCCGTCTCCCAGGAGCGGCAGGAGCGGATCTCCAAACTCAAACGGTTCCTGGCCCCCCAGGTCGCCGAACTTGTCGACCGCAAGGGCGATGACGGCGTGCTCGAGGGCCGCCACACCGAGGTGGTGGTTGTGTTTTGCGACCTGCGTGGGTTCACGCCGTTCTCGGCGAAAGCAACGCCTGACGAAGTAATGAACGTGCTCTCGGAATATTACGAGGCTCTTGGCCTGATCATCACGAAATATGCCGCGACGCTGACGAGCTTCTCGGGAGATGGCCTGATGCTGCTGCTCAACGCTCCCGTTCCGATCGAGGAGCCGGCTCTCCGGGCGCTCGACATGTCGGTGGAGATGCAGCAGAGCGTGCAGCGGCTCATCGTGCGCTGGAGCGAGCGCGATCATCGGATCGGGTTTGGAATAGGCCTTGCCATGGGCCCTGCCACGGTGGGGCGGATCGGGTACGAAAGCCGGTTCGACTATACCGCCATCGGTACCGTCGTGAACCTTGCGGCCCGCTTGTGCGCCTCGGCGGCGGATGGAGAAATCCTAGCGGATGTCGCCATCGCCGAGGCCGTGGAGGGCAAGCGCGACATAGTCACATTGGGCATGCGTCCCATCAAGGGATACGACGAGGAGCTGCCCGTGTACGGCATGCCCTTCGAGGAGCCGCCGCACGCAGGCTGAACTGGTGTCACAAAGCACAAACGCGGCATAGCGCCGCTGAGCGCCAGGGCCGGAATAGGCGGAAATTCCGCTCCATTTCGGGATGCAAGCATTAGGGTTATCATGCCCCGGGCCTGTCGGGTTCATATGAGCACATCGAGGTGACTGCGCGATGGCTGCTGGAAGCAGAACGGACTTCGGACTTCGACTCCTCTCGCGCCTATGGACGCGGATTGCATGAGGCGGCGTGATATTCTCACCATGATCGGCAGTGCGGCAGCACTGACGCTCCCATTGCGCGCTCAGCCGCTGACGGTGCCCCTGATCGGATACCTTGGTCCGGAGACGCCGGAGCCTTTCGCCAGCCGCCTCAAGGCCTTCCATGAAGGCCTGGCCGAGAGCGGATGGGTCGATGGTCGCAATGTGGCGATCGAGTATCGGTGGGCGCGCGGCCAGTACAATCGACTGCCTGCGCTCGCGGCAGACCTGGTCAGCCGGAAGCCCGCCGTCATTGTCGCGGCAGGTGGCGCTCCCGCGGCCCTCGCGGCGAAAGCGGCAACCGCCACGACGACGATCGTCTTCGAGATGGGCGGCGACCCTGTAGCGCTCGGAGTCGTGGACAGCCTGTCCCGGCCAGGAGGCAACCTCACGGGCGTATCGAGCCTGAGCGTGGAAGTTTCCCGCAAACGCCTCGAATTCATGCACGAGCTGCTCCCGTCCGCGACCGCCTTCGCCGTTGCTGCCAACCCGACGAGCCCGACCGCCGATTCCCAATTGAAGAACCTTCATGCGGCAGCGGACGCTCTGGGGGTGCGCCTTCACGTTCTGACCACCAGCGACGAACAGGAGTTCGACGCAATGTTCGCGTCGGTCTCTCAGCTCGGTGTCGCAGGGCTCGTGTTTACGTCCGATCCCTATTTCGCATTCAGAAGCCAGCGCCTCTCCGCGCTGGCTTCTCGCTATGGCGTTCCTGCCATCACGCAATCACGCGACTTCCCGAATGCAGGCGGCTTGATGAGCTATGGAGGGGATTTCACCCAATCGCATCGCCGTTCCGGGATCTATACCGGACGGATACTCCACGGCGAGAAGCCCGCCGACCTGCCGGTTCAACTGGTCACGAGAGTGGAACTGTTCCTCAATTTGAAGGCCGCCAGCCGACTCGGTGTGACCGTTCCGCCATCGCTGATCAGCAGCGCGGATGTGGTGATCGAATGAAGACTTCGAGTGTGCGGCCGGAGACTCGTTTGCATTAACTCCGACGGATCTGTTCCCGCAAGCACGCCGCTACGGAGCGTATTCAGCAGCCTTGGCGCACCGGTTGTGGTAGAATGGCCCCTGTTCAGAACAGGACCTTCGCCATGGCACAGGTTCAGATGAACAGCCCTCACCGATCCAATCGGCTCCTGGCCGCTCTGGGTGAGGAGGATTTCGGGTATCTGGAGCCACATCTGAACCTGATCGAGCTTCAAAGAGGCCAGGTCGTCTATGAGGCGGGAGAAGCGATCCGTCATACCTACTTCCCGCATAATGCCGTGGTCTCTCTCGTTACCGTCATGCTGGACGGGAAATCCGCCGAGATGGCCACTTTCGGATGCGAATCCCTATTCGGCCTTGTCAGCGCCTTCATCTCCCGCAACTCGTTCGGACGCTACATCGTCCAAATATCAGGAACAGCATCCCGCATCGAGCTCGACCTGATGCACGATGCCTTCAGGGCACGTCCCATGGTCCAGCAGCTTGTTCTGAGCTTTACGGAGGCTCTGCTGGCGCAGACGCTCCAGAGCGTTGCCTGCAACGCCACGCACGGCGTCGAGGCCCGCTGCTGCCGCTGGATCCTCAGCACGCGCGATCGCTGGGGCTCGGATGAGTTGCCCCTGACGCATGAATTCCTTTCGGAGATGCTCGGCGTCCAGCGCTCGACGGTCAGCGCCGTCACACGCTCCCTGCATGAAGCCGGTCTCATCAATCAGAGCAGAGGCGCTATCACCATCGTCGATCGACGAGGCCTCGAGGAAACGGCCTGCGAATGCTACGACATTATCCGCAAGAAATTTGCACAACTCCTGCCCGGCTCCATCGAATAGAACCTTCGGACGAGACGGTTGACATGCCGGCCTGCCGCCACAGGTAAGACTGCCTGTGTCGCCCCTGCAATCGAGCCGTGCCTTGACCAAGCGAACGCTCAACCGCACCGCCCTGCCGGACCATGTCATCGACAGGGGGCTGATCGCCGCGGCCGTGGCAGCGGCCCTGACGGCGTTCCTTCTTTGCTGTCAGCTCCCGTGATGGGATTGGGACCATCTGGCGGTCGAATTCATCCGTGGCGGTCACACATCGATGATGCTCCTTCTCTTAGCTGGCGCATCGTGTGAAGAACCGGGTCCACTTTTCATTGGCGTGGCCCTACAGAATCGCACAATGCGCTTTGGTGGTAGATTTTCGCGTCACAGCCCATGAAAAACTCCATTCGTCAAAGTGACTTTTTGAACTTTAGTCGCAGCTGAGAGTGCTGTCCCGCAATCCTCCATAAAGGATGGAGCGAAAGTAGTTCCTCTTTTGCTCTGCCTTGCTCCCGGGGACATGGGTTATCTGATCGGCTATACTCTCCAAGTGAGCCAATACTCACCATGTGAGCAGTGCCGATGCGTCGTTTGACCCATGCTATACTGGCCTTAACTGTCCTCGCCTCAGGCAGCGTCTCTGCACAGGAAGGAAACTGGGCGTCCGCTCCTGACGGAAAAGCCAGGTGGAACGCCTGCTACAAGGAAACGAGGCTGATCTATCGGACCCGGAACCTGTCGCTTTCCGATTACCGGTCCGAGATCAAAGATGCCCGCAGGGCCCACATGCATCTCTGCATGACCAGAGCCAATCCTCCTGCTCCCGTGGTCGTGGCCACCCCCCTGGGCCAGCACCCGGAGAGCGCCGTGGCGAGTTGGGCCAGCAGCCCATAGGAGCGAGGCAGCGACTGGCCGGCCCTTCCTTCTTAGGATCGAATTCTGAGATACGGCGTTAGCCATACGCTGCTTGGATTAATCCTAAAGGGGAAACGCATGAACATCGAGTTGGCCACGCAGGACGCGGGAACAGCCCTGGTCAACATCCAAGGCCGCTTGGATGCCGCAGCGGCGCCCACCTTCAAGCAGCAGATCACGTCGGCAATTGCTGACGGCAATGTCAGACTTGCGCTGCATCTCGCTCATGTGTCGTTCATGGACAGCACGGGCCTCGGAGCCCTCGTGGCGGCGTTGAAGGCTGCGAGGAAGGCCAATGGCGATATCAGCATCGTGGCTCCCAGCAGTCAGGTTCAGAAGCTGTTCCGCCTGACGGCGATGGACCGGGTCTTCCGGATCTTCGAAACCCACGACGAGGCCCTGCGCCAGCTCAGGCCGGGTTCACAGTGACGATTCGGTCTGATCGAGAGATGTGAGCCCGAGATCCGCGCATGGGATGATCAGAACGGGGCGGAGATCCTCGCCGACGATTTCGATCATGATCTCGCTGCCGTAACTCGGGGACATTCCGGCCCAGCTTTTCAGGAGCTTTTCAGCCACCTTCAGGGCTTCGATCCTGGCGGCCGCGATGTCCGGCAACTCGATACCGCTCGGATCCTCATCGATGCCGAAATGGCTCCTCACATCAATGTAATAGCGGGGCACGACTCATCGCCTCGGCAACTCTGGATTGGATGGACCGTTTCCACCCTGATCTTCACCTATGTTAATCGACGATGGCCGATCTCGGAATTCATGCTGAATCCCCGCCCACTATTTCGGGCAAGCGTGATCCTTTCTGAAGTCACAGGGTTGTCGTTTGATGGTATAGCTCCCCTTTTCCTGGCGCTCGGCAAATCGGATTCCCACCCCGAAGCTGCCAGTCCACCCCCTTTCAGGAGTTTTGATGCTTTTGCCTTGGATGAAACTTGCGACAGACACCACGATGCTGGCCTTTGAGGCCCAGATGGTGATCTGGACCCGCCTGTCCCGAGCCGCCATGGGCCAGGGCTCCCCGGCGGAAAATCTGCTCATGGTGACGGAAAAGGTCACCGCCTTTGCCGAGGCGGCAGCGACGCTCGCAGCGGGTGGATCGGCCCACAAGGTCGTTAAAGGATACCGCAAGAAGGTCCGCGCCAACGTGAAGCGCCTGAAGCGCTAGTCGCCTCGGTACTCGTGCTATTTTCTTCCCGCGTGCCTTTTGCCTTCACGACCATCCGCTGACCGATTTAATCCTGTTCACGGGATTTTTGCTCTGCGCCGGTCGATTGGTGCTATTTTCGGCACAAGCGCGTCGAAAGGTCCATTCATGCGAGATCGTCGCCAGAGCGAACGTCTCCCCTCGATCCTCGAGGGCCGGATCGTCCTCGGCCAAGAAGCGCCGAGGCTCCAATGCACCGTGCGGGACATCTCTGCGACAGGGGCCCGGATCTGGCTGCCGGCTGCGATCGAGCTTGCGCCGGAATTCGATCTGGAGATCCCCGTCCTGGAACAGATCATGCCGGTTCAGCTCATGTGGTCGAAGGGAAGGACCCATGGGGTCATGTTCCTGCAGGAACTTCAGGGGCAACCGGACGGCATGTCCGAAAGCACTCTCGATGATCTTCCGCCCTCGGAGCCTCAACCCGCCTTGGAAGGCATCCCGAAAGGCTTGGTTGCGCTGACCGATAGCGTACTCGAGGATGCCCGTCGGCATCTTGCCGAAATCCTCGACGTGCCGGCCGACAAGATCAGGTTGAAGCTTGAGATCGACCCCTGAGCGTCGCGCCTCAAGCTCTACGGCTCACGAGACGGTTCCGAATGCCGGCGAAGACGGCCAGCGCCAATGCGCCCGCGAGCGTCGCCCCGAAGAGCTCTCCAAAGATGTGAAGACCTATGCTGTGTTCAGGGAGATCGCCGACGCTCATGTGATGAATATGGTGGGCCGTTGCGAGCCCTATGCCGCCCAAGGCGCCGAGATAGGCGAGCCCCGGCGTGTTCCATTCCCTGATCGTCTTTCTCTCAATGCGCCCAAACGACATAGAACTGCAGCTCCTGTCGACGTTCGTCAGTCTCATGCAGCCTTGGCCTCGCCGATGCCGGGACACTGCGCAACCGCGGGCATCACGATCAGCCAAAAGCCCTCCAAAGCCAAGCCTATGGGAAAATAACATCCTCCGAAACAACTTAACACAAGACAGCAGTTGCATTCGAAAACTTGGCAATACGGCTCTGACGGTCAAGCTTGACCATTGCTATTACGTATTTTCCACTATTTCTTTTTCGACATGAGATGGGTTATAGACTGAACCCATTGATGCGGGGCAATTCACAACAATAGTCACCAAAGATATATTTCAATACTACCGTGCCCGGGGGGCTTAGCACGGATATGGGCCGCGGCTCTGGTTGAAAGATCAGACGCGGCCTTTTCTTTTTCTCGGATTCAACTGGCTTCCTCCGTGAAGCTGGCAAGCGCAACTTCAAGGCGCCGCCAAGCCTCCTCGGAGCCCGGCAGCCCGAAGCGCAGAAGACCGGGATCGTATTGGAAGCGTCGGACCCAGATGCCTTGCCGCCCCAGATGCGAGAACAATTCGGGCGCGCGGCTGCTGCTCATGAGACGGTAAAGGATCGTCCCGCGCACGGGCCGGTCCGAATGCGGGGCGAGCAGCGTGTCGAGGCGGCAGGCATCCTTGGCCCGTGCCTCTTGCGCCGCCCGTTTCCATTGATGATCCCGCAGCGCCCGGCGTCCGACCTCCATGGCCGGGCCTGAGACGGACCAGGGCCCCAGAATCCTTCGCAATGCTTCGGTCACCGCGTTGGCCGCGACGGCAAAGCCGAGCCTTACGCCTGCGAGCCCGTATGTCTTGCCGAAGGAGCGCAGGACAGTGGCATTGTCCGGGAGCACTGGAACCAGTGTCTCGCTTTCGCCGAAATCGGCGAAGGCTTCGTCGACCACGAGCCAGCCGCTGCGCCGCCGCAGACGATCGGCCTGTTCGAGCAATGCCCCCCGAGGGAGCCTGCGACCATCGGGATTGTTGGGATTCACCACGACGAGGATATCCGCATCCCCTACCCCATCGACCGAGGCGACCTCCCCAACCTCATGTCCCGCCCCGCGCCAGGCCTGGGCATGCTCGGCATAGGTCGGCCCGAGGATGGCCACGCGCGACCGAGCGCGCAAGGTCGGCAACAGGCCGATGAGTGCCTGCGTTCCCGGGGCTGCCACCACCATGGCGGGATCGGACGCGCCGTAGGCCTCGGCGGCAGCCGCTTCCAGATCCTTATGGTCGGCAGGCGAAGGCAGCCGTTCGAAGAGGGAGGCTGGCAATGGAGGCATGGGATAGGCTATGGGATTGATCCCCGTCGACAGGTCGATCCACGGCTCGGGCGCATCCGGAAAGAGCCGGCGGGCCTCGTCCAGATCGCCTCCGTGCCAGATCAGCGCCTTACTCATCCGATTCACCTATGACCCCCTCCGATAGCCTGCTGATCCTGAGCCTTGCCCTCGCGGCCGAGGCGGCGTTCGGCTATCCTCACCGCCTTTACACGTGGATCGGGCATCCCGTCACCTGGATCGGGCGGCTGATCAAGAGGCTCGACCGGGACCTGAACCGCGAGGGCTGGTCCTTCGGTCGGCGACGAGCCGCCGGCGTTCTCGCGCTGCAGCTTCTTTTGGCGGTCACGGGCGCAGCCGCATGGGCGCTCGAGGCGGCTCTCCTGTCGTTCGGCCTTGCCGGAATCGCGATCCTCGCCCTTCTCTCCGGCACACTAATCGCCCAGCGCAGCCTGCACGACCATGTGGCGGCCGTATCGAAGGGTTTGCGCGTGGGCGGGCTCGCGGGCGGCCGGACGGCGGTCTCGATGATCGTCGGGCGCAACCCTCAAAGCCTGGACGAGGCCGGCGTGTCCCGCGCCGCCATCGAGAGCCTGGCCGAGAATTTCTCCGACGGGATCGTGGCGCCCGCCTTCTGGCTCGGGCTCGGCGGCCCTGCCGGGGCTGCGCTCTACAAGGCCACGAACACCGCCGACAGCATGATCGGCCACCGCACGCCCCGGCACGAGGCCTTCGGCTGGGCCGCCGCCCGGTTCGACGATCTCGTGAATCTGCCAGCCTCCCGCCTTGCGGCGCTTCTCATCATCGTCGCGGCCGCCTTCACGAGCGGGGCCTCTCCACAGGGTGCGTGGCGAGCGGTGAGGCGCGATGCATCGCATCACCGCTCGCCCAATGCCGGCTGGCCCGAGGCCTCCATGGCCGGGGCGCTCGGGCTGCGTCTTGCCGGGCCACGGGTC
The DNA here is from genome assembly GCF_036314085.1 of Microvirga sp. CF3016. Classification (NCBI taxonomy): domain Bacteria; kingdom Pseudomonadati; phylum Pseudomonadota; class Alphaproteobacteria; order Hyphomicrobiales; family Methylobacteriaceae; genus Microvirga; species Microvirga sp. CF3016. The sequence continues at coordinate 53,991 of NZ_JAYGGM010000004.1, forward strand.
TATGGCGACATGCGCGTCGAGGATCGCTGGATGGGCGACGGGCGTGCCGAAGCCCATGCAGACGACATCGACCGGGCGCTCGCCCTCTACCGGACCGCGTGCGCGCTGCTCTTTGCCTTCGCGGCAGGCCTGACTCTCCTTGTCTGGGCTATCGCGCGCTGATGACGAGGAGCCGGTCGCAGTCGAGATGGGCTTCCAGATGGTCGGCGAAGCGGTCGAGAATATCGTCGACGAGGGCCTCGTAAGCGAGATCGCTCGTCTGCGCCCCAAGCAGGGTGAGCCAGCGCGCCCGCTGGCGGTCGTCCGCGAAGAGGCCGTGCACGTAGGTGCCGGTCACGCGGCCATCCGCCGAGACGGCTCCATCCAGCTGCCCGTTCGCCAAGCGGGCGAATGCGCGGGACGATGCGTCCGGCCCTGACGTCTCGCCGATATGCATCTCGTAGCCCGAGAGCGGCGTATCGTCCGCAAGCGTGGTTCCGGTGACGGCCTCGAGCCGCTTCTTCGCGGTGAGCGTCGTCGCCACGTCGAGCAGACCCAACCCCTCGATGGAGCGGCCGGCCTCGCCTTCGATGCCGAAGGGATCGTCGATCCGCCGCCCCAGCATCTGGTAGCCGCCGCAGAGGCCGAGCAGCCGTCCTCCCCGGCGCACGTGAGCTTTGAGATCGATGTCCCAGCCCTGCCGGCGAATGAACAGAAGATCGTCGATGGTGGTCTTGGAGCCGGGCAGCAGCACGAGTGCGGCCTCGGCCGGCAGGGGCTGGCCGGGCTCGACCAGCACCACCTCGACGCCCGGTTCCTCACGTAAGGGGTCGAGATCGTCGAAGTTGGAGATCCAGGGCGTCACCGGGACGGCGATGACGACCGAGCCCTTGCGCGCCTCCCGTCGCAGGCCCAAGCCGTCCTCGGCGGGAAGACGCGCGGCATCGGCGAAATGCGGCACGAGGCCGAGCGCCGGCCAGCCGGTGCGCTCGGCCACGAAGCGCATGCCGCTGTCGAAGAGGGCCGGATCGCCCCGGAAGCGGTTGACGATGAAGCCGCGGACTATCGCGGCATCCGCCTCATCGAGCACCGCCTTGGTGCCGACGAGGCTCGCGATGACGCCGCCCCGGTCGATGTCGCCCACCAGCACCACGGGCACGTTCGCCGCCCGGGCGAAGCCCATATTGGCGATGTCGCCCGCCCGCAGGTTCACCTCGGACGCTGAGCCTGCGCCCTCGACGAGGACGAGATCAGCCTCTTCCGAGAGCCGTCCGAAGCTGTCGAGGACGGCTTCCATGAGGCGCGGCTTCCAGGTTTGGTATTCGCGCGCCTTGGCGGTCCCGACCACGCGGCCCTGCACGACGACTTGAGAGCCGATCTCGCTCTGGGGCTTCAGCAGCACCGGGTTCATGTGGACGGTGGGCTGAACGCCCGCGGCCCGCGCCTGCAGAGCCTGGGCGCGGCCGATCTCGCCGCCGTCGGCCGTGACGGCCGCGTTGTTGGACATGTTCTGCGGCTTGAAGGGCCGGACCCTCAAGCCCCTGCGGGCAAAGACCCGGCACAGGCCCGCCACCAGGAGCGACTTGCCCACGTTGGAGCCGGTGCCCTGCACCATGAGCGCGCGCATCTAAAACTCGACGCCTTCCTGCGCCTTCACGCCGGCCGCGAAGTGATGCTTCACCAGGCTCATCTCGGTGACGAGATCCGCCGCCTCGATGAGTTCCGGCTTGGCGTTGCGGCCGGTGACGACCACGTGGAGATCGGGCCGGCGCTGCTTCAGTGTTTCCACGACCTGCGCCAGATCCAGGTACTCGTAGCGAAGGGCGATGTTGAGTTCGTCGAGCACCAGGAGACGGATGTCCTCGCGGGCCATCAGATCCTTCGCCTTATCCCAAGCGCGCTCGGCCGCCGCCACGTCGCGGGAGCGGTCCTGGGTCTCCCAGGTAAAGCCCTCGCCCATGGTATGCCACTCCACCTGATCGGAGAATCGGTCCAGCGCCAAGCGCTCGCCGGTCTCCCAGGCGCCCTTGATGAACTGCACCATGCCCACGTGAAACCCGCGTCCGAGCGCCCGCAGCATGAGCCCGAAGGCCGCCGTCGACTTGCCCTTGCCAGGCCCGGTGTGGACGATGAGGAGCCCTTTCTCGATCGTTTTCGAGGCGACCTCCCGGTCCTGGACCTCCTTGCGCTTGATCATCTTGGCGCGATGGCGCGCCTCGTCATCCTGGGTCATCCGAACCTGCTTTCGCCTGAATTGGCGCACCATGAACAGCCCTGCCGCCGATTTCAATACTCAGGCTTGAAAGATGCCTCTCGCCCCGGTAAGCGTGTAACGGACGGTGCCCTGGAAACAGGGTGAAAAGGGAATGCGGTGAGACACCGCGGCTGCCCCCGCAACTGTAAGCGGCGAGCCTTCGCTTAACATGCCACTGGGACTCATCGTCCCGGGAAGGCGGCGAAAAGCATCGACCCGCGAGCCAGGAGACCTGCCGTCAGCCTTGCTTCTATCGGGTCTGTCGGACGGGGTGTGCCGACGGTGACCGTAGTCGAACGACCTTCCCTCGTTCGGTTCCGTCCGTGGAAGCGCAACAGACTCGACCTGAAGAGTCTCCCGACGGAGAGAACGATGACTGCACGCCTTCTGCTCAAGACCCGTTTCGCTGCCCTGACCCTCGCCGGCCTCGCCGCCGCGACGCCCGCCCTAGCGCATCACGCCATGGACGGCCAGACGCCCTCCACCTTCGTTCAGGGCCTGCTCTCGGGCCTCGGCCACCCGGTCATCGGTCTCGACCACCTCGCCGCCCTCGTGGGCGTGGGCCTCGTCTCCTCGCGTTTCGCCCGCGGCCTCACCCTCCCGGCTTTCTGGGTCGTGGCCATGGCAGCCGGCGTCGGTCTGCATCTTGCCAGCCTTGACGTCCCCTATGCCGAGGCGCTCGTGGCCCTGAGCGTGGTGGTCATCGGTGTCGCGGCCACAATCCGCACCACCCTGCCCTATGCGACGATTGCCGCCCTCTTCGCCATCGGCGGAGCAATGCACGGCTATGCCCTGGGCGAGTCCATCGTCGGCGCGGAAGCCACTCCGCTCGCAGCCTATCTCGTTGGCCTCGTCGTGGTTCAGACGGCCTTCACGACCGGAATCGCCTTCGTGGCCCAGCGCTTCACGAAGGCACCGCTCCAGGTGCCTTCGCTGCAGCTTCGCCTGGCCGGCCTGGCCGTCGCCCTCGTCGGCGCCGCCATCTTCGCCCTGGCTCTTCCGGCCGCAGCCTGATCGCATCGGCCTGACGCCATGACCTCACCCCCTGAGGAGATCTGCCTGCATGTCTGCGTCACCTGCCGTCAGGCGGGTGGCCCGGACGATAAGGCGCTCCGGCCCGGTGCCATCCTTCACCGGGCCCTTAACGAGGCGCTCGAGCATCCCGACGCACCGAAGGTGCGCGTGGAGGCAGTCGAGTGCCTGTCCGTGTGCAAGCGCCCCTGCACGATCGCAGTCTCCGGTCCCGGCCGCTGGACCTACATCTACGGCGACCTGAACGCCGAGACCTCTGTCGAGACGATCCTGGACGGGTTGCGCCGCTATGCGGCAACGTCCGACGGACTCGTGCCCTGGCGCGAGCGACCCGAGGCGTTCCGCAAGGGCGTCGTCGCCCGCATTCCCCCGATCAAGACCAACAACGCGGCTTGAAACGAAGCCGCCGAAAGGCTCAACCGATGAGCGATCTCAAAAAGATCCCCTGCACCATCGTCACTGGATTCCTCGGTGCCGGCAAGACCACCCTGGTGCGTCATCTCCTCGAGAATGCCGGCGGACGCCGCCTCGCGGTTCTTGTCAACGAATTCGGCGATCTCGGCTTCGACGGCTCCTTCATCGAAGGCTGCGGCATCGAAGGCTGCACACAGGAAGACATTGTCGAACTCCCCAACGGCTGCCTCTGCTGCACGGTGGCGGAGGACTTCGTGCCGGCGCTCAACACACTGCTCAACCGCCCGAACCCGCCCGAGCATATCCTGATCGAGACCTCGGGGCTCGCCCTTCCGAAGCCGCTGGTGCGCGCCTTCAACTGGCCGGACATCCGCTCCCGCGTGACGGTCGACGGCGTGATCGCCGTGGTCGACGGCCCGGCCGTCGCATCGGGTGCGTTCGCGGAGGATCCGGAGGCGCTCGAAGCCCAGCGCAGCGCCGACACGTCCGTCGAGCACGAAAATCCGCTCGAGGAAGTGTTCGAGGACCAGCTTCTCTGCGCCGACCTGATCATCCTCAACAAGACCGACCAGATGCAGCCCGGCGACAAGGGCAAGGTCCTGGTCGAGATCGAAGAGCACCTGCCCCGCGCCGTGAAGGTGATCGAGACCGCGCACGGCAAGGTGGACCCGACGGTGCTGCTCGGTCTTGGTGCAGCTGCGGAAGCGGATCTCGAATCCCGCCCCTCGCATCACGAGACTGCCGAGGACCACGACCACGACGATTTCGACAGCGTCGCAATCCCGGTCGATCCCGTTGCGACGCCGGAAGCGCTCGTCGCCCGCGTCGAGCGCGCGGCGGAAGCGGCCGGCGTGCTGCGCATCAAGGGCTTCGCGCCCGTCGACGGCAAGCCCATGCGCCTCGTGGTCCAGGGGGTCGGCCAGCGCGTCGCGCATCACTTCGACCGGCCTTGGAAGGCCGGCGAAGCGCGGGACGGACGCATGGTGGTGATCGGCCTCAAAGGCTTCGACGTGAAGGCCGTCGAGGCCGCTCTGCGCAACGGATGACATGCATCTTCTTCCGGTCACAGCGATTTCTCTCGACGAGGGCGGGGAGGCCACAGACCTCCAGCAACCGCCGGGGGATATCGTCGTCCTCTCCTTCGCGGACAGTGACCTCGGTGCGCTGGCGGCGGCCCATCGCCTGAAGGCCGGCGGAGCATCGCTCCGCCTCGCCTCTCTGCGCCGCCTGCGCCATCCTCTCTCCGTCGATCTCTACATCGAGAAGACCGCCGCCAAAGCGCGCTTCGTCCTCGTGCGCTGCCTCGGCGGCCTCGATTACTGGCGCTACGGCATCGAGCACCTCGCACAGGCCTGCCGAAACCATGGCGTGAAGCTCGCCGTGCTGCCGGGCGACGACCGGCCCGATCCGCGGCTTGCGGCCTATGCCACCGTTCCGCAGGCGCTCCGCGACGAACTGGAGGCCTATTTCCAGGCTGGCGGCATCGACAACATGCGCCGCCTGCTCGCGCGCATCGGCGCCGAGATCGGTGAAGCGGAACAGGCCATCGAGCCGCCGCACGTTGTGCCGCGTGCGTTTGCGTGGACGCGGGCAGACGGAATCGTCGAGCCTGAGACGCTGCTCGCTGGCCTCTCCGGCGAACACCCCCTCGCCTGTCTGCTCGTCTACCGCTCCGCCGTTCTTTCCGGCGACACGCGGGCCGTTGACGCGCTGGCATCGGCTCTCGCCGGCCGCGGCATCGACTCGCTCGTGCTCGCCGTGTCCAGCCTGAAGGATCCGGACGTGGTCGCCGTCATTCGGCGCACCATCCAGACGCGCCGCCCCGACATTATCGTCACGACCACGGCCTTCTCGTCCCGCGACGATGCGAGCTTCGTGCTGGACGAAGCCGATTGCCCGATTCTGCAAGCAATCCCGGTCGGCAGCGCGAAGGACGCCTGGGCGGCCTCGCCGCGTGGGTTGTCCGCCGCGGATCTCGCCATGCAGATCGCGCTGCCTGAGTTCGACGGCCGCATTGCCGCCGGACCGGTCTCGTTCAAGGACGAAGAGCCAGCCGATCCCACCCTCGCCTTCTCCCGTCGCGTGCAGGCACCGGACGCGGCCAGCATCGCTGCCGTTGCCGACTTGGCCGCCGCATGGGTGCGCCTCGCCCGCACGCCTCGCCCCGAGCGGCGGCTCGCGCTCGTTCTCTCCGACTATCCCGCGCGCGGCGGACGCGCCGGCTTCGCGGTCGGGCTCGATACGCCGGCCAGCACCTGCGCGATCCTCGACGCTCTCGACGAGGCCGGCTACGCGGCCGGACGAGACTTCACGGCCGACGACCTGATGCCGCGCCTTACCGAAGGCGAGCCGTCGTATGCGGTTCCGCTGGCCGTTTATCGCACCTGGCTCGATACGCTGCCGGCAAAACAGCGTGCCGCCATCGACGAGCGCTGGGGTAGTCCTGAGAATGATCCTTCCTTTGCCCGAGATGCCTTCCGTTTCCGCGCGATCCGTTCGGAAAACATCCTCGTGGCGCTGCAGCCCGATCGCGGCCACGGCCTCGACCGCAAGGGCGGCTATCACGATCCCGAATGCCCGCCGAGCCATGGCTATCTCGCGTTCTATCGCGGGCTGCGGGCCTTGGAGAACATCCACGCCGTCGTTCATCTCGGCACCCACGGCACCACCGAGTGGCTCCCCGGGAAAGCGGTGGCTTTGTCCGCCACCTGCTGGCCGCGCCTCGCCACCGGCGCCCTTCCGGTGATCTATCCCTTCATCGTCGACGATCCCGGCGAAGCCGCACCCGCCAAGCGCCGCATCGGCGCCTTGACCGTCGGCCACCTCACGCCGGAGACCACGGAGGCGGGTCTGCACGGCGAGGCGGCCGCCCTGCGCGAGCTGGTGGAGGAGTTCTCCTCCGCCCAGATCCTCCATCCCGGCCGGGCGGAACTCGTGGCGCGCGAGATTCTGGAGCGCGCCAGGGCGAACGGTCTCGCATCGGCCTGCGGGGTGGAAGACGGCATGCCCATGGACGAAGCCCTGACGCGTCTCGATGCCCACCTGTGCGATCTCGGCGAGGTGACGATCCGCGACGGGCTCCACGTCTTCGGCAGCGCTCCTGCCGGGTTTGAAGCCTGTGCCACCGGCGAGCGGGAGGGATTGCTGAAGGCCCTCGACGGGCGCTTCGTCCTGCCGGGCCCGTCCGGTTCGCCCTCTCGCGGCCAGACCAATGTGCTGCCCACCGGCCGCAACCTCGCGACCCTCGACCCGCGGGCCATTCCCACCCGTGCCGCCACGGAACTCGGCTGGCGCGCCGCGGCCGAAGTGGTGCGACGGCACCTGCAGGAGGAAGGCGACTGGCCGCGGCGGATCGTCATGGACCTGTGGGCCTCCCCGACGCTCCGTTCCGGCGGCGAGGACATCGCCCATGCGCTGGCGCTCATGGGCGTGCGCCCGACCTGGGATCATGCCTCGACCCGCGTGACCGGCTTCGAGATCGTGCCGCAGCCGCTCCTCGACCGGCCCCGCGCCGACGTGACCCTGCGGATCTCCGGCGCCTTCCGCGATACCTTTCCGGATCAGATCGCGCTCCTCGATCAAGCAACCCGCGCAGTCGCGGCGCTCAACGAGGATGACGAATGGAATGAGCTCGCCGCCGCGCGCCGGCGCGGCGAGGAGCTGGCGCGCGTCTTCGGCTCAGCCCCCGGCACCTATGGCGCCGGCGTGGCGGCGCAAGCGCTCGACGGCGAATGGTCGGCGAGCCGCGATCTCGGCCGCACCTATCTCGACGGCACCTCCCATGCCTTCGGATCCGGCGGTGAGGCCCAGGCGGACGGGAGTTTCCCGCAGCGCGTCGAACAAGCCGAGGCCTTCGTCCATGTGAGCGACGTGGCCGAGCGCGACATCCTCGACGGCGACTCCGCCGCCGACGGCATCGGGGGCTTTGCGGCGGCCGCCCAGGCGCTCGGCGCCGCTCCGGCCGTCTACAGCCTGGACACCAGTCGCCCGCAGCAGCCGAGAGCCCGTACCCTTACGGAAGATATCGACCGCCTCGTGCGCGGCCGCCTGACCAATCCGCGCTGGATCGCCGGCCAGCTGCGCCACGGCTGGCGCGGCGCCGCCGAGGTCGCACAAGGCGTCGACGCGCTCTTCGCTTTTGCCGCGACGACGGATGCGGTTCCGTCGGCAACGCTCGACCTCGTCTTCTCGGCCCTGATCGCCGACGAGCCGACCTGGACGCGGATCGAGGCCGCCAATCCAACCGCCGCGCAGGCGATCCGCGAGCGTCTCGCCGTCGCGCGCCGTCGCGGGCTGTGGGCAAGCCGCCTCAATTCCGTTGCAGCCTTCTTCGAGGATGGGCGAAAGGAGGCGGCCGAATGAGCGCGCAGCCTGTCAGCGACCGTCGGCGCGGATGGTGTCCGGGCGTGCGTCGCCCCATGGCGACCGGCGACGGCCTGCTCCTGCGCCTGCAGCTGTTCGGCGGCCGGCTCACGGCCGACCAGGTTCGCCTCGTCGCCGAGGCCGCCCGCGAACATGGCAACGGCCATCTCGACATCACCGCCCGCGGCAATCTGCAGATCCGCGGCGTGAGCGAGGAAACGTATCCCGACCTGCTCGCCCTCCTTGAGCGCGAAGGCCTGGCCGAGCCTGACGGCGACGGCCCTAACCGGCTCACCGTTCTCTCGCCACTCGCCGGCCTCGACCCCGGTGAGCGCTTCGACGTCCACGCTCTGGCTCAGGCGATCGAGGACGGCGCCGGTCACCTGGAAGGACTGCCGGCTAAATTCTTCGTCGCCATTGACGGCGGTGGGGCCATGCCCCTCGACGCCATAGGGGCCGATCTCTATCTGGCGGCAGGCGAGGACGGCGGCGTGGCTTTCCGCCTGCCCTCCTCCGGCGGCTTGCATGGAAGCGGCACCGCATCCCTCTCCCACGCTCCTGGTGCAGCCTGCACGATCCTTTCCGGCTTCGCGGCCATGCGGCGCACGGGTCGAACGGATGCGCGGCGCCTTCGCGACCTGGCGCCACACCTCGTTCAGGAACTGGCCGCGTCGGCCGGTCTCGAACCGGGGGCCGCCATGCCTCCGCGCCCGGCGAGCCCACGGGCCGGCGTTATTCCGGTCAAGGGCGGACAGGCCGTTCTCCTCGCGCTGCCGTTCGGACGCAGCAGGACCGAGCAGCTGGTGCAGGCGGCGGCATGGAGCGAGCGGTTCGGCACGGGCGAGATCCGCCTGTCCTTCACCCGCGGCATCCTCCTGCCCGGACTGTCGGACAGGGATGTACCGGTGCTTCTCGACGAAGCGCGGGGGGCGGGCTTCATCACCGACCCGAACGATCCTCGCCTGTCGCTGATCGCCTGCCCGGGCAAGCCGGACTGCGCCACGGCTGCGACTCCGGCCCCTGCGGACGCCTTGCGGATTGCCGCCGTCTCCGATGAGCTCCTGGCGCAAGGCACGACCGTTCATGTCTCGGGCTGCCCGAAAGGCTGCGCCCATCCGGGTAAAGCCGATCTGACCCTGGTGGGCCGCCCTGACGGTCGCTATGACGTCGTGCCCCACGGGTCCGCCCGCGACGTTTCCTCTCTTCACCTCTCTCTCGATGAGATCATGACCCGTTTGCTGCCTGCAAAGACCTCTGCCGAACTGCCTTGCGCCTTTCCGGAACGTTCCCAATGAGCGGGCGCGATTACATCCGTGAGGGCGCGGAGATCTATCGCCGCTCCTTCGCGATCATCCGCGCCGAGGCCGACCTGTCGCGCTTTTCCGGCACGGCGGAACGCGTCGCCGTGCGCATGATCCATGCCTGCGGCATGACGGACCTGCCGAAGGATATCGATCTCTCGCCCGATTTCGCCGAGGCGGCGGAAGCGGCCCTGAAGCGCGGCGCGCCGATCCTCTGCGACGCCAAGATGGTGGCGAACGGGATCACCCGCGCGCGGCTGCCGGCGAACAACGAGGTGATCTGCACCCTCGACGACCCGCGCGTCCCGGCCCTCGCAGCGGAACTCGGCAACACCCGCTCGGCCGCCGCCATGGAGCTGTGGCGCGAGCGGCTGGAGGGAGCGCTGGTGGTGGTCGGCAACGCGCCGACCGCCCTCTTCCACCTGCTCGAAATGCTCGATGCCGGGGCGCCCAGGCCCGCAGCCGTGATCGGCATCCCGGTCGGCTTCATCGGCGCGGCGGAATCGAAGGAGGCGCTGGCCCGGGACGGGCGCGTGCCGTACCTCGTCGTCCACGGCCGGCGCGGCGGCAGCGCCATGGCGGCCGCGGCGGTCAATGCCGTGGCGAACCCGGTCGAGTGAGCCGATGACGATGCAAGATCCCATCCGCCTCTTCGGCCTCGGCCTCGGTCCCGGCGACCCGGACTACATGACCGTGCGCGCCCGCAGGGTGCTGGAGACTGCCGACCGGCTTGTCCACTTCTGCAAGCGGGGACGGCGCGGCAACGCGCGCACCATCGCGGATGCCGTCGTCGGTCCCAACCCGGGGCGCGAGATCGCCCTCGCCTATCCGGTCACGACCGAGATCCCGGCCGATCACCCGGATTATGCGGCGGCGCTCAACCCATTCTACGAGGCGGCGGCGGCAGCGCTTCTCGCCGAGGTCGAAGCGGGACGCACCGTCGCGGTTCTCTGCGAGGGCGATCCCTTCTTCTACGGCTCCTTCATGCATCTCTGGTGGCGCCTGAAAGACCGCGTTCCCATTGAAGTGGTACCGGCTGTCACCGCCATGTCGGGCGCCTGGACCCGTGCCGGCGCCCCCATCACCTGGGGCGACGACGTGCTCACGATCGTGCCCGGCACGCTGCCCGAGAACGAGCTGACACGCCGCCTCTCCGGCACCGACGCCGCCGTGGTGATGAAGCTCGGAAGCCATCTGCCGAAGGTCCGCGCGGTTCTCCAGTCCACCGGTCTCTTCCAGCGCGCCGTCTATGTGGAGCGCGCGACCATGGCTCAGGAGAAGATCGTTCCGCTGCCCGAGCTCCCGGAGGATTTCGACGCGCCGTACTTCTCCCTGATCCTCGTGCCGGGACAAGGGAGGCGCGTATGACGGGCCTTGTCACGGTCGTGGGTCTCGGCCCAGGCGACCCGCGCTATCTGACGCCCTCCGCCTCGGACGCCCTCGCCTCCGCGACCGACGTCGTCGGCTATGGTCCCTATGTGGACCGCGTGCCGGAAAGGCCGGGCCTGCGACGGCACGCTTCGGACAACCGCGTCGAGATCGACCGCGCACGCTTCGCGCTCGATCTCGCAACGAAGGGCGGCCGCGTCGCCGTGGTGTCAGGCGGCGATCCCGGCGTGTTCGCCATGGCGGCGGCGGTGTTCGAGGCTGTGGAAAATGGCGATCCCGCTTGGCGCAGCCTCGACATCCGCGTGGAGCCCGGGATCACCGCCATGCTCGCGGCGGCGGCTCGTGTCGGCGCACCGCTCGGCGGCGATTTCTGCACCATGTCGCTGTCGGACAACCTGAAACCCTGGGACGTCGTCGAGGCACGATTGCGAGCCGCTCTTGCGGCCGATTTCGCCGTGGCGCTCTACAATCCGATCTCCTCAGCCCGGCCCTGGCAGCTCGGCGCGGCGTTCAAGATCGTCGCCGAGATGCGCGGTCCCGACACCCCGATCGTTCTGGCCCGGGCCGTAGCCCGGCCCGACGAGCGCATCAGGATTCTGCCGCTCGCCAATGTGGAAGCCACTATGGCCGACATGTCGACGATCGTCATCATCGGTGCGTCCACCACACGGCTGATCGACCGGCCCGAGGGCAAGGAGGCTTACGTCTATACGCCGAGGTTCTATGGGGTGCGTCCGTGAAGACGCTTCAGCCAATCGAGCGCCGCCTCGGCACTGGCGACCTCTTCGACGCCGGAAGGCTTCTCCGGCCGCGCCACGATGATGACCGGAAGTCCCAACGCGCGCGCCGCCGCAACTTTCGGATAGGTTGCCGCACCGCCGGAGTTCTTCGTCACCACCACGTCGACGCGCTCGCGCTCCATGAGCAGACGCTCGGCCATCTCATCGAAGGGCGCGCGATCCCGGATCGCGACCACATTCGGCACCGGCAGAGCGTTTCCGATGGGCTCGATGGTGCGCACGAGATAAGTGTGCTGGGGCGCCGCCGCGAAGGATGCGAGCTCGAGCCGTCCCACGGTGAGGAAGACGCGGCGCGGCGCCTCTCCGAGAGCCTGAACGGCCTCACCCATCGATGCCACCTCGATCCAGCGATCACCATCCTGCGGCACCCACGCTTCGCGGCGCAGGGCAACCAAGGGCACGTGAGCCTGTCGGCACGCCTCGGCGGCGTTGCGGGACATCACGGCGGCGAAGGGGTGGGTCGCGTCGACCACGGCCTCGATTCTCTCCTCGCCCAGGAAGCCCGCGAGGCCCGCCGCGCCGCCGAACCCGCCGATGCGGGTTGGGATCGGCAGGGGGCGCGGATCGCTGGTGCGGCCGGCCATGGACAAAAGCGGGCTGAAATCGGACCGACCGGCAAGCCGCGCTGCGAGTGCGGAGGCCTCGGTGGTGCCGCCCAGAATGAGGATGCGCATGAGCTCCTTTTCGTTGAATTCTGAGCAGGAGTCGAGCATGGCGCCGAACACTGTCTGGCTCACCATCATCGGCATCGGCGAAGATGGACGCGACGGCCTCTCCCCTGGGGCTCTCGCCGCACTCGACCGGGCCGAGTTCGTGATCGGCGGCGCGCGGCACCTCGCCTTGGTGGCGCCTATCTCGGCGAAAACTCTCCCCTGGCCGAGCCCCTTTGCGGATGGCTATGCCATGATCCTCGCCCGCCGTGGCCAGCCGACCTGCGTTCTGGCCACAGGCGACCCGTTCCATTATGGCGTCGGCGCCGAACTGGCACGCCTCGTTCCAGCCGAGGAGATGAACTGCTTCCCGCAAGCGTCCGCCTTCAGCCTCGCCGCGGCCCGCATGGGTTGGTCTCTGCCGGATTGCGACTGTGTCAGCCTGCACGGCCGCGCATTGGAGCGGATCATTCCCCATCTACAACCGGGCGCCCGGATCCTTGCTTTGTCCTGGGACGGCTCGACACCGGGCAAACTCGCGGAACTCCTGAAGGCGCGCGGTCTCGGCGCCTCGACGATCACCGTGTGCGAAGCCATGGGCGGCCCGCGCGAGCGCATCCGCCGCGCGATCGCGGCCGACTTCGCCATCACCGGGATCGATCCTCTCAATACGGTCGCTATCGAGGTTATGGCGAAAAGTGACGCGCGCATCGTCACGCTCGCGCCCGGCCTGCCCGATGCCTTTTTCGAGAACGACGGTCAGCTCACGAAGGCTGAGATCCGTGCGCTCACCCTCGCGGCGCTCGCGCCCAGAGCCGGTGAGTTGTTGTGGGACATCGGCCTGGGTGCGGGCTCCGTCGGGATCGAATGGTGCCTGCGCCATCCGCGCAACCGCTGCATCGGTATCGAGGAACGGCCGGAGCGCGCCGAAGGGGCGCGCCGCAATGCGCGTGAACTCGGCGCAACAACCCTCGATATCCGCATGGGTCGCGCGCCGGAAGCATTGGCCGATCTGCCCGCGCCGGATGCCGTCTTCATCGGCGGCGGAGCCTCGGAACCGGGCGTGTTCGACGCCGCCTGGGCGGCGCTGAAGCCTGGCGGGCGTCTCGTCGTCAACGGTGTCACGCTGGAAACCGAGACGCTGCTCGGCTCACTCTATGCAAAGCACGGGGGCACGATGCGGCGCCTGGCGGTCTCGCGTCTCGAACCCGTCGGCGGCATGCACGGCTGGCGGGCGGCGATGCCTGTCACGCAATGGGTAGTGACGAAGCCATGATCGTCGCCGGTATCGGATTCAGGCGCAGCGTTGCCGCCGAGGACATCGTGGCTCTCGTCGAGCAGGCGCTCGAGCGCGCCGCGCTCGCGGGGGACGCATTGGTCAAACTCGCGACCATAGAAGCCCTCGCCGACCTTCCCGTTTTCACAGAGGCGGCCCGTCGCCTTGCGGTCCCGGCCATGTCGGTGGACCAACAGGCCTTGTCTGCAGCAGCCCCTCGCGTCCGCACGCAGTCGGCCCGCTCCATCGCGGCACATGGGGTTGGCTCCGTTGCTGAAGCGGCGGCGCTGGCAGTCGCCGGGCCTCGCGCCGAACTCGTTCTCGACCGCATCGCGTCGAGCTCCGCCACCTGCGCCCTCGCGCGCCTGGAGACCGGTTCATGACCGTCCATTTCATCGGAGCAGGCCCGGGCGCCGCCGATCTCATCACGGTGCGCGGACGTTCGCTCATCGAGCGGTGTCCCGTCTGCCTCTATGCCGGATCGATCGTGCCGCCCGAAATCCTGTCCTGGTGCCCGCCCGGTGCACGGCTTGTCGACACCGCTCCTCTCGATCTCGACGCCATCACGGCCGAATACGTGCGGGCCCATGAGAAGGGTGAGGATGTGGCGCGGCTCCATTCCGGCGATCTCTCGCTCTGGAGCGCCATGGGCGAGCAGCTGCGGCGCCTCGATGCGCTTGGGCTCCCCTACACGATCACACCGGGCGTTCCCGCCTTCGCGGCCGCGGCCGCAGCATTGGGGCGCGAATTGACAGTGCCGGAAGTCGGCCAATCACTGGTACTCACGCGAACCTCCGGTCGGGCATCCGCCATGCCGGAGACGGAGCGGCTTGCCACCTTCGCGCAGACCCGGGCAACGCTCGCGATCCATCTGTCGATTCATGTGATCGAGCAGGTGATCGAAGACCTGCTGCCATCCTACGGCGCCGATTGTCCCGCAGCCGTGGTCTGGCGCGCCTCCTGGCCGGACGAGCGGGTGATCAAGGGCACGCTGGAGACGATCGCCGCCATGGTCCGCGCCGAAAAGCTGGAACGCACGGCCCTGATCCTGGTGGGGCGGACGCTTGCGGCAAAGGATTTTCGCGACAGCGCCCTCTATTCGACCGACTACGACCGCCGCTTCCGTCCCGGCGCCCGCGAGGGCGACCGATGAAACTCGCTGCGTCAGGTGACGGGGTGGAACGGCATGCGGCCGACGAGCTGTCCGTCACGGTCGAACACCACGATTTCGAGAGCCACGTCGGCACCGCGCAGGGCCTTCGCGGCGGTGCGCCAGGCATGCTGCGCCACCACATCGCCGAGCGGGAGGCCAAGGCTTTTCGCGGTTTCCAAAACTTCGAGCGCCGTGTTGGCGCCGCGGGCCTGCTCCGCGACGGACGGTTCGGCACCGGCCTCGCCGAGACGCTCGGCCAGCCAAGCGAGATCGACCGCCCCGGAACGGGAATGCAGGTCGAGCAGCCCCTGACCGAGCTTCGTCATCTTGGCGATGCCGCCTGCGATCGTGACCCGCGGGACCGGATTGCGACGCAGGTATTTCAGCATGCCGCCGGCAAAGTCGCCCATGTCGATCAGGGCGTGGTCCGGCAGGTCATAGAGGATCTGCACGGCTTTCTCGGACGTGGAACCGGTCGCTCCCGCCACATGGTCGAGCCCCCCGGCACGGGCGACGTCAATGCCCCGGTAGATGCTGTGGATCCAGGCCGAGCAGGAATAGGGCACGACCACCCCGGTTGTGCCGAGGATCGACAGCCCACCCAGGATGCCGAGGCGTGGGTTGAGAGTCTTCTGCGCAAGCGCCTCGCCGCCCGGAATGGAAATCTCGACGTCGATGTCCATGGGCCCGCCAACGCTGCGCGCCGCCTCTTCCAGGTTGTCGCGGATCATCTGGCGCGGGACCGGATTGATAGCGGGCTCGCCCGGCGGCAGGGGCAGGCCGGCGCGGGTCACCGTGCCGACGCCCTCGCCTGCGCTGAACGTGACGCCCGATCCTGGTGCACCGGCGCGGATGGTCGCAATGACCAGGGCTCCATGCGTCACGTCCGGATCATCGCCCGCGTCCTTGATGACGCCAACCCGTGCGCCGCCGTCACAAGGCTCGTTCATGGCGAGCGCGAACGCGGGCCGAGCGCCGCCCGGGAGCGTGATTTCGACGGGATCGGGAAAATCGCCCGTCTGCCAGCCAAGATAGGCCGCCTTGGCCGCCGCCGTGGCGCAGGCGCCCGTGGTCCAGCCACGGCGCAGCGATCCGGCGGGTTTACTCTCGTCCATATGCCCTCTTACATCGTCCCTATGAATTCCAACAGTCATCCCGTGAATGCCGCTCGGAACCGGAGGCCCGCATGACCTCCCTGTCCCGCCTCTCCCCGCCCTTCGCGCCCGGCACGGTCTGGCTCGTCGGCGCCGGTCCGGGTGATCCGGGTCTGCTCACGATCCATGCGATCAACGCCCTCGCGGCGGCCGATGCCATCGTCTATGACGCCCTTGTCGACCCAGCTGTGCTGTCGTTTGCCCGCGAGGGGGCCACGCTCGAATTCGCCGGCAAGCGCGGAGGCAAGCCCTCGGCCGTGCAACGGGACATCTGCGAGCGGCTGATCCAGCTCGCCCGCGAGGGCAAGCGGGTGCTGCGGCTCAAAGGCGGCGATCCCTTCATCTTCGGTCGCGGCGGCGAGGAAGCACTGGCTCTCTCGGATGCCGGCGTTCCGTTCCGTATCATCCCCGGTGTCTCGAGCGGCCTCGCGTCGCTTGCCATCCACGGCATCCCGGCGACCGTGCGCCGGACGAACCATGCGGTCATCCTCGCCACCGGCCATGCTGCCCCCGACGCGGAGATCGAATGGACGGCGCTCGCCCGTACCGGCGCCCCCATCGTGCTCTACATGGCGGTATCGAACCTCCCATCAATCGTGGCAGGGCTTCTGGAGGGCGGGCTTGCGGGCGATACGCCTGCTCTGGCCGTGCATGGTGCGACCACCGCCAAGGAATGCGTGGTGGAAGGAACCCTCGAAACCCTGCCAAAGCTCGCGAAAGAAGGGATCATCCGCTCGCCGGCCATCGTCGCCATCGGGGCCATTGCTACCTTCCGCTCGGCCATCGCCAATCATCTGCTCGAATTCGGCAGCGAGGCGGCCCAGTGAAGATCGCTCCCGGTCTTCTCATCGCGGCGCCGCGCTCGGGCTCGGGCAAGACGACCGTCGTGCTCGGCCTTCAGCGTGCGCTCGCCCGCCGGGGCCTGCGCGTGCGGGGCATGAAATGCGGGCCGGATTACATCGATCCCGCCTTCCATGCCGCCGCCACCGGTGCGCCGAGCTTCAACCTCGACAGCTTCGCCATGAGCCCGCCGCTGCTGGAAGCCCTTGCATCCGAAGCCGCCCGAGAGGCTGAGCTTGTGATCGCGGAAGGCTCGATGGGTCTCTTCGATGGCATCCGCCAGGAAGCCGGCCGCACCGGTGCCAGCGCCGATATCGCGGCCCTGTTCGGCTGGCCGGTCATCCTCGTCCTCGACGTGTCGGGCCATGCGCAATCGGCCGCCGCCGTCGCGCTCGGTTGCGCCCGCTTCGATCCGCGGATCGAGGTGGCCGGCGTGGTGCTGAACAAGGTCGCCAGCGAACGCCACCTGCGGCTCGTCGAGGACGGCATGGCGCGCATTGGACTGCCGGTCCTCGGAGCCATGATGCGCAACGCGGAACTGACGCTGCCGGAACGCCATCTCGGCCTTGTCCAGGCCAGGGAGACGGACGAACTCGACATGCGTCTCGACCGTCTAGCCGATGCGGCGGAAGCTGCACTCGACATCGACCGGCTCGTCGCCCTGTCCCGCCCGACTCGGATTGAAGGGACTGGCCGCGCCAAGCCCCTGCCGCCACCGGGGCAGCGCATCGCCCTGGCGTCCGATCAGGCTTTCTCCTTCGTCTACCCGCATGTGCTGTCAGGCTGGCGTGGGGCCGGAGCGGAAATCGTGACGTTCTCTCCCCTTGCCGATGAGCCGCCGCCATCCGGATGCGACGTGTGCTGGCTGCCAGGGGGATATCCCGAGCTTCACGCCGGCCGCATCGCCGGGGCCGCGCGCTTTCTCGGCGGCCTGCGCCGTTTTGCCGAGAGCAGGCCCATCCACGGCGAGTGCGGCGGCTACATGGTGCTGGGCCAGTCCCTGGAAGACGGCGACGGCCGGAAGCACCCCATGGCCGGCCTCCTGCCGGTCGAGACGAGCTATGCGAAGCGCAAGATGCATCTCGGCTATCGGGTCGCCCGTCTCGTCGAAGACGGGGTCATGGGGGAAGCCGGGCAACACCTGGTTGGCCACGAGTTCCACTATGCGTCCGTGGTGCAGAGCGACCTGTCGCGAGAGGCTGCCTTCGCGGCGATCACGGACGCGGAAGGCACCGATCTCGGAACTTCCGGTCACCGCCGCGGCCGGGTCACCGGCAGCTTCTTCCACGCGATCGCCGCCGGATGAGGATCGGCCACGGCTTGTCCGTTTGCCGCGAAGGAAGTTCGGCCCCTGAGGTTGAGCGTTCGTCGCACCCTATCCCATGTTAATGCGCCCGTACCCTGGTCGCGATTTCCTCGATGCGCTCGCGGATTGGGAGACGGCATCATGCTGCGGCTCCAGACGAAACGAGAAAACGCCATCGTTTCGCCTCAGCCATCCGTCTTGATCCGCGTCAAAGCCCGGAAGGGGTCGGGGAGAGCATGCAAGCTTGACGGATCGGCACGCGAGATTCCTCGGCGCCTGTGATAGTCCAAGCTCCTGTTCATCGCATCCCGGGATGTTGGAGGCGCTGATGAAAGAAGCATTCCATATCGGACAGCTCGTGCGGATCACCAGGCCCTCGTCGGGCTATCCGGATCGCCGCATCTATTGCATCGTCTGTCTTGTATCGGACAAGAACGACACCCTGGTCTATCGCGTCAAGAATACGGTTGGCATCGAGCACCTCGTGAGAGAGGAGGAGATCGAGCCGGCTGCCCTCACGGCCGTACCATAACCGTTGTGGGCCCAAAGGCGGGCCGGACTGAGCTCTTGCCGTCGCAGGACGTGGGCCGACGCCGTATTAGCCCATGGTAGCGGTGACAGGTACCTTGCCGTCCCCGGACGGGCACGACAGAATACCCTCTAACAAGGCCCGAACGGGCGAGCCGGCACAGATCGGCGGAGGCATGGGGAGCTATCTCCATGCGTCAGAGGAAGCGAAGCCATGCCGCGCATCTTTCCGAGGCGGGGCGGCCAGGGAGGTTGACGTCGTTGACGACGGCTGCAGATGCGCGCGCGGATACATTTCCGAAACTCTTGGCGCGCAACGCGCGCCTCCGTCCGAAGCGCACCGCGTTTCGGCACAAGGATCTCGGAATCTGGCAATCCTGGACCTGGGGTGAGGTTCATCAGATCGTCCGCGCCTATGCCCGCGGCCTGCAAACCCTTGGCCTGAAGCGTGGCGGCAAGATTGCCATCATCGGCTACAACCGCCCCTATCTTTACTGGACCATCTGCGCCGCCCAGTGGCTCGGCGCGATCCCCATCCCGGTCTATGCAGACTCGGTCGCCGATGAGATGGCCTATGTGCTCGCCCATGCCGAGGTGACCCACGCGGCCGTACAGGACCAGGAACAGGTCGACAAGATCCTCTCTGTCTCGGACCAGTTGCCGCAGCTCCAGCACGTGCTCTACGACGAGCAGAAGGGCCTGCGGGACTACGACCACAGCCGGCTCCATTCCATCGAGTCGATCGTCGAGGAGGGGCGCGCAAGGTTGGCGGACGCACAGGAAGCCGCCGCGATCGACCTGGCCCTGCAGGAGGGGCGAGGCTCCGATCTTGCCATCATCCTCTACACCTCCGGCACGACCGGTCGACCCAAGGGGGTGATGCTCACCTCCGATGCGGTGATCGCCGCTGCCGAGATCGGCTGCGACTTCGACAAACTCGACGAAACGGACGAGATCATCGCCTATTTGCCCATCGCCTGGGTCGGCGACCACATCTTCTCCTATGCTCAGGCCATTCTCTCGGGACTGTGCGTCAACTGCCCGGAGAGCCCGGAGACAATCGCGGAAGACCGCCGCGAGATCGGCGCCACTTACGTGTTCGCTCCGCCGCGGGTCTTCGAGAGCATGCTGACCTTGACCATGGTGCGCATCGAGGATGCGGGAGCCCTCAAGCGGCGCATGTTCCACTTCTTCATCAATCACGCCAACAAGGTGGGCGAGAAGATCCTGAACAAGGAGCCGGGCGTCGGCGCCTGGGATCGGCTGCTGTGGAGCATCGGCAACGTGCTCGTCTATGCACCGCTCCGCAACCGGTTCGGCATGACCCGGGTGAAAGTCGGCTACACGGCGGGTGAAGCCATCGGGCCGGAGATCTTCCGCTTCTACCGCTCCATCGGCGTGAACCTGAAGCAGCTCTACGGGCAGACGGAGGCGTCGGTCTATATCACCATGCAGCCCAATGGCGAGATCCGCGCCGACACGGTGGGCCGTCCCGCTCCGCAAGTGGAGATCCGCATCGCCGACAATGGCGAAGTTCTCTACCGTTCACCCGGCGTGTTCGTAGGCTATTACAAGGACGACGAGAAGACCGCTGAAACGAAGACTCCAGACGGTTTCGTGCATTCGGGCGATGCCGGCTTCTTCGACCAGAACGGCCATCTGAAGATCATCGACCGGGCCAAGGACGTGGGCAAGATGCGCGACGGCGCCCTCTTCCCGCCGAAATACGTCGAGAACAAGCTGAAGTTCTATCCGAACATCAAGGAGGCGGTCTGCTTCGGCGATGGGCGCGACCATGTTGCCGCCTTCATCAACATCGACCTCGTGGCCGTGAGCAACTGGGCCGAGCGGAACGGCGTGACCTACGCCTCCTATCAGGAACTCGCCGGTCATCCGCTGGTCTACGACATGATCGAGAAGCATGTGGACGAGGTGAACCGCTCTCTGTCCTCCGAACCACGAATGGGCGGCGCGCAGATCAGGCGCTTCCTGATCCTGCACAAGGAACTGGATGCCGACGACGGCGAGCTGACCCGCACCCAGAAGGTACGCCGCGGCTTCATCGCAGAGCGCTACGCTCCGCTCATCAATGCGCTTTACGACGGCTCCTCCGAGGCCGACATCTCGACCGAGGTCACGTTCGAGGACGGTCGCAAAGGCGTGATTTCCGCACGGGTCAAGATCCGGGACATGAAGCCCTACCCCACAACAGAGCCGGGATCGGTCTTGGAGGCTGCAGAATGAGAGCGCCAGACCATCCCGTCATGAGCAAAGGCGACGTGTTGCTTGCGGTCGAGAACGTGTCGCTGGGTTTCGGCGGCGTGAGGGCGCTCACGGATGTGTCCTTCGACATCCGCAAAAGCGAGATCCGCGCCATCATCGGGCCAAACGGCGCAGGCAAGACCTCGATGCTCAACTGCATCAACGGCTTCTATTACCCGACCGAAGGCCGCATCACCTTCAAGGGCGTCAAGCGCCCGAAGATGCGGCCCTATGTGGCGGCGCGCGGCGGCATCGCCCGGACGTTCCAGAACGTCGCTCTCTTCAAGAGCATGTCGACCCTCGACAACATCATGGCAGGCCGCTCGATCAAGATGCACTCGAACTTCTTCTGGCAGCTCTTCCGCCACGGCCCGGCCATGAAGGAGGAGGTCGAGCATCGACGCTTCGTCGAGGAGATCATCGACTTCCTCGAGATCCAGCACATCCGCAAGACACCCGTGGGGCGGCTTCCCTATGGCCTTCAGAAACGCGTCGAACTCGGGCGGGCCCTTGCCATGGAGCCGGAGCTGCTGCTGCTCGACGAACCCATGGCGGGCATGAACCTCGAAGAGAAGGAGGACATGTCTCGTTTCATTTTGGAGGTGAACCAGCAATACGGGACGACGATCGCCCTGATCGAGCACGACATGGGCGTGGTGATGGACCTCTCCGATCGGGTCGTGGTGCTTGAATACGGGCGCAAGATCGCCGACGGCACGCCGGCCGAGGTCAAGAACGACCAGCGCGTGATCGACGCCTATCTCGGCGTGGCACATTGAAGGGCTGAACGATGGACATGCTCTACAAAGTCGTCGTCGAACCTTTCGTCTTCATGGGCGAGGCCCCGGACCTGCTGATCCAGACCCTCTGGGAGGGCCTCGTCTCAGGCGTGCTCTACGCGCTGATCGCGCTCGGCTTCGTGCTGATCTTCAAGGCCTCGGGCGTGTTCAACTTCGCTCAAGGGATCATGGTCGTGTTCTCGGCCCTGATCCTGGTCGGCCTATACGAGAAGGGCGTGCCGGCCTTCCTGGCGCTGATTCTGGCAGGTGTCGCCATGTTGGTGCTTGCCATGGTGGTGGAGCGCGTGGTGCTGCGCCCGCTCGTCAACCAGCCCGACATCATCCTCTTCATGGCCACATTCGGGCTCACCTATTTCCTGATCGGCTTCGGCGAGCTCATCTTCGGCGGCAATCCGCGGGAGATGATCACGGAACAGCTCTTCCTGCCGCAGGGCACGACCGAGGTGGACATGCTGGGGGGCATGGTGCGCTTCCAGCACCTCGACATCGCGGCTGCCGTCATCGCGTCGATCATGATCGGCCTGCTCGCAGTGTTCTTCTCCAAGACCCGCATTGGCCGGGCCCTGCGGGCGGTGGCCGACAGCCACAAGGCGGCGCTCTCGGTGGGCATCTCGCTCAACCAGATCTGGGTCATTGTCTGGTTCGCCGCTGGCATTGTGGCCCTTGTCGCCGGCATCATGTGGGGCGCCCGCTCGGGCGTCTCGTTCTCGCTCCAGATCATCGCGCTCAAAGCGCTTCCCGTCCTCATCCTCGGTGGCTTCACGTCGATTCCAGGCGCCATCATTGGCGGGCTCATCATCGGGATCGGCGAGAAGCTCGGCGAGTTCTACTGGGGGCCGCTCGTCGGCGGCGGAGTCGAAACCTGGCTTGCCTACGTCATCGCCCTGCTCTTCCTGCTCTACAGGCCGCAGGGTCTGTTCGGCGAAAAGATCATCGAGCGGATTTAGGAGGATTTCTTCAGTGCTCTACCGCGAGGCCGGCCAGTTCAAGACCAATTACGTCGCGGACAGCGCGATCTTCCCTCTGCGCGAGGATCGCATTGGGCTCACCCTCATCATCCTGGCCGCCTATGCGCTGGCCTTCCTCGGCAACAGCTTCCTGCTCCAGGCGGTGATGATTCCGTTCCTGGTGTTTTCGCTTGCCGCCATCGGCCTCAACATTCTCACGGGCTATACGGGCCTCCTGTCGCTGGGCACCGGCGCCTTCATGGGCGTGGGGGCCTATGCCTGCTACAAGCTGATGACCGCCTTTCCGGACGTGAACGTGATCGTCTGGATCTTCGTGTCGGGGTTTTTCTCCGCGGCCATCGGGGCCCTCTTCGGACTGCCCTCCCTGCGGATCAAGGGCTTCTACCTCGCGGTCGCAACGCTTGCCGCGCAGTTCTTCCTGCAATGGTGCTTCATCCGTATTCCCTGGCTCGTGAACTACAACGTCTCGGGGGCCCTCGATGCGCCCCTGCGCACCCTCTTCGGCATTCCGATCATGGGACCGAACGCCACGCCACAGACGCGCTATCTCGTGGTGCTCACCATCGTAATCCTGCTCACCTGGCTCGCCTCCAACCTCGTCCATGGGCGGATCGGGCGCATGTGGATCGCCATCCGCGACATGGATCTTGCGGCCGAGCTCATGGGCATCCGGCCGCTCCAGACCAAGCTCCTGGCCTTCGCGGTCTCGTCCTATTACTGCGGCGTCGCCGGCGCGCTCCTCGTCTTCCTGTGGTATGGCGGCGCGGAATACGACGTCTTCAACATCAACCAATCCTTCTTCATCCTGTTCATGGTGATCATCGGGGGCTTAGGCAGCCTGATCGGCTCGTTCTTCGGTGCGGCGCTCATCTTCATCCTGCCCATCGTGCTCGGCATCGTGCTGCCGGCAATCCTTGAGCCCTTCGGCATGTCGGTCGGCGCCGATGTCATCGAGCATCTGCGCTTCATGATCGTCGGTGCGCTCATCATCTTTTTCCTGATCGTCGAACCGCACGGCCTCGCGCGGCTCTGGCAGATCGGCAAACAGAAGCTCCTGGTCTGGCCGTTTCCCTACTGACGGCGGACCGACAAGGAGACGAGACGGAACAAGAATTCGGCCTTCAGCCGATACAACGGGAGGAAACGCAACCATGTCGTTTCGCAGATTTGGTCTTGGATTAGCCGCCGCGACGATGCTCGCCGGCATGGCCCTGCCTGCCTTCGCGCAGGACTCGGTCTATGTTCCCCTCTTCACCTACCGCACCGGCCCGTTCGCCGGATCCGGCACGCCCATCGCGGACGGCATGCACGACTACCTGCGCATGCTCAACGAGCGCGACGGCGGCATCGGCGGCGTCAAGCTCGTGCTCGAGGAGTGCGAGACCGGCTACGACACCAAGAAGGGCGTCGAGTGCTACGAGGCGGTGAAGGGTAAGAACCCGGTCATCGTCAACCCGTGGTCGACCGGCATCACCCTGCCGCTGATCCCGCGCGCCTCCGTGGACAAGATCCCGATCCTGTCCATGGCCTACGGCCTCTCCGCCTCGGCCCGC
Source organism: Microvirga sp. CF3016 (assembly GCF_036314085.1). NCBI lineage: Bacteria > Pseudomonadati > Pseudomonadota > Alphaproteobacteria > Hyphomicrobiales > Methylobacteriaceae > Microvirga > Microvirga sp. CF3016. The sequence goes on from NZ_JAYGGM010000004.1 coordinate 78,012, forward strand.
GGCGACATCTTCCCCTGGGTGTTCAACCCGCCGGCCACCTACTGGGACGGCCTGTCGATGATCGTCAAGTACATCGGCGAGAAGGAGGGCGGCCTCGACAAGCTGAAGGGCAAGAAGATCGGCTTCCTGCATCTCGATGCCAGCTTCGGCAAGGAGCCGATCCCGCTGCTTCAGGAACTGTCGAAGGAATTGGGCTTCGAGGTGGCGCTTTATCCCGTCGCCGCACAGGACATGCAGAACCAGTCGTCGCAATGGCTTAGCGCCCGCCGCGACCGTCCCGACTACATGATCATGTGGGGCTGGGGCTCCATGAACGGCGCCGCCGTGAAGGAAGCCGTGCGCTCCGGTTACCCGATGGACAAGTTCTACTCGGTCTGGTGGCCGGGCGAGGACGACGCCCGCTCCGGCGGCGCCGGCGCCAAGGGCTTCAAGATGCTCAACTGGCACGCGGTGGGAACGAACTTCCCGGCCATCCAGGACATCCAGAAGCACGTGGTCGACAAGGGCCTCTCCAAGGCTCCGAAGGACAAGGTGGGCGAGCTGCTCTATAACCGCGGCATCTACAACTCGCTGCTGATCGCCGAGGGCATCGCCCAGGCTCAGAAGCTTACCGGCAAGAAGGCGGTGACCGGCGAGGACGTGCGCCGCGGCATGGAGAACATCAAGCTCGATCCTGCCCGGCTGAAGGAACTCGGGCTCGAGGGCTTTACCGATCAGCTCGTTCTTTCCTGCTCGGACCACAACGGTCACCGCGCGGCCTTCATGCAGGAATGGGACGGCACGAAATGGGTCAAGATCTCCAATCCCATCGAGCCGATGACCGACCGCGTGAAGGGTCAGCTCGATGCCGCCGCGAAGGACTATGCCGAGAAGAACGCCGGCTGGCCAAAGCGCACGGAAGCCTGCGACAAGGCAAGCTGACGAACTGACAGGCGTGGGGGGGGGCGCCCCCCCCCCCCCCCCCCCCCCCAGCCCCGCCCCCCCCCCCACGCCTCCATCATCGAGAGGGAGCGCCAATGAGCAGCGCCGTCCGCATGCAAGATCAGCCGGAAGCCGTGGAGATCGTCCTCAATGTCAACAACATCGAGGTCGTCTACGACCACGTGATTCTCGTTCTGAAAGGCGTCTCCCTCAACGTTCCCAAGGGCGGGATCGTGGCGTTGCTCGGTGCGAACGGAGCCGGCAAGACGACGACGCTGAAAGCCATCTCCAACCTGCTCCGCGCCGAACGCGGCGAGGTGACGAAAGGCTCGATCGAGTTCAACGGCGAGCGCATCGACCGTCTTTCCCCCAACGAGCTGGTGCGACGGGGCTGCATCCAGGTGCTCGAAGGCCGCCACTGCTTCGGCCATCTGACCATCGAGGAGAACCTGCTCACCGGCGCCTTCACGCGCAAGGACGGCAACGCCGCCATCCGGCGCGATCTCGAAGCGATTTACGGTTACTTTCCGCGCCTCAAGCAAAGGCGCACGTCCATGGCCGGCTATACCTCAGGCGGCGAACAGCAGATGTGCGCCATCGGCCGGGCGATGATGTCCCGGCCCTCCATGATCCTGCTCGACGAGCCGTCCATGGGCCTCGCGCCGCAGATCGTGGAGGAGATCTTCGAGATCGTCCGCAAGCTCAATGCGACGGAGGGCGTGTCCTTCCTGCTCGCCGAGCAGAATACCAACATGGCGCTGAAATACGCCACCTACGGCTACATCCTCGAGACCGGCCGCGTCGTGATGGACGGCCCCGCGCAGATGCTGCGCGAGAACGAGGACGTGAAGGAGTTCTACCTCGGTGTCTCGGAGGGAGATCGCAAATCCTTCCGCGCCGTAAAAAGCTACAAGCGCCGCAAGCGCTGGCTGGCGTGATGGTTCAGGAAGTCAGGAAATCAGCCTTGCCCGATACGTTCGATAGCCTCGAAACGCGTTCTCCGGCAGAGAGAGAAGCCTCTCTTTTCGCGCGGCTGCCGGAAATCCTCAAACAGGCTGCCAAGGCCCCAGCCTATGCGAAGCGCCTCGAAGGGGTCGATCTCGACGGCATCAGGAGCCGCGAGGCGCTCGCCTCCCTTCCGATCCTGCGCAAGTCGGAATTGCCGGATCTGCAGAAAACCGCCCTGCCCTTCGGAGGCTTCGTGGCCGATGCACTAGGCTTGTTCGGGCGTCTCTTCACCTCGCCTGGTCCGATCTTCGAGCCTGAAGCCGCCATCTCCGACCCGTGGCGTTCGGCGCGCGGGCTCTTCGCCGCCGGCTTCCGGCGCGGCGATGTGGTTCTCAACACCTTCAGCTATCACCTGACTCCCGGCGGCTTCATCATGGATTCCGGCGCGCGGGCTCTCGGCTGCGCCGTCATCCCGGCAGGGCCCGGCAACACGGAGCAGCAATTCGAGTTGATCGAGGCTTATCGCCCGGTGGCCTATTGCGGCACCCCTGACTTTCTGAAAATCCTCCTCGACGGCGCGGCAGCCTCAGACCGGGACGTCTCCTCGATCCGACGCGCACTCGTCTCCGGCGCGGCCTTTCCGAAATCGCTGCAGGACGAGTTCTCGGCGAAGGGCATCGAAGCCTACCAGGCCTATGCCACGGCGGATCTCGGTTTCATTGCTTACGAGACCTCTGCGCGAGAGGGGCTCGTGGTCAATGAAGACATCATCGTCGAGATCGTGCGGCCAGGGACGGGGGATCCGGTGCCGGAGGGCGATGTGGGCGAGATCGTCGTCACGACGCTTGATCCTCATCGTCCCTTCATCCGACTTGCTCTCGGAGACCTGACGGCAGCCATGAGCGGGTCAAGTGCCTGCGGGCGCACCAACATGCGCATCAAAGGCTGGATGGGTCGCGCCGATCAGGCAACCAAGGTCAAAGGCATGTTCATCCGCCCCGAGCAGGTTGCGGAGATCAGCCGACGCCATCCCGAACTGGGCCGTCTGCGCCTCGTCGTCACTCGCGAGGGAGAAGCGGATGTCATGACGCTCATGGCTGAAACAAACGAACCCAGCGACGCCCTCTCGGCCGCCATCAGCACGACCCTTCACTCTGTTGCGAAGCTGAAAGGGCTGGTGGCGTTCGCTCCACCCGCGAGCCTTCCGAACGACGGCAAGATCATTGCGGATGAGCGGCGATATGATTGAAGCGCTTCTTTCAGAATGGCAATTGCGTTTTGCGGGAATGCAAAACAACTGGAGCCAAGATGCCTTGAACCTGAGACTCATGCTTCATAAGCTCAAGCTTGCAAGTGATTCGGATCAAAAAGCCAGGAATTACAAAAAGAAAGAGCACCCGTAAGGGTGCTCTCAAGGTGTCCGGCCGTAGGGGCAAAAATGACCGGAGATGCCAATAAACGCCCATCCTCGAAGTTGGTTCCAAATTTTTTCTGAAAATTTTACACGTGAGCCCACACCTCATTGAGGTCACGTTTTCTAAGTCTAGGGCTGAGCTTCCCGTGGGGGCAAACACGGGCCGTGGCCGCGACCACAGATCCTTCAAAGGACAGGGTCGCGGCCATTTTCTTTCCTAAAGCTTGGCTGTTCAACTTCAATATCCGGACAAATGAAAAGGCCCGGAGGATCTCCGGGCCTTTCCGGTATTCTCAAGACCGATACTCAGTACGTGCCGAACTTGAAGTTCAATTTGGCGCGAGCAACGAAGAAGTCGTTGTCGTCGTTGCCGACATCGGGTGCGAAGATTTCGATCGGCGCTCCGCCTGTCGGTGTAAACGTACCGACAAAACCATTGCCGAAGTCGTCATCGTCCTCATCGAAGCTGAGCCACAGACCCTCAATACCGAAGGTGACTGCCGAAGAGCCGAACCAGTTGACTGGCAGAGCCCATTCGACACCGCCACCCGCAACCCAACCGGTGGTGTCATCCGAATAGGCCAGACCGCCTGTGGCGTAGATCAATACGCGATCGATCGCCACACCGGCGCGGGCACGGACTGTGCCGAACCAATCCGACAGATTGCTTCGGAATTCACCAGGCACGAAAGTGCCAGGCGCTCCGGCAGGAATGAACGCAACATTCTCATCCTGATCGGTATCGGCCCATTGGATGTCGGTCTCAAGACCAATCACGAAGGAGCCGATCTGGTAGTTGTAACCGATCTGAGCACCGCCGGTGAATCCGCCGTCACCGTTGTCTGGGAAGAACAGAGTACCCGGAACCGCACCACCCAGAATGACAGTTTCCTGGTCGCTGTCACGCCAGCCCCAACCGGCGTTCACACCAGCATAGAAGCCGGTCCAGGTGAAGATCGGCGCCGCAACAATTGGAGCCGGAGGCGGTGCCTGACTGGGCAGATCGGCAGCTGAGGCAGCGGCTGCAGCAAGCGTAACGCCTGCAACCCCTGCAAGGAGGCTTAATACGCACTTTCTCATAACCGTAACCCCTTGGTGTGAGGACTCACGGGAAAAACTTACGCCTGTTCCGCTTGGGAAAGCTATTGCAAAGGGGCAACACCTACACATTCGATTAGTATTCAAGGCACTCAAAAGTAGTACTACTTTTGATATAGAGAATTTTGTCCAATAATGCAGAAAATAAGTCTCTTAACAAGATCTTTAAAGCCATTTGACATTACTTTGCAGCCATGTCCTAATGATCATGTTTTCGGCTTGACAACCGAAGGCGAGGAGATCACTCAACCCTGCCCTCTGGGCGGGGTTTTTTCTGGAAAATTGTTGCCCTCGCCCATCGTGCTCATCGGAAGCCGGATCGGCAAAAAGACCCGCTTACGGGTCCGCTCTTCAGAGATCGCCCAGAAGCAACTGCGCCTGATTGCCCGGCTTGAGTTTCGGGCTCTTTTTCTGAGATGAAGTGACCGGCTTGATCGCGCGATGCTCAGGCCGCTTTCGAGCGTCGCCGGCGGTCATTCGCGCCTTGGCCTTGTCCCTCGCGACTGCCTCTGGCGAACTCGGATCATCGTGGAGCCACTTACCGCGCTTGATGACTTCGTTCACCCGCCCCTGATTGACGCCGAGCTGAAAGGCGATTTCCTGCTGCGTCATCTCCGTCGTTCCGTGGAGTTCAAGAATCCGCCGGGCGAGTTCAGGCGTCATCTTCCGCCCTGCGATACGGCGGGCCGGAGCCACCGACCGTTTGGTGCGATCCCGCTCCCGAAGCTTCTCCAGAATGGCAAGCGCCATGTGCATTCCCTGCTCGCGCAGGGCATCCTCGAATTCCTTGAGCGTGGTCAAATCGAACGCACTCCTTCGAAGAGATGAAACTTTAACGGCCTCTCGCAATCCGATTGTCTGTTGGTTCAACGGCTACGCTGCACCTTGGTTGCACCGCAGGCCGTCGGGCCTCACTCCTCCTCGTCCTTGCAGGGCCAAGTTTTCGGCAGCGTAAGACCGGCAGGAAGCTTCGTCTGCGCAGTCCCGCAGGCGATGTCGACCTGAGCCTGGGTGAGACCGCTGGCCCCGCTCAGATTCGCACCGCCGAGTTGGGTCAGATACAGATACGCGCCCGTGAGGTTCACGCCCTGCAAGTCCAGGCCATCGAGCCGGGCTCTAGAGAGATTGGAATAACTGAAGTCGACACCGGTGATCCTCGCGCTTTGAAAAAGGACCCGCGCGAGTTCCGCCTTTGACATGTTGGCGTCCGAGAGATCCGCCCCGCTGAAATCCGACCGGTTCAATTCGGCCTTGCTGAAATTTGCCCCTTTGGCTTTGACCTGGGCGAAATTCGAGCGGTTCATGTCTGCCGCGCTGAAGACGGCTCCCGTGAGGTTGGCCTGCCCGAAATTGGCCCGCCAGCCCAGCGCCTTGGTGAAATCCGCCTTCGACAGATCGGCCCCCTCGAAGCGAGTACGGCTGACCTCCGTTTCACTTAGATTGGCCCCAGCCATCTTCGAGGATGCAAAGTCGCTCAAGGTCAGGAGGGAGCGCTGGAAGACAATCCCGGTCAGATCCTCGTTGGTCAGCATGAGACGTGCCTTGGAGCATCCCGACCAGTCGACACCGGGACCGGGTCCATCCTGGCATTTGGCCCAGGCCGGCCCGGCGCAGGCGACAGCGGCGATCAAGGCTCCTGCAATCTTCACGCGGACGCGCCCCTCCATGACTTCCACTCACGTTCCTCATTCAATAACTAGGCATCGCACCCGTCAGGAGGAGCCCCATCGGTGGATCTTTCGCAATGTAAGATGCAGAAATATAGCTGCATTTTGCGCGGTGAACGATGTGTCCCTCAAAAATCCGGAACTTTGATAGAAGACTCGACTCCTACACCTTATGGTCTAGCTTCTGGAACGATCTTTGTGGAGTAACAACATGCGCCCTACCGTAAAGTTTTCTGCTGCTGTGCTGGCCGGGCTCGCCTTGAGCGGCTGCGTCGCCTCTACGGCACCTGTCGGCGTCCTGCCGCGCGATCCCGTCCCTCCCCCTCCTTCCATTTCGAGTGAGACGCCAAGGCGCTCCGCCACGGCACAGGCGGGCGGCCCCTCCCAGCGGCGGGGCCTGAGCGTCCCTGGGCAAGCCTCCGCTCCCCGGCCCTGACCTTCCCAGTCATCTTGTCGACGGGCATCGGGTGCCAGCAAGCATGCCGATGCTTTCGTTTCGGCCTCGGTACCCTCCCAAAGAACCGTTCAGACTGCGCCAATGCGTAGCTGGCGCGGTTTCCTATCCTGGTGCTATATGCCGTAACGATAGATCAGAATACGGGGATCAGGACGATGACTTGGTTTGAGGCAATCGGCTGGCTGGGGGCCGTGCTTGCGGTCACAGGCAGCGCGATGAAGACGATCATCCCGCTGCGCTGCATCGGGATTGGGGCGAACATTTGCTCCCTGATCTTCTCCTCCTTCACGGGCAACTACCCGAGCCTCGTCGTCAACCTGATCCTGCTGCCTTTGAACGGCGTGCGTCTCTACCAGATGCTGGGCCTCATCAAGCGCGTGAAGCATGCTTCGAAAAGCGACCTGTCCATGGAGTGGCTCAAGCCCTTCATGACCCGCCGCAAGACGAAGACAGGGGAAGTGCTGTTCGCCAAGGGGGAGATTGCCAATTGCATGTTCTTCACGATCTCCGGACGCTATCGGCTGAAGGAGATCAACATCGAGCTTCTTCAGGGGCAGGTCGTCGGCGAGATGGGCTTCATGTCCCCGAGCAACACGCGCACCCAGACCCTCGAATGTCTGGAAGCCGGCGAGGTGTTGAGCATCTCCTACGATGAGGTGCGCCAGCTCTATTTCCAGAACCCTGAATTCGGCTTCTACTTCCTGCGCCTGACCAGCGAACGTCTCTTCTCGAACATGGAAAAGATGGAAGACGAAATCGCCCGTCTTCGTGCGGCATTGCCGGAGGTCCAGACGGTTCAGAAAGCCGCTTCAGCTTAGAATGGCTATAAGAAAGATCCAGTTTAGAAATCTTACAAGGTATTGAAATCGCTCTATTTTCAATTGACGCGATGTCGTGATCATGGTTCCTCCAGCATCAACGGGGAAGCGCGTAATCGCGTGCCCGAGACGGTTGCTGGAGGAATGCATGATGGTGAACTTTTCGTTTGGACGCGGGCTGCTCTTCGGTGCAGCGGTTCTCGGCACCCTGGCAGGATCGAGCCTCTCGGCCTCCGCAGAGGAAGTCCTGAACATCTACACCACCCGCGAGCCCGGCCTGATCAAGCCTGTCCTCGACGAGTTCACCAAGGAGACCGGCATCAAGGTCAACACGATCTTCATCGCCAACGGTCTTGAGGAGCGCATCCGTACCGAGGGCCAGAACAGCCCTGCCGACCTGATCATCACCGTCGATATCGGACGCTTGGCAGCCGCGAAGGATTACGGCGTGACGCAGCCGGTGAAGTCCGAGGCGCTCGAAAAGGTCATTCCGGCGGCCTACCGCGACCCGGAAGGCCATTGGTTCGGCATAGCCCTGCGCGGTCGCGTCGTCTACGCCTCCAAGGAACGCGTGAAGCAGGACAAGATCACCTATGAGGAACTCGCCGACCCCAAGTGGAAGGGCAAGGTCTGCATCCGTTCGGGCCAGCACCTCTACAACATCAGCCTGATTGCCGCCATGATCGCCCACAAGGGCGAGGCGAAGGCCGAAGAATGGCTGAAGGGCGTGAAGGCCAACCTCGCGAAGAAGCCTTCCGGCGGTGACCGCGAGCAGGCCAAGGACATCCTGGCCGGCGTCTGCGACGTCGCCGTCGGCAACACCTATTACGTCTCGCTCATGCGGAACGGCAACGATGCCGAGCAGAAGAAATGGGGCGAAGCCATCAACGTGATCCTGCCGACCTTCGAGGGCGGCGGCACGCACGTGAACGTTTCGGGTCTCGCTCTGGCGAAGAACGCCCCCAACAAGGCCAATGCCGTGAAGTTCATGGAGTACATGGTCTCGGATGCATCCCAGCAGATCCATGCGGAAGCCAATTCCGAATATCCGATCAAGGCCGGCATCAAGATCCACCCGACCATCGCGTCCTTCGGCGAGCTCAAGGCGGACAACATCCCGATCGCCGAGATCGCGAAGCTGCGCAAGAAGGCCAGCGAACTGGTCGACAAGGCCGGCTTCGACCAATAAGACGAAGGGTGGCTTGAAGAGCCGCCCTCTCCTCATTCCAAGAGGCGCCGCCGGTGACGGCGGCGCCGTTTCCATTTGACCGTGATCGCGAAAACCCAGACCGCATTCGGCCGCTCGTTTCGGCGAAAGGCGCAGCGCCTTCCCTGGTGGCTCTCGGCCGCCGTAGCCCTAATCGGTCTGCTGGTTCTCCTGCCGCTTGCCGCTCTGATCGGCATTGCCGCGGAAGGCGACGCGGAAATCTGGCCGCATCTCATCGCCAACGTTCTGCCGGCAAGCACTATCGATACTCTGGCCTTGCTGGCCGGGATCGGCATCGTGGCTGGCTCCATGGGCGTCACGACAGCTTGGCTCGTCACCGCGCACCGCTTCCCGGGCCGGAGCCTCCTGGTATGGCTGTTGCCGCTGCCCCTCGCGGTGCCGACCTACATCACGGCCTATATCTACGTCGAGGTCTTCGACTCCGCCGGCCTCGTGCAAATGGCCCTGCGCGAGTTCATGGGCTGGAAGTCGCGAACCGATTACTGGTTTCCGGAAATTCGCTCGCTCCCGGGCTGCATCCTCGTGATGTCCGCGGTGCTGTATCCTTATATCTACATCGCCGCGCGGGCGATGTTCCTGACGCAGAGCGCAAGCCTGCTGGAAGTGGCTCGAACTCTCGGCGCCAGCCGCATCAAGCTCTTTCGCATCATCGCACTTCCCCTCGCCCGCCCTGCCCTTGCCGTCGGAGTGTCGCTGGCGCTTCTCGAAGCCCTGAACGATATCGGCGCCAGCGAGTATCTCGGCGTGCGTACGCTCACCGTGTCGGTCTACAATACGTGGCTCAATCGCGGCAGCCTGCCGGGTGCGGCGCAGATCGCCTGCGTCATGCTTGCTTTCGTGATCGGGCTGATCCTGATCGAGCGCTACGGCCGGCGTGACCGGCGCTATGCCGCATCTGCGAAACGACACCGCACTGTCCATCCCGTTCCGCTGCTCGGCGTGCGCGGCTGGGTCGCAACGTTGCTCTGCACCATGCCGGTCGTCCTCGGCTTCTTTCTGCCGACGGCGTTCCTGCTGCGCGAAACCGTTCGCGGCAGCCTCTTCGATCAGTTCAATACGGATTTCCTCGCTCATTTCCTGACGACGATCGGACTTTCTGTCCTTGCCACCTGCGCGATCCTGGTCCTTGCCGTCGTCCTGGTCTCGGCCGCTCGCCTTGCGAAAACTTCCCTGACCAGGGGAGCGCTCTTCGTGGCTGGCCTGGGCTATGCGGTTCCCGGAACGGTTCTGGCCTTGGGACTGATGACGCCGCTGGTCGGGATCGACAATCTCATCGGAACCGTATGGCGCAGCCTCACCGGAGAACGCCTCGGCCTCCTGCTCATGGGAGCTGCCGGCGGCATCATCATCGCCTACGTGATCCGCTTCCTGTCGATCGCGACCGGCTCGCTCTCGGCCGGGCTGGATCGGGTCTCGCCGAGCCTCGAAGATGCGGCGCGCACTCTCGGTGCGTCGCGCAGAGAAATGATATGGGCGATCCAGATCCCGCTCATGCGCCCCGCCCTGGCCAGCGCCGCCCTGCTGATCTTCGTCGATTGCATCAAGGAACTGCCAGCAACCCTGCTGCTGCGGCCTCTCAACACGGAAACGCTCTCGACCCTTGTCTACACCTATGCATCGCGGGGCCGCTTCGAGGACGGATCGCTCGCGGCCCTCGTCATTGTCCTCGTCGGCCTCCTGCCGGTCATCCAGCTCGTGCGAAGCGCCGAGGCCCGACCGAAAGTGGCGGAGAGCCCAAGCGGTTCGGCATCCGGGTCCACGAAACCAGGGATCGGGGCTGACGGTGCAGATCCACTTCGACGCCGTCCCGTCACGATAGAGCTGTGAAGAGACGACGGTGCACAGTGGGATGAAGTGGACCGCATCCGGAACACGACTTAGGATGATCCACGGCAGGCTCATCGGAGTATGAGTGGCATGAAGAAGCGGCTTCTCTTGTGGAGCGGTTTGGGCGTCGCCGCACTCCTCGCGACGATCGGTGCGATTTGGATCTTGTCCCTGCCTGCAGCGCCGGATGTTGGCGCCGCGCCGCCGGTTGCGAAGGAAGAGGCCGATGCCATGCTCGCGGCCTTGAAGCCTCCCAAGCGCCAGCGCCCCCTCATCGCGGTCATCGGCATCAACGATGCGACCGAGACCACCGATTATCTCATGCCTTACGGCATCCTCCGGCGTGCCGATGTGGCCGATGTGGTGGCGCTCGCAACGAAGCCAGGCCCTATGACGCTTTATCCCGCGTTCAAGGTCGTGCCGGACATGACGGTCGCGGACTTCGACGCGCGGCACAAGGATGGCGCCGATTACGTCATCGTTCCCGCCATGAGCCGGGACGATGACCCGGTCGTGCTGCAGTGGATCAGGAACCAGGCCGCCAAGGGTGCGATCGTCGTTGGCGTTTGCGCCGGCGGCAAGATCCTCGGTGCTGCCGGAATGCTCGATGGCAGGCGGGCAACGACCCATTGGTACTACCTCGACGAGTTGCGCGAAAAGCATCCGGCGATGCTCTATGTCGCGGACCGTCGTTTGGTCGTCGATCGGGGCGTTGCGACGACGACGGGGATCACGGCCTCCATGCCGATGGCGCTCACCTTGATCGAGGCCATCGCGGGTCGGAGCAAGGCGGAGGCGGTCGCCCGCGACCTTGGCCTTCCCCGGTGGGATACACGCCACACGAGCGACGCCTTCGCATTCACGCGGCCCTTCGCGCTGACGGTCATCGGCAACACGCTCGCCTTCTGGAGCCGCGAGCAGCTCGGCATCGACCTTCGCCCCGGCGCCGACGAAGTCTCCCTTGCCCTGGCGGCCGATGCCTGGTCGAGAACCTATCGGTCACGCGCGGTGACATTCGCCCGGACGGATGCCGCGCTGGAGACCCGCAGCCGAATCCGCATCATCCCTGACAAGGTCGCAACGAGCTGGTCGGCGGAGCACCTTCTGCCGGCGATCGGGAGCCAGCGGCCGGCCGAAGCCCTGGATCACGCCCTCCAGGCCATTGCTGCCCGTTACGGATCGGCCACGGCCGATCTCGTGGCCATGCAGCTCGAATATCCGAGATAGTGCCTCTCCCCCTGCGGGATGAGAAAAGGCCCCGGACATAGCCCGAGGCCTCAACGGAGATGCTTCCTCAGCCTCCGATCAGGCCGCGTCGGACTGGCCGCCGTTCAGGGCTACCTTGAAATCAGCCTGGGTCTTAGCCTTGATCTCGTCCACCGTAACGCCGTCCGCCAGCTCGATCAGGGTCATGCCCGAGCCGCCCTTCTTGTCGATGGAGAACACGCCGAGATCGGTGATCACGAGATCCACGACGCCGGTTCCGGTGAGCGGCAGGTTGCATTCCTTCAGGAGCTTCGGATCCTCCGAGCCGTCCTTGGCCTTGGCCACGTGCTCCATGACCACGACGACGCGCTTGACGCCCGCCACGAGGTCCATGGCGCCGCCCATGCCCTTCACCATCTTGCCGGGGATCATCCAGTTGGCCAGATCACCGTTCTGGGCCACCTGCATGGCGCCCAGGATCGACAGGTCGATATGGCCGCCCCGGATCATGCCGAAGGAATCGGCAGAGGAGAAATAGCTCGTGGTCGGCAGCTCGGTGATCGTCTGCTTGCCGGCATTGATGAGATCCGCATCCTCCTCGCCCTCGAAGGGGAACGGTCCCATGCCGAGCATGCCGTTCTCCGACTGGAGCTGCACGCGCATGCCTTTGGGGATGAAGTTGGACACGAGCGTCGGGATGCCGATGCCGAGGTTCACATAGTAGCCGTCGCGCAGTTCCTTGGCAGCGCGCTCAGCCATCTGGTCACGGGTCCAGGCCATCAGACTTCCTCCCCTGCTCCGGCAGGCGCAGCCTCGGCGCGCTTGCGGGTCGTGCGTTGCTCGATGTGTTTGACCGGGTTCGGCACATGCACCATGCGCTTCACGAAGATGCCCGGAGTGTGGATGCAGTCCGGATCGATCTCGCCGGCCGGCACCAGATGCTCGACCTCGGCGATGGTCAGCCGGGAAGCCGTCGCCATCATCGGATTGAAGTTTCGAGCGGTCTTGCGGTAGACGAGGTTGCCTTCCGTGTCGCCCTTGAAGGCATGGACGATGGAGATGTCGGCAAACAGTCCCGTCTCCATGACGTATTTCTCGCCGTTGAACTCGCGCACCTCCTTGCCCTCGGCAATGAGGGTGCCCACGCCGGTCTTGGTGTAGAAGGCCGGGATGCCCGCCCCGCCGGCGCGGATGCGCTCGGCGAGCGTGCCCTGCGGGTTGAATTCCAGCTCAAGCTCGCCGGAGAGGAATTGCTGGGCGAACAGCTTGTTCTCGCCCACGTAAGAGGAAATCATCTTGCGGATCTGCCGGGTCTCCAGCAGGCGGCCGAGACCGATCCCGTCCACGCCCGCATTGTTGGAGATGAAGGTCAGGTCCTTCGCCCCCGAATCACGGATCGCCTCGATCAGCGCCTCCGGGATGCCGCACAGGCCGAAGCCGCCGGCCATGATGGTCATGCCGTCCTTGACCACTCCGGCCAGCGCTGCCCGCGCATCGCTGTAAACCTTATCCATCAAAACCTCTCCCCATGGGCATATTCATGCTCGTTTGAAGAATCCTTCGGCAACGGCTTGCGACGTTTTGGCCGCGGGCCGCTCAGGTACGAATGGCGGCCACCCTGCAACTTGGCCTCAATTTAGACAATCCCTTCATATGGATATATGGATATGATTCATGATTTCGGCCTTGCCTGAGGACATCCCCTCACGCCTGCTTGCGAGGCAGGACTTAAGGTTTACAACATTCATCCCATGTCCCGCCGCGCTGTTCTTCTCATTGCGTTGATTTCGCTCGCCGTTCTCGGAACGGCCGCCTCGCCCTGGACGCTGCCGGGGGGCGGCCTTTCCGCGGAGCTCACACGGCATGTGAAGGACAAGTACGGGCTCGACCTGACGGTCAGAGGCCGCAGCACCTTCGCCGTTTTGCCCATTCCCCGGGTCAAGTTCGAGAATGTGACGCTTCAGTTCCCTGATCAGGCTCTCAAAGCCGAAGGCGGAACCCTGAGAGGCGAGCTGCGCCTCCTGCCCTTGGTCGTCGGCCGGATCGAACTCTCCGATTTCGACCTGACCGAAACGCGCATCACGGCCTCTGCCAAGGCCTTGCAGTCCGTCCAATGGAAGGAGGCTCTCAAGGACCGGTCGAAGGAGACCTATGCCCGGCGCCTCATCGTGAGCAAGTCCACCCTGCGCTGGACCGATCTGAAGGAAGCCAACCTGGACCAGCTCACGCTCGTGATCCGGTGGGCCGATGCCGCCGAGCCCATGACCATGGCAGGCTCCGCGCTCTGGCGGGATGAGGAGGTTTCCCTCGAACAAGCCTCCCTTTTCCCCGACCTGCTGGCATCCGACCGGATCAGCCCCTTCACATTGACGCTCTCCACCCCGTCTGCCCGCATCGCGGCCGAAGGCGAAGCGCAGCTTGGGGAAACCCCTCGGATCACCGGGGAAAGTACGGTTCAGGCCAAATCCGTGCGTGATTTCACCCGCTGGAGCGGTGTGGAGCTGCCCTTCGGGTCGCTCCTACGAGCCGTGTCCGTCTCGGGCGACTTCTCCATGGACAGGCGCCGCCTGTCCTGGCCGGCCGTTTCGGTTACCTTGGGAGAGGACAAGCTGGAAGGGACGCTGGGCGTCCGCTTCGATACCGATCGGCCCGTGATCACCGGCACGCTCGCCGCCGACACGCTCAACCTGTCGGACCTGTTCGCGCCGTTTTCCCAGGCCCGGACATCCTCCGGCTCCTGGAGCGAGGAAAGCATCGACCTGACGCGGGCCACCGGCACAGATCTCGACCTGCGCCTCTCGGCCGCAAGCGCCAGCCTCGGCCGCCTCAGCCTCGACGATATGGCGGCCAGCGTCCTCGTGCAGCCCGGCCGGATCGAGGCCTCCATCGGACGGGCCGGATTCAACGAGGGCAGCCTCAAGGGCCGCCTGTCGCTTGTGAAACAGAACGGCCAGGTCGAATTCAAGAGCCAGGGCACGTTCGCGGGGGTGAAGGTCGCCCCGTTCCTGGCCGCCATGGGTGAACCGCGCTGGATCACCGGCAGCGCCGAAGGGCAGTTCAGCTTCGAAGGGCTCGGCAAGAACCCCGCGGACGTGATCCGTCAGGCGCAGGGCCGCTCCTCCATCGAGGTCACGGATGGGGAAATCGTCGGCATCGCCCTCGACGACGCCCTCCGCCGGGTGGAAAAGCGCCCGCTTCTCGCATCCCTCAACTGGAAGGGCGGCCGCACGCCATTCGACAAGGCGCAGGCCCAGGTCGTGGTGAAGAACGGCATCGGCGAGATCGTGGAAGCCCAGTTGAGGGGCCCCGATGTCCAGGCCAACCTCAAGGGTCAGTTGCTCCTGGTCGACCGTACGCTCAGCATGACGGCGAACGTATCCCCGGCCGGCGCCCCGGCAGGCCAATCCCCCGCCCTGGTCTTCAACGTCCTAGGCGATTGGGACAACGTCGCGGTATCGCCGCAAGTCCGCTCGCTCATCGAGCGCTCGGGCGCCGCCAAACCGCTCTTTCCTTCCGAGCGCGTTCCCGCCGGCGAGCAGCGGCCCCAGGCCACCGCTCAGTGAGCATTCCGGCGCGAGCTTAGAGCCGAGCGCTTGCTGAGCAGGGTCGCGGAGATCACGCCGAGCGTCACGATGCCGATCAGGATCGTGGAGGCCGCATTCACCTCCGGTGAGAGCCCGAGCCGCACCTGGCTGTAGATCTTGATGGGCAGGGTCGTGGCTCCCGGCCCCGCGTTGAAGCTTGCGATCACCAGATCGTCCATGGACAGGGTGAACGCGAGCAGGAACCCCGCCACGATGGACGGCGCGATCAGCGGCAGCGTCACGGAGAAGAACGTGCGCAGCGGCGGCGCGCCGAGATCCATGGCCGCCTCTTCCAGCGAGCGGTCGAAGGTCATGAGGCGCGACTGCACCACCACCGTGACGAAGCACATGGTGAGCGTGGTGTGCGCGAGGGTGATGGTCCAGAAGCCGCGGTCGAGATCCACGGCCACGAAGAACAAGAGCAGCGACAGGCCGGTGATCACCTCCGGCATGACCATCGGCGCATAGACCATGCCGGTGAAGAGCGTCCGCCCTGGGAAACGCCCGTAGCGGGTCAGTGCGAGCGCCGCCAGCGTCCCGAGAACCGTCGCAAGCGTCGCGGAGAGAAGCGCGATGCGCAACGTCACCCAGGCCGCTTCCATGAGGGCCTCGTTGCGGAAGAGCGCGCCGTACCACTGGGTCGAGAAGCCACCCCAAACCGTGACGAGGCGGGACGCATTGAAGGAATAGATCACCAGCAGCAGGATCGGCAGATACAGGAACGCGAAGCCGATCACGAGCGAGGTGACGTTGAAGAGGCTCAGGCGCCGGTTCATGGCCGCGTCTCCACCCGCCGCGCTTCGACATCGCGATAGATCACGATCGGCACCACGAGGATAATGAGCAGCAGGATGGCCACCGCGGAGGCCAGCGGCCAATCGCGGTTGGAGAAGAACTCGCTCCAGAGCTGCCGGCCGATCATCAGGGTTTCCGAGCCCCCGAGCAGGTCCGGGATGACGAACTCGCCCACCGCCGGGATGAAGCACAGGAGCGAGCCTGCCACGATGCCCGGCATGGCGAGCGGCACGGTGATCGTCCAGAACGAGCGCCAGGGCGGCGAGCCGAGATCGAGGGCCGCTTCCAGGAGCGTGTCGTCCATCTTCTCCAGGGTGGCGTAGAGCGGCAGCACCATGAAGGGCAGATAGGCATAGACGATGCCGATATAGACGGCCGTTTCGGTATTGAGGATGTCCAAGGGTTCCGAGATCAGACCGATCCCCATCAGCGCCTGGGTGAGCAGGCCTTCGGGCTTCAGGATCGCCACCCAGGCATAGATGCGGATGAGGAAGCTCGTCCAGAATGGCAGGATGACGAGAGCGACCAAGAGCGAACGATAACGCTCCGGGGCGCGGGCCATGCCGTAGGCAATGGGAAAGCCCACGAGGAGCAGCAGCAGGGTCGAGATCGCCGCGATGCGCACGGAGGACAGCGTCGCGCGGAAGTAGAGATCGTCCTGCGTCAGGAGCTCGAAATTCTCGAGATCAAGCTCAGTGAAGAAGCCCGCGATATCGCCCCAGTCGAAGACCGGCTTGTAGGGCGGCTGGGCCACGGCCGGGTCCGAGAGGCTGATCTTGAGCACGATCAGGAACGGCACCAGGAAGAGGACGCCGAGCCAGAGATAGGGAACGGCCGGGACGAGGCCGGCGGTCAGGCGTCGCGTGAAGGAGCGTTCCATCATGGCTATTCCGCCAGGATCACCGCCGCGTCCGGCGCGAAGGTGACATAAACCTGCTCGTCCCAATCGATCGGGTTCTCGACGAAGCGCGAGGCGTTGGCACGGGTCACACGCAGGATCTCGCCCGTGGCGAGCTTCACGCGGTAGACCGTCCAGTCGCCGAGATAGCCGATATCCCACACCTCGCCGGTGAGCACGTTGACCGCGCCGGGCCCAGGCGGATCGCGCTGGATCACCATCTTTTCGGGCCGCACGGCAATCGCCACCGCCTGCCCGGAATGCAGCACCTCGTCCGGATCGTCGATGGTGAGCGGAACTTCGGCCGACTGTGACTTGACGCGCCAGAGGCCGTTCTCCTGGCCCTGCACATGGCCTTCCAGGATGTTCACGTCGCCGACGAACTCGGCGATGAAGCGTGTTTTGGGCCGCTCGTAGATCTCGCCCGGTGTCGCCACCTGGACGATGCGACCGTGATCCATCACGGCGATCCTGTCGGCCATGGTCATGGCCTCTTCCTGGTCGTGCGTGACCACCACGAAGGTCATGTGCAGGTCGTGCTGGATATCCATCAGCTCGAACTGGGTCTCCTCGCGCAGTTTCTTGTCGAGGGCGCCGAGGGGCTCGTCGAGGAGCAGCACCTTGGGCTTCTTGGCGAGCGCGCGGGCCAGCGCCACGCGCTGGCGCTGGCCGCCGGAGAGCTGGCTCGGATAGCGCCGGGCGAGCTTTTCGAGCTGCACGAGGCGCAGCATCTCGCCGACGCGCTCCGCGATCTGGTCCTTCGGCATGCCGTCCTGCTTCAGGCCGAAGGCAATGTTCTTCTCCACGCTCATATGCGGGAAGAGCGCGTAGGACTGGAACATCATGTTCACCGGCCGGCGATAGGGCGGCACGCCGGCGAGGTTCTGGTCACCCAGGGTAATGCTGCCCTCGCTGGGCGTCTCGAAGCCTGCGAGCATACGCATAAGGGTCGTCTTGCCGCAGCCGGAGGGACCGAGCAGGCAGAAGAACTCGCCTTCGAAGATGTCCAGGGAGAGATGGTCCACGGCCACCGCTTCCCCGAACAGCTTCGTCACGTTGTCGAAGCGGATGAGCGGCTTGGAATCGGGATTGGACCAGGGCGCGAAAGCGCGGCGCACGGCGCCGACGGAGGCGGATTGGCGAGACGGAGGAGGCAAGATGCTTTGACTTCATCCTTGAACGAGGAAACCAGCGGGCAAGCTATGATGTTCAGCCTCCAAGAACAACAGTTTAAAAGCCGTCGCTCACCGGCTTGAGGGTGGCCATTCATGCAACCCTGCCTTGCCCCGCGAGCCCAGTCAGCAGTCTTGAAGCTCCGGTGACATCTCGATAGAAAGAGCCCACATCATTAGTGCGCTAATAATTTGACCTTTAGGATCTTAATGACGACTCCCGCCAAGGCAGCTTTTTCCGAGGAAATCTGGAGGGTCAGCCGGAAGATGCGCACCCTCTTCGATGCCCGCGTCCGGGCCGAAGGCCTGACCTTGGCCCGGGCGCGGACCCTGATGTTCCTCGGCAGGAATGGCTGCATGACCCAGACGGGGCTTGCGGAGTTGCTCGAGATCGAAGGCCCAAGCCTGGTGCCGCTTCTCGACAACCTGGAGAAACAGGGCCTGATCGAGCGGCAGCCCGTGGATGGCGACAGGCGCGCGAAGCAGATTGCCCTCACCGTCGCGGGCAAGGAACAGGCAGCCTACGTGGATACCCTCGTCAGGGATTTCCGCAGCGATGTCCTGAAAGACATCAGCGAGGACGACCTAAAGGCCGCTATCCGCGTTTTCCACGCCATGGCCCGTAACATCGAGGCCGCAAGCTGACGACGGTGTACCCCCGGTGACATCCACCTCCGACAACAACTCCATCGGCAGCACGAGTGCCCTTGGCTCCGAAGCCAAGACCCCTGCGAAGCCGCCGGAGCCGCAGGCGCCGCCCACACCTCCGGCGGCAGCTCCCATGTCCCGGCGGCGGGCAGCCCTCTACATGCTGACCTCCCTTCTCCTGTCCCTCACCCAGGGCCTGGGGATGAACCTGGCCGCAGCGAACCTGCCGCAGCTTCAGGGGCCGCTCGGCGCCACCACCAACGAGATCACCTGGCTCATTGCCGCCTATATGGCGCCGAATGTCAGCCTCTCGCTGATCCTCGTGAAGGTCCGGGCGCAGTTCGGCCTGCGCAACTTCGCGGAGCTGAGCATTCTCGGGTTCGTGCTCGTGATGCTGCTGCACATCTTCGTGCGCGACCTGCAATCGGCTCTCGTCGTGCGCTTCTTCAGCGGCATCGCGGCGTCGCCCATTTCGACGCTCGCCTTCCTCTACATGCTGGAGCCGCTCCCGCCGGCCAAGAAGCTGAGCATCGGCCAGCCCCTCGTCCTCACCAACATCGCGATCGGCGCTCCCCTGGCCCGCCTGATCTCGCCGGATCTCCTGATGCTCGGCGACTGGCATGGGTTGTACTTCTTCGAGATCGCCCTTGCCATGATGGCCTTCGCGGCCGTGTACCTTCTGCCCCTAACTCCACCGCCGCGGGCCAAGGTCATCCATTGGCTCGACATCGTCAGCTATCTCTTCATCGCCGTCGGCTTCGGCCTCATCGCCATGGTGTTCGCCATGGGGCGGGTCTACTGGTGGTTCGAGGCGCCCTGGCTCGGCATCATGCTCGCCGTCGGTATCGCATCGCTCACCTGCGCGATCGTGATCGAGCTCAACCGCGAAAATCCCTTTCTCGATATCCGCTGGATAACCAGCAAGGAAATTCTGCATCTCGCCGGCACCCTCATGATCTTCCGCCTTCTCATGTCGGAACAGACCGCCGGCGCCTTCGCGTTTTTCCAGTCCCTGGGTCTGCAGAACGAGCAGATGACGTTCCTGTCCATGGTCGTCATCGGCGCCTCCATGGCTGCAGGCCTTGCCTATATCGCGGTCGTCAGGCCCGGCCGGGAGAATGCGGCCCAGATGGTTGCCCTGGGCCTGCTCCTCGTCGGCGCCCTCATGGACAGCAATGCGACCAGCCTGACAAGGCCGGAGCAGATGTATGTGAGCCAGGCGCTGATCGCCGCGGCCGGCGTCCTGTTCCTGCCGCCCGCCATGGCGACCGGACTGGCGCTGGCGCTGCAACGGGGACCGACCTTCATCCTGAACTTCATCGTGGTCTTCCTGACCACGCAGAGCCTTGGCGGCGTGATCGGATCCGCCCTCGTCGGCACCTTCATCACGTGGCGCACGAGGTTCCATCTCCAGGCCTTGGCCGATCACCTCGCTTCGACGGACCCGCTCGTTGCCCAGCGCATCGCGCAGCTTGCCGCAGCACACGGCCGGGTCATCACGGACAAATCCCTGCTCAACGCGGAGGGCCTGGCGCTTCTCGGCCAGCAGGTCACCCGCGAGGCCACCGTGCTCGCCTACAACGATGCCTTCCTGGCCATCGCCCTCTTCGCCGCCGGAACGCTCGCCGCGATGATCCTCCATCTCGCGCTCCGTGCGATCCGCAGAAGCCTTTCGTCTGAACCGCAACCGGCCGTCAGCTAACATCATCATGACCAAGTTCTTCCGCTCCACCGCCTCCATCGTCGCCGCGATCATCGGCATCGCCGGTGTCGCTCTAGTGCTCTATGCGTGGCGGCTGCCACCCTTCACCAGCTCGGTCCAAACCACCGACAATGCCTATGTGCGGGGACAGATCACCGTCGTCGCCCCGCAGCTTGCCGGCTATGTGGCCGAGGTGGCCGTGCAGGACTTCCAGCACGTGAAGGCCGGGCAACTGCTGGTGAAGATCGACGACCGGATCTTCGCGCAGAAGCTCGAACAGGCGAAGGCCACGCTGGCGAGCCAGCAGGCGGCCCTGTCCAATTCCGAGCAGAAGGAGCGCTCGGACCGGGCGCGGATCGAGTCGAGCCAGGCCCAGGTCGACAGCGCCAGGGCGGTTCTGAGCGCAGCGGAATCGAACTGGAGCAGGATCGCGCCGCTTTTGGAGCGCGGCGTCGCGACGCAGAGCCAGGCGGACCAAGCCCGCGCTTCCTTGGATCAGGCGACCGCCTCCCTGCATCAGGCGGAGGCGGCACTGACCGTGTCGCGCCAGGATCTCGCCTCCACGCTGGTCAACCGCCAGTCCCTCGAAGCGGCCGTGCAGGGCGCGCAGGCCGCCGTGCGGCTGGCCGAGATCGACCTGCAGAACACGCGCATCGTGGCGCCCGAGGACGGACGCCTCGGCGAGGTGGGCGCGCGTATGGGCCAATACGTGTCGGCCGGCACGCAGCTGCTCGCCCTCGTGCCGGAGCGGATCTGGGTCGTCGCCAACTTCAAGGAGACGCAGCTGTCGGGCATGAAGACCGGCCAGCCCGTCACCTTTACCGTCGACGCCCTGAACAATGCTCAACTCGCCGGCCACATCGAGCGCTTCTCGCCCGCGGCCGGCTCCGAGTTCAGCGTGATCAGGACTGACAACGCCACCGGCAATTTCACCAAGGTGGCGCAGCGGATGCCCGTGCGCATCGCCATCGATCCCG
This sequence comes from Microvirga sp. CF3016, assembly GCF_036314085.1. Lineage (NCBI taxonomy): Bacteria > Pseudomonadati > Pseudomonadota > Alphaproteobacteria > Hyphomicrobiales > Methylobacteriaceae > Microvirga > Microvirga sp. CF3016. Next base: position 99,372 of record NZ_JAYGGM010000004.1, read on the forward strand.
GACAGGCGCTCGCAGACCGCCTGGTGCCCGGCATGTCGGTGGTGGTGAGCGTGGATACGGCAGCCCCTGGATCGGATGTCCAGGCGACGGGAACAACCTCGCAGACCAAAGGTTCGACCGTGACCTCGGAGACGGATCGTCGGTAGAACCAGGATATGAACCCCGAACAGCATGCCGTTGAGGAAAGCTTCTATCGGGAATGCGCGCGGCTGCTCGATGTCGTCCATACCTATAGGCCCTGGGTCGGTCGGCCTCCGAACCGCTGGAACAACCGGCATCCTGGCAACGGGCGCTTCCCCGGCTTCGGCACCATTCGCATGCATGGGCCGAACCACATCCACGTGGCTTTGCGCCAGCCGGTGATCCTGAACCGGGTCTGCCGGTCGGTGAAGGAGGTTTACGATCTTCTGCGAAAGCTCAAGCTGAAGGCCCTCAGCCAATAAAAAAAGCCCGGCTCGAAAGCCGGGCTGAAGTTTGGAGGTTTAGGCTAGTGCCCCCCGCCCCCGGCCGGAGCCGCGCGTGGTTTCTCGATGAAGGGCAAGGCGCAGACGAGACCTAGGAACAGCACGGTCAGGAGCAGGAACACGTCGGCGAAGGACATCACCAGGGCTTCCCGCCTGACCATGTTCGCCATGGTCTTCAGCGCTGCCGCATTGGCATCCGTGCCGAGTTCCTGAAACCGCATGGTCAGGGCATTGAGGGTCTCCATCGCCGTGGAGCTGTCCCAGGTGACGCTCTCGCGCAGGCGCTGGAGATGCAGGTCGAGGCGGTTGTTCAGGAGCGTGTTGATCACCGCAAGCCCCACCGCGCCGCCGAGATTGCGGGTAAGGTTGTAGAGGCCCGACGCATTCTTGATCCGGTCCGGCGGCAGGGTGCCGAGGGCGATGTTGTTGATCGGCACCATGCAGATCATCAGACCCACGCCGCGGAAGATCTGCGGCACGAACAGCTCCCAGAAATCCCAGTCCTTGGTCAGGCCCGTGATCTGCCAGGTGCCGAAGGCGAAGGCGCCGAACCCGATCGCCATCATGAGCCTGGGATCCATCTTGCGCGACAGCATTCCCGCCACCGGCGCCATGAGGAACATGGTGGCGCCGGTCACGAACATGGTCTCGCCGATCTGCAAGGACGAATAGCCCCTCACCCGCGCCAGATAGACAGGATAGAGATAGGTCAGCCCGTAGAGGCCGATGCCCATGACGAAGCTGAAGGCGGAGCCCGCCAAGAAGTTGCGGTCGGCGAAGGCGCGCAGGTCCACGATCGGCTGCTTGGCCGTAAAGGCGCGATAGAAGAAGCCGATGGCGCCGACGGCACAGACGATGGCGAGGATCAGCACCGCCTCGTCCTGGAACCACTCGTTGTTCGGGCCCTCTTCCAGCACGTATTCCAGGCTGCCGAGGAAGGCCGCCATGAAGCTCAAGCCCGCCCAGTCGAAGGACTTGAAGAGACTGAAGTCAGGTTCGTCGAAATCCACGAGCAGATAGGTCGAGACCGTCACGAAGATGCCCGGCACGATGTTGACGAGGAACAGCCAGTGCCAGGAAAACAGATCCGTCAGATAGCCGCCGAGCGTCGGGCCGATGGTCGGCGCGAGCGTCGCCACGAGGCCGATGATCGGCGAGATCACCGGCCGCTTCTCCGGCGGGAAGATCGTGAAGGCGGAAGCGAAGACCGTCGGGATCATGCCGCCACCGATGAAGCCCTGCAGGGCGCGGTAGACGATCATCTGCTCGATATTCGTCGCCGTCGCGCACATGAAGCTCATGAACGTGAAGCCCCCGGAGGCGATCACGAACATCCAGCGGGTCGAGAGCACCCGCGAGAGCGTGCCCGAGAGCGGGATCATGATCACTTCCGCGATCAGGTAGCTCGTCTGCACCCAGGAGATTTCCTCGGACGAGGCGGAAAGGCCCGCCTGAATCTCGGCGAGAGAGGCCGAGACGATCTGGATGTCCAGGATTGCCATGAACATGCCGAAGACCATGCAGAAGAACGCGAAGGTCCGGCGCCGGTCGATCGGCGCCGGCTTTGCGGCAGGCATGCCTTGGGGCTTGGGCTGGATGGCGGCCGATGCGGCCATGATGCGTTACTCTTTGATGCTGGCCGTCTTGGCAGGCTCGGCCGAAGTGCGCGTGTCGACGTCGACCACCACCGACAGGCCGGGGCGCAGCAGGCCCCGCTGGGCCACCTCGGGGCTGACGGTGACGCGGACAGGCACGCGCTGGACGATCTTGGTGAAGTTGCCGGTGGCGTTCTCCGGCGGCAGCAGGCTGAACACCGCGCCGGAGGCCGGCGAGACGCTCTCCACCGTGCCGACGATGTCGGAGTCCGGGAAGGCATCGACCTTCACATGCACCTTCTGCCCGGGCCTGAGGGAGGCGAGTTGCGTTTCCTTAAAATTGGCGTCCACACGGACGCTGGTCAGCGGGACGAGCGCCGCCAGGCGGGCGCCAGGCTGCACATAGGTGCCGACCTCCATGGCCTTGTTGCCGACGACGCCATCGACCGGAGCCCGGATTTCCGTGAAGGAGAGATCGCGCTCCGCCTTGTCGACGGCGGTCTGCAACTCGGCCGCCAGGCGCTCGCCCTCGTTCCGCTGAGCCGCGAGGACTTCGACATTCGCCCGGGCGGCGGCGAGCGCCGCCTGGGCGCTCTTGACCTCGGCATTGGCCCGGTCGCGGGCGGCCTTGGCGTTTTCGAGCGCGGCCCGGCTGGTGTAGTCGGATCGGGCGAGCTGCTGCTGGCGTGCATAGTCGCTCTCGGCCCGCTCGGCCTCGGCCTGCGCACTGACCACCTGGGCCTCGGCCTGCGCCACGGAGGCGCGGCCCGCCTCGATCTGGCGGCCGACGCGCGCGATGGCGCTCTGCTGGGTGGCGAACTTGTCCTTGGCGGATTGAAGGGCGAGACGATAATCGCCGTCGTCGATCTTGGCGATCAGGTCGCCCGTCCTGACGCTCTGGTTGTTCGTCACCGCAACCGAGGACACATAGCCGGAGATCTTGGCCGACAGGATCGTGATGTCCGCCTGCACATAGGCGTCGTCCGTCGAGACCATGAACCGGCCTTCGGTCCACCAATGGTAACCTTCGTAGCCGCCGAAGGCCAGGGCAGCCGCCAGAACGGCCAGGATGACCGCCTTCTTACCGAATCCCCCCTTCCGGGCCTTGGGCTCAGCCGCCTCTGGAGCTGCCTGCGCCGGCTGGGGCGCCTGGACGGGCTGCCCGTCCTTGGGCGTCTCCGGACGCTCCTTGGCGCCCTGCTCAAACTCGTCCCGGTAAGCCATGTGAACCTCTGCAAGCCAGCTCGAAGCCCTTGAGTCGAAAAGATAAGGGCTTATCGTTGCAGCCTTGATCTCTGTCAGTCGCCTGCCATATATGAGTTGACCGAACCGTTCGGTCAATAGCCGAAGCACAAAAGGAAATAATAGAAGCTATGAGCGCCGTGCATGACAGCACCCGGGATCATGACCTTCCTTCGGTTGCTGAAGACAGCCCAGAGAACGCCAAGCGCCGTCAAATCCTGGAGGGAGCCCGCAAGGTTTTCCTGGCGCAGGGCTTCGATGGCGCGAGCATGGGCGAGATCGCCAAGGTCGCCGGTGTGTCGAAGGGTACGCTCTACGTCTATTTCGACAGCAAGGAGAGCCTCTTCGCCGCCTTGACCACGGAAGAGAAGCGGGGCTTGGCCGAGGTGCTGTTCAAGCTCGATCCGAACGACCCCGACGTGCGCGGCGTCCTGATGACCCTTGGGATCAGCTATCTGCGTCGCATGGGCAAGCCCGAGCACATCTCATCGATCCGTATGGTCATGGGCGCGGCGGAGAAGTTCCCCCACCTGGGACAGGCCTTCTACGAGGCCGGACCCTGCCAGGGCCTCGCTCGCCTCAGCGCCTATTTCGACCGCCAGGTCGAAGCCGGACGGCTGTCGATCGAGGATACCCATGTGGCCGCTCAGCACTTCCTCGATCTCTGCGTGTCCGGCATGCTGCGCCGCCTTCTTTTCTCCGTCGGAGAGCCACCGACGGAGGCCGAAGTCCAGCGGAACGTGGAGAACGCGCTTCGGGTGTTCTTCGCCGCCTATGGCCCGAAGGATCCGCCTAGTGATCGGTCTGCAGGGCCTCGGCTACGCGCGCTTTGAGCACGTCCGGCTGCCGCAGGATCAGGGCGCCGCGGGTGCGCTCGATCAGCCCTTCCTGGGTCAGCATGGTGAATTCCCGCGTGATCTGCTCCCGGCGGCAGCCGATGCGGGCCGCCACGATGTGGTGGAAGGGCGGCGGCGTGATGACCCGTTCCCCCGCCCGATCCTGCCGGGGCGACGACAGGCGCAGGAGCTCCGAATAGAGCCGGTGCCGGAGATCGAGCACCGTCTGCTCCATGAAGCGGGCGTTCAGCTCGCGGATACGCGAGGCCATGAGGCAGAACAGCCGCTCGGCGACGGATTGATGCGAGAAGAGAAGCTCCTTGAAGACGGAAGCCGGCATCACGCAGGCCTCGCCGCGGGTGAGCGCGGTGACGTTGGCGGAGCGCGGCACCCCATCGAGGGCGGCGAGTTCCCCGAACAGGTCGCCGGGCCTCATCTCGTAGAGGATGACCTCTTTGCCGGAAGCCGTCCGCATGAGGACCCGAACCTCGCCCGAGAGGAGGAAATAGACGTCCGTTGAGGGCTCGTCGAAGTCGACCAGGACCTCCTCGGGATCGAAGCGGCGCCAGTTGGCCCGCGCCTCGAAGCGCTCAAGCTCAATGTCCAGTCCCTTGAAGAGCTTAATCCCGGCGAGCCGCGCCATCGGTCCTCTCCCCCTGAATGCTATCCTTGGCTATAGCACAAATTTTCCATAGCCAGTATGGCCATGCCCCGCATCCCTTTCTCAATCCTCGACGATTTTGTCACTGGCGATTCAGGCTAGCGCATCGTGCGGAAAAGTGGATCCGGATTTCCGCGAAGAACGATGCGCCGCTGATCCGATGCTCTCGGTGGCCTCCCGTCGCGGCGACACTGGAGCCCTTGCCAGCGCGGCGATCCCACGCCAAAAGGCGGCATGCTTCACGTCAACGACCTGACCTACCGCATCGGCGACCGGCTGATCCTCGACCACGCCTCCTTCAACCTGCCTACCGGCGCGAAGGTGGGGCTCGTCGGGCGCAATGGCGCGGGCAAGACCACCCTGTTCAAGATCATCCAGGGCGAGCTCGCCACCGAGAGCGGCAACGTCACCCTGCCCCGGGGCATGAAGATCGGCGCCGTGGCCCAGGAGGCGCCGGGCGGGCCGGAATCCCTGATCGACGTGGTGCTCGCCGCCGACAGGGAGCGGAGCGCCCTCATGGCCGAAGCCGAGACCGCCGATGGTCTCCGCAGGGCCGAGATCGAGACCAGGCTCACGGATATCGGGGCGCATTCCGCGCCCGCCCGCGCGGCCGCGATCCTGCACGGCCTCGGCTTCGATGCCGAGGCGCAGAACCGGCCCTGCTCGGATTTCTCGGGCGGCTGGCGCATGCGCGTCGCGCTCGCCGCCGTATTGTTCACCGAGCCGGATCTGCTGCTCCTCGACGAGCCGACCAACTATCTCGACCTCGAAGGCACCCTTTGGCTCTACGATTATCTCGGGCGCTATCCGCATACGGTGCTGGTGATCAGCCACGACCGGGAGCTTCTCGACGCCTGCGTCAACCACATCCTCCACCTCGACCGGGGCAAGCTCACGATCTATCGCGGCGGCTACACCTCGTTTGCCAGGCAATATGCGGAGAAGCGCGAACTGACCGCCAAGATGGCGGCCAAGCAGGAGGCCGAGCGCAAGCACCTCCAGGCCTTCGTCGACCGCTTCAAGGCCAAGGCCTCGAAGGCCAGGCAGGCGCAGTCTCGCGTCAAGCGGCTCGCCAAGCTTGAGCCGATTGCCACCATCGTCGAGGACGACGTGCTGCCCTTCAACCTGCCTGGGCCGGAGCGCCCCGCCGCGCCGCCGCTGATCACGGTGGAAGGCGGCGCTGTCGGCTATGGCGAGCGGATCGTGCTCGACCGCCTCAACCTGACGATCGCGCCGGACGACCGGATTGCGCTTCTCGGATCGAACGGCAACGGCAAGTCCACCTTCTGCAAGCTCATCGGCGGCCGGCTCGCGCCCATGAAGGGCGAGATGCGCACCCCCACCCGCATGGACGTGGCCTATTTCGCCCAGCACCAGCTCGACGAATTGAACTCCAAGGCGACCGCCTACGACCATGTGGCCGAACGGATGCCCGAGATGCCGGTCGCCAAGATCCGCGCCCGCACGGCGCAGATCGGCTTTCCCGGCGCGAAGGCGGACACTCCGGTCTCAGCCCTGTCGGGCGGCGAAAAGGCACGCCTGCTCATGGGACTGGCGGCCTTCGACGGCCCTCACCTGCTCATCCTCGACGAGCCGACGAACCACCTCGACATCGACAGCCGCACGGCTCTGATGGAGGCGATCAACGACTACACGGGCGCCGTGATCCTGGTGAGCCACGACCGCTTCCTGATCGAGGCCTGCGCCGACCGGCTCTGGATCGTCGGCAACGGCAGCGTGAAGCCCTTCGACGGCGACATGGACGATTACCGCCAGCTCGTGCTCTCCGGCGATCTCGATCCGCAGAAGCGCTCCGACAGGCCGCAGGCGCCTGGCGCCTCCAAGATCGACGAACGGCGCGCGGCCGCCGAACGCCGGGTGGCCCTGGCGCCCCTGCGCAAGAAGCTGGACGCGCTCGAGACCAGGATGGCGAAGCTCACGGACGTGATCGGCAAGGTCGATGCGGCGCTTGCCGACGGTACGGCCTTCCAGAAGGACCCGGCCAAGGCCACGGAGCTGTCCAGGATGCGCGCCGAGGCGGCTGCGACCCTGGCCTCGGTGGAAGAGGAATGGTTGACGCTCAGCGGCGAGATCGAAGAAGCGAACGCTTGAGCGGGAATCACCTCGCTTCTCCCCGTGCATCAATCCGCGCAGGTGTATTCACGGTTCTTTTACGAAAAGAAATATAGTTTCAGTCGTCGCTGAAGCTGGTGGGGAGAGTACGCTGTCTCGGTTGCCGACTTAGAAACAAGCTTCGAGATGATCTGGCCGCTCAGCCTGCGCCAGAAAAGCGTGCGAAACCTGTAAGCCGAGAGCGCTGGCACCCGCCGAAGGACTGAACTGCCACTGCGAAACCTCAAACGCCCTGACGTCACAAACTCTCGCCGTTGCGGTGGCGTTCATCCGTCGGATCGTACGTTGGCTTATCGATGATGGAGAACAAAAACATGCTTCGTTCGATATTGGCGACAGCGGTGCTGGCCACCGGCGCACTCTTCGGAGCGTTGCCGGAGGCGCAGGCTCAGAGCCTGGTGCCCTGTGCGCGGGAACACGATTTCTGCCGAGTCCCCTATCCCACCCGGGTCATCTATGGCGTGCCCGGACGGAGCACGGAGGTGTTCGTTCGGGAGCGCGGCATTCCCTGCTCGAACCGGATCTTCGGCGATCCGGCTCCGGGCATACCCAAGCGCTGCGCCTATGTCGCCCGCCGGTTCGACAGGGGCGACCGGTGGCGCGACGACGGCTATCGCGGGCCTCCGCCGCGGCGCGACTATGATCGCGGCTACGACCGTGGCTTCAGGGATTACGATGACGGCTACGACCGGCCCGTCCGGCGCTACGAGGTGTACTGATACAGGTCACGGATCGGCGGGCGCTCAGCCCGCAGTCGAGGACGCGAGCGCCGCTGCCGAGCCCGTACTCCCTCCTATCTACCCCGGCAGGGGTCCCGGGTTACCTACTCGGGGCCCACGCAGAATCGAAGCAGGAACGTATTCTCTAAAGAGCCTTATGGGGGAGGCTGACAGATGAGAATCCAGATATCCGCCTGCACTGATAAAGTCTTCTCGGAGGGCCTCCTGCCGATGGCCTATCTGACGGAGAGTTCGGCGTTTGCCGTGAACGATAATGCGGCCCGCCCACAGACGAAATGGAAAGCCCGCCTGCATTGGAAACGGGTCGCCGACGTCGCCCTGCATGCCGCTAGGTAAATATCGCGTGCGGGACAGCACATCTGCCTGACCGACCGTAAGCTAGCCTCCTGCTGTCCTTGATGGAGGCTGCGATGAACCAGGTCCTGTCCTATTGCACGGCACGGCTCTTCTTCCGAGCGATCGTGCCGCTTGCCCCGTTCAGGGCCAGGGAGGTCGAACCGGGAAACGACAACGATCCGCTGGCTCCCTTTCCGTGTGTCTGGCGCTAAGGGGATCATCCGGCCGTGAAAGGCAGGAGCGCACTTGCCCATGATGGCTGTTGCTTACCTCCTTTGGTCATTTGAACGCTCTCGCCATGGACTGCGACATTCCTTTGCTATCGATCGCGCCGTCCCGGATGGAGAGGATATTGACCGCTGCTCATGATCTCGAAGAGATCGTCGATCTGTTCGCCATCGGCAGGCCTGCCAGGAGCGCAGGGCTCATGCCGGTGAAGATCGCAACCCTTCCTCTCAAGAAAGCGGTTGCCCTCGTGATCGAGGATTGGTCCGACGACAAGTTCAGGCAACTGAGCGCCGTCATTCAAAGACGGACCGGACCGGCCATCCGCAGCCTCGAAGACATCAAGCATCTCTACGATTGCGCTACGTTCGGCACGGAATGCCACGGCAAGAAGCCTGTCTGATTTCGATTTTGCTCAAGACCAACCACCGGTCAAAATCCATCTGTCGGCGATAGTGCCGGCAACGCATCCGCCCTATGTTCGGCCCATGTCCTCCACACCCTATGCACTCCGCCGTCTCGGCCCCGACGACATCCCGCTTCTGCGCAAGCTGAATGCGTTGTTCGCCGACGTCTTCGACGATCCCGGATCCTATGCATCGGAGCCGCCAAGCGACGCCTATCTGGAGGATCTGCTCGCAAAGGAGCACGTCGTCGTGGTCGTGGCGCTGGCGGACGATGAGGTGGTGGGCGGGCTCGTGGCCTATGAACTCGAGAAATTCGAGAAGGCGCGGCGCGAGTTCTACATCTATGACCTCGCGGTCAGCGCCGAGCATCGGCGCCGGCACGTCGCCACCGCCCTCATCGAGCACTTGCGCGAGATTGCCATGCGCCGTGGCGGCTGGGTCGTCTATGTGCAGGCGGATTACGGCGACGATCCCGCCATCGCTCTCTACGAGAAGCTCGGCACCCGCGAGGAGGTGCTGCATTTCGACATCGCCGTCGAGCCACCCTCTCGCGGTCGCCGGTGAGCGCAACCGCGTAGGCGAATGCAGCGCATCGCAGACAGTTTAGGGCTTCACGATCCGGTCGAGCCTGTTGTTCACGAAGAAGTACAGCTCGCGGCCGCCGGGCTCGGAATAGAGCACCTGGACTTCGCGCTGCCCCTTGCCGCTTTCGCCGACGAGCACATCCGTCGCCGGCTTGCCTTTCAGGCGCACGAGATCGCATTCCGTGATGCCGGGCTCGATGGCGGTCGCCGTCCCGAATCCCGTGACGGTGCAGCGGCCGTCCGGTCCGAGCGTGGGTCCGTCGATTCTCGGACCCAAGGACGCCGCGGGCGCGGGAGATGCTGCAACAACAGGAGCAGGCGGCGCGCTGCTCGTGCTGGTGCAGGCGGCCAGAACCAATGCCGCGAGAGCGACGCTCGAGAGAACCTTCACACGCATTCCCGTCAATCCTTGCCCATCAATCCCTGTTGTCGGCAGCCCTCGCCTGCAGGGCGTCTTCGAAGAGCCGCTGCACATCGGCCTTGAAGGCCTGCCGTGACGCCTGCCGCGAATAGAACATGTGGCCGCCTTCGTAAACACTCAACGCCACACGCTTCTGGGGACCGAGATCGGGAAGCTGGTTCAGGAGGAGCTGGGACGCGTAATAGGGCGTCACCAGGTCGGTGAAGCCATGGGTGACGAGCACGCGTAGTTTGCCGTCGAGGGAGAGAGCCTGCCGCAGTTCTTCGAGATTCTCCGGGCCGCTGCGCCCGTTGCCCCAACGCCATGCGCCGTTGACCGAGCCGTTCAGCAGGTTGTACCGCCCTTCCGCTTTGTAGTTCAGGGTGTGTGTCAGGTGCTGGATGATCGCACTCGACAGGGGCGCCGTCATCCCATCGAGCACGGGATCCTCGAAGCGCGAGGACTGAGAATTGGGATTCGGATCGGCGATCGCCACATTGGTGTCGTAGGCGCTGACGATCTCGGCAGACCCGCGCCGCAACTCCCGCTGGATCGTGCGCATGTCGATGCGCCCGGCCAGGCGGCGCGTCAGTTCGGGATCGAGCCCGCTCAATTCCGCCACGCGGCGGCCGACCCGGTCCACGGCCTCCTTGTCCTGGAGACCCCGCATGAGATCGACGAGATACTCGCCCGACGCATAGGACTCCGCCTCTTTGAGCGCATCCCGCGATACTGGTCCAGTGCGGGACAGCTTCGAGGCCGCAAGGGACGGCAGGAGCGCTGCGTTGGTCCAGGGAGCCCCGGCGGTTCCCTGCTCGAGCCAGTCGAAGTCCAGGACCGGCGAGACGAGAACGAGGCCGCTGAAGCCGATTCCTTGGTCGCTCTGCAGCTTTTGCGCCAGCAGCGGCCCGCGAAAGCCGCCGTAGCTCTCGCCGACGAAGAATTTCGGCGAGGTGAGCCGGTTCTTCTCCTTCAGCCAGCGCATGACGAAGGCGGCGAGCCCGTCGATGTCACCCTGCACGGAGTAGAAGCGCTCCCGTACCTGGTCACCTCCGACCACGCGGCTGTAGCCCGTGCCCGGTGGGTCGACGAACACGAGATCCGTGAAATCGAGCCAGGTCTCGGCGTTCGGAACGAGGGCCGGCGGCGCCGAAGGGCTGATCGTCGGCCCGTCCGTCGGCAGGAGCCAGGGACCGACCGCGAGAAGATGCAGATAGGCCGAGGATGCACCCGGACCGCCGTTCACGGCGAATGTCACCGGTCGCGTGGCGGGATTCACATCGTCCCGCGTATAGGCGACGAAGCCGATCTCGGCCTGCGGCGCCCCCTGCTGATCCGTCAGCGCCAGATGCCCGGCGGTCGCGGTGAAGGACAGGGTCCGGCCCGGAAGCTGCAGGCTGTGGCGCGTCACGGATTCCGGCGGAAGAGCCTGCGTGTCCCTCGCCTCCGGCCGAGCTCGGCGTGCCTCCTGCTGCTGGCTCTGAGGCTGCTGCTCCCGATTGCCCGCCTGCTCCTGCGCACCGGCGCCAAGAGGCACCATCAGGGACAGGGCAAGGGCAGCATACAGGGGAAGACGCATCGCTCGGATCATCGGGACATCCTTTCGGCCTCCCTGAAACTGGAGAGCATCCCTCCCGTTGCAAGCTCCGGGCCGTTGAAGTCTTCGTGTGCGATCAGCCTGAGCTACTTCCCCTCGTCGCCGAAATGCCGCCACACGTTTCTTCGCTCGTCATCAACGGCCGGGTGCCGGTGATCCCGATCAGACAAGCGCCGCGCTTCAAACAAGCGGGATGGCCGGCACAAGGCCGGCCGTGACGAGGGAAGGCGATCTCTCAAGATGACCTCGATGATCTCGACGGAGCATGGAGATCGTCACGCCTTCCGCTGCCAGCGACCGCGCTCGTCCTGCTGCCAGTAGGTCGCGTCGTGGCCGCCCTCCTTCACGGCGCGCCATTGGTCCCGGGCAAAGGCCAGGGCCTGGATGTCGTTGCCGTCGAAGAGGATCGCCAGCCGCTCGTAGGCGGCGATGTCAGGCGGCAGATCCGCGCCTTCCACGAGGAAGCGGATCGAGGCGCCGTTGGGATTTTCCCCGGACAGGGTGAGGAGGATTGGTTGGTCGGCCGCATGGGCCTCCCGGTCCGTGCCGTGCGGCAGGAAGCTTTCATCGGTAAACGTCCACAGGTGATCGTCGAGCGCGGACATGCGCTCCTCGGTCGTCACCTGCACGACCGCGCGCCAGCCCCGCTCCAGGGTCTTCTGCAGGAGCGTGGGCAGCACGGCCTCGAGGGGCTGGTGCTGAAGATGATAGAAGAGGATCTCGGTCATTGCTGATCACAATCCTCTGCGGCTGCAAAGGGTTGCCATGTGCGCGAGGTCCTCTTCTCTCTCATCCTCAGGCCTCGTAATGATCGCGCACGAGGCGATCGAGAAGACGCACGCCCCAGCCGGAGCTCCAGCCCTTGTTGATCTCGGTTGCCGGCGACCCCATGGCGGTGCCGGCGATGTCGAGATGGGCCCAGGGCACGTCGTTCACGAAGCGCTGGAGCAGCGCCGCCGCGGTGCTCGATCCGCCGAAGCGGCCGGCCGAGTTCTTCATGTCGGCGAACTTGGATTCGATCATCTTGTCGAATTCCGGCCCGAGCGGCATGCGCCACACGCGCTCGCCGGTCGCCCGGCCTGCGGCCGTCAGGCGCTCGGCCAGTTCGTCGTTGTTGGAGAACAGGCCTGCATATTCCTGGGCCAAGGCCACGAGAATCGCGCCGGTCAGGGTCGCGAGATCGATCATGAACTTCGGCTTGAAGCGGTCCTGCACGTACCAGAGCACGTCAGCGAGCACGAGGCGCCCTTCGGCGTCGGTGTTGATGATCTCGATGGTCTGGCCCGACATCGTGGTGACGATGTCGCCCGGGCGCTGGGCATTGCCGTCCGGCATGTTTTCCACGAGCCCGATGGCACCGACCACGTTGGCCTTGGCCTTGCGGCTCGCGAGAGCATGCATGAGGCCGACCACGCAGGCAGCACCCGCCATGTCGCCCTTCATGTCCTCCATGCCGGCGCCCGGCTTGATCGAGATGCCGCCGGAATCGAACACCACGCCCTTGCCGATGAACGCGATGGGCTTGTCGTTGGCCTTGCCCCCGTTCCAGCGCATGATGGCGACGCGGCCGCCGCGCACGGAGCCCTGCGCCACGCCCAGAAGAGCATGCATGCCGAGCTTGCGCATGGCCTTGTCGTCGAGGATCTCGACCTCGACCCCGAGCTTGGTGAGCGCCTGGGCACGGGCGGCGAATTCCTGGGGCCCGAGCACGTTCGGCGGCTCGTTGACGAGGTCGCGGGCGATGACGACGCCCTGCTGGACGCCCTCGCGGGCCTTGTAGACCTTCTTGACGGCCGCGGGATCCGCCACGCTGAGGACGAGGCGACCGCCGCCGTTGGAACCGCCGTCGTCCTTCTTGGTCTTGTAGCGGTCGAAGCTGTAGCGGCGCAGCTGCGCGCCGAGCGCGATATCGGCGATTGCGTCCGGCGTGACCTCGATCTCGGGCAGATCGAGCACCGCCGTCGCGAGCTTGCCGTTGACCCTTCCGGCGATCAGGCCGCCCAGCTGGACGAAGTCGAGGCTGGCCCGGTCCTTCACGCCGCCGACGCCGATCACGACGAGCCTGTCGACCGACAGGCCGGAAGGAACGACGATGGACATGGATGACTTGGCCTTGCCCTTGAAATTCTCGGCAGCCGCAGCCTTGGCGATCAGATCGACGGCCTTCTGGCCCAGTTGCTTGGCAACCGCGGCCGTGGGCTTGAGATTCTCCGCGACGAAGACGATGAGATCGCCGGATTCGACCTTGCCGTAGGGCTGAAAGTCGATCTTGAAGCTGTCGGCCATGAAATCCTCTTTGTTGTGATGCACATCGCCGGTCTTCAGGCCGGCTGCGACGCTGACGCTTGGGACATATATCATATGGCGGGTTAAGGCACAGGGAAGCTGCCGTGAAATCGGCGCAATCGCGGGCTGTTGAAAACAGCCGTCTTGCCTGAGATCATGTGACACGATACCCAGGGCTCCACCGCCCGGGGGCGAAGGGCTTCATGACACTTCTCGAACGCTACATCCTCAAAAACACATTCAATGCCTTCGCCGCATGCCTCGTCGCGCTGACGGGCGTGATCTGGATCACGCAGGCCCTGCGCGAACTCGACCTGCTGACCGGCAAGGGTCAGACCCTTTTCATCTTCCTCACGGTAACGGGCCTGTCCCTGCCGGCGCTGATCAACGTCATCGCCCCGGTCGCCCTGTTCCTCGCCACTCTCTATACCCTGAACAAGCTCAACGGCGATTCCGAGCTGATCGTCATGAGTGCCGGCGGCATGCCGCCGCAGCGCCTCCTGCGGCCCTTCATGGCCTTGGCTTCCTTCGTCTGCATCGTGGTGGCAATCATCTCGGTCTATCTCATGCCCGCGAGCTTCCAGGAGCTGCGCCAGCTGTTCACCAAGATCCGGGCCGACTTCGTGGGGACCATGGCCAAGGAAGGGCAGTTCATCACCTTGGAGAGCGGCATCACGTTCCATTACCGCGAGCGCTCGGGCGATGCCCTCCTCGGGATCTTCATGGAGGATCTCAGGGAGAAGGACAAAGCCATCGTCTATCTTGCCGAACGCGGCCAGACCGTCGAGCAGGGCGGGAACGCCTATCTCGTCCTTCAGAAGGGCAGCGTTCAGCGCAAGGAGCCCAACAGCCGCGATTCGTCGATCGTGGCCTTCGAGCGGTATGCGGTCGATCTGTCCGCCTTCAACAAGGAAGGCGGCGAGGTCGTCTACAAGCCGCGCGAGCGGAGCACGACCCAGCTCCTCTTCCCGGACAAGAACGAGCCCCTCTATCAGGAGCAGCGTGGGCGCTTCCGGGCCGAACTGCACGAACGCCTCTCCTCCTGGCTGTATCCTCTTGCCATGATGGTCATCGCCTTCGCGGCTCTCGGCGAGGCCCGCACGACCCGCCAGGGGCGCGGCCTTGCCATCGCGGGCGCCGTCGTCGCGATCGTTCTCCTGAGAATCCTCGGCTTTGCCGCATCGAGCGCCGTGGCACGCACCCCGGTGGCGGTGCTTGCGATGTATGGCATACCTCTGGCAGGCATTCTCGTCAGCCTGCTGTTCATCTTCAAGGGACCGGCCATGCGATCCGCTCAGGCCCGGTTGCATGCGACCATCCGCAACCTGCTTCCCTCACGCTCCCCCGCCCCGCAGAAGGCCTGACCATGCTGATCGGCCGCACCCTCGGGTTCTATTTCTCGCGACAGTTTCTTAAGACTATTTTCCTTGTGTTCACGACTGTCTTCACCCTTGTCTATACCCTCGACTTCGTCGAACTCATGCGCCGGGCCGGCGACGCGCCGGCCGCCACGACCGGCGTGATCGCCCAGCTGGCCCTGTTCCGCACCCCGGCCATCGCAGAGCAGGTCATGCCCTTCGCCGTGTTGTTCGGCAGCATGGCCGCCCTCCTCCAGCTCAGCCGCAAGCTTGAACTGGTGGTGGCGCGCGCGGCCGGCATTTCCGCATGGCAGTTCCTGCAGCCCGGGCTCCTGATCGCTTTGCTGATCGGGATCGTGTCCGTGACCGTCTACAACCCGGTTTCGGCAATCCTGAAGCAGCGCGGTTCCGCGCTGGAGACGCAGATCTTTTCCCGGGCGGTCCAGACCCGGGAGAAGCCCATCTGGATTCGCCAGAGGAGCCAGGACGGGCAGGCCATCCTGCGCGGCGACGGTTCGAACGCCAACACGGCAACCCTCTACGGGGTCACCGTCTATGCCTTTGATCATGCCGGAGTTTTCACCCACCGCGTCGAAGCCAAGGAGGCGACCCTGCACGAGGGTTTCTGGGAGCTGAAGGATGCCCGAATCCTGTCGGCCACCGAAGAGCCCCAGGCCCATGACCGTTACCTGATCGCCTCGAACCTGCAGCCCTCGCAGGTTCGACAGAGCTTCATCGATCCCGATGCGGTTCCGTTCTGGGACCTCAAGGAGACGATCAAGCGCATGGAGCAGGCGGACATCAATACGACCACCTATCAGCTCCATTACGACCTGCTTCTGGCCCGTCCCCTGCTGTTCATCGCCATGGTCTTCGTGGCCGCATCCGTATCGTTAAGATTCTTTCGATTTGGCGGTGTAGCGATGATGGTTCTGGGTGGCGTCGCGGCCGGCTTCGTGCTTTATGTCGCCACGGAGCTTATGGCGGAGCTTGGCGCCTCCGGAATTATCAGTTCCCTTGTTGCAGCCTGGTTCCCGGCTGTAGTAGGCAGTCTGTTAGGGACCTTGGCGTTATTGCACCAAGAGGACGGCTGATCGGCCTCGATAAGAAGGTTTGCGAAGGAGTGGGGATGCGGCGGCTTAAGACAACGATCGCAACGTCTGCGGTCGCAGCGGCTCTGTTAGCTGCTGGGTCTGTGCCTGCGCTTGCCCAGGCGACCCTGAACGAGGCCATTGCCGGCCGCGCCCAGTCCGGATCGGGTCAGGACCGGCTGCTCGTTGACGCTAAGGAAATCGTCTACGACAACGACAAAAACACGATCGCCGCCTCCGGCGACGTCCAGATGAACTACCAGGGCCGGACGCTCCAGGCCGACCGGGTCACCTACGACCGGAACACCGGCCGCGTCTTTGCCGAAGGCAATGCCCGCCTTACCGATGCCAGCGGCACGGTCGCTACGGGCGATCGATTCGAGCTGACGGATGACTTCAAGAACGGTTTCATCGATTCCCTGAGGGTGGTCCAGACCACCGTCGAGCAGGGCCGGCCTCTCACGACCCGCTTCTCGGCCCCGCGCGCCGAGCGCGCCGAGGGAGAGACCACGACGTTCGAGCGCGGCACCTATACCGCCTGCGAACCCTGTAAGGACAATCCGGAACGGCCCCCGCTCTGGCAGGTCAAGGCCGCCAAGATCATCCACAACAACAGCGAGCGGACGATCTATTACGAGGATGCCACCCTCGAACTCCTCGGCATTCCGGTCGCCTACCTGCCCTATTTCTGGACTCCCGATCCGACGGTGAAGCGCAAGACCGGCTTCCTGTCGCCGCGTTACATTTATTCTACGTCGATCGGATACGGCGCCACCGTCCCGTTCTTCTGGGCCATCGCCCCGAACTACGACCTGACCATCAGCCCGACCTTCCTGAGCCGACAGGGCCTCCTGGCCCAGGCCGAATGGCGGCATCGGCTCGAGAACGGCGTCTACACCGTCCGGGCCGCGGGCATCTCGCAGCAGGAGCCGGAAGCCTTTCTTCAGCCCCCCTACGGGGCCGGAGATCGCGATTTCCGCGGCTCGCTGGAGACGACCGGCCTGTTCTACATCAACCAGAACTGGCGCTGGGGCTGGGACATCGCGCTGCTCTCGGACAAGTGGTTCCTGTCGAACTACAAGATCCGCAGCGAAAGCCTGAGCGCGTACTACATCAAGGAATCGATCTCGACCGTGTACCTGCAGGGTCAGGGGGACCGTTCCTTCTTCGACATGCGGGGCTATTATTTCCAGACCCTGTCGAGCAACGAGTGGCAGAAGCAGCAGCCGGTCGTCGCTCCGGTCCTGGACTACAACAAGCGCTTCACGCCTCCGACCATCGGCGGCGAGTTCGCCCTGGACGTGAATGTCACCAGCCTCTCCCGCGAGGCCGCCCAGTACGATCCGCTGTCCATCGCCAACACGACCTATTTCGGCGTGGCTCAGACCTGCGTTGTCTTCGACCCCGCCTCCTGCCTCGTGCGCGGCATCAGCGGCTCGACCTCCCGCGCGTCGGTCACCGCGTCCTGGCGCCGCGAGTTCATCGATCCGATCGGCCAGGTCTGGACGCCGTTTGCCTATGTCAGGGCTGACAGCTTCTGGATTTCCCCGGATTTCAACGGGTACCAGAACGCTCAGCTCGGCAACTTCATCGACGCGGACGACGATTATCTCTTCCGTGCCATGCCGGCCGTCGGCCTCGAATACCGCTATCCCTTCATCGCCAGCCTCGGCACCTCCGGCAAGCAGATCCTCGAGCCGATCGCCCAGGTAATCGCCCGTCCGAACGAGACCGGCATCGGCAGCCTCCCTAACGAGGATGCCCAGAGCCTCGTGTTCGACGACACCTCCCTGTTCGACTGGGACAAGTTCTCCGGCTACGACCGGGTCGAGGGCGGCGTGCGCGCGAATGTCGGCATCCAGTACACGGTGACCGGCGCCGACGACTTCTACGCCAACGTGCTGTTCGGCCAGTCCTATCAGCTCGCCGGGCGCAATTCGTTCCGCCAGGGCGATCTTGCCAATGTGGGGCTGGACTCCGGGCTCGAGTCGCGGGCCTCCGACTATGTCGGCCGCTTCCAGATCTCGCCGAACGCGAACTTCGCTTTCGTGACCCGTGCGCGCTTCGACCAGGAAACCTTCGACGTGAACCGGATCGAAGCCGGCTTCCGGGCGAACTTCAATCCGTACCTGCCGATTTCGACCTCGCTGACCTATGCCCGCTACGAGGCTCAGCCCGCCATCGGGTTCCCGATGCGCCGCGAAGGCCTGCTCGGCTCGGCCCGGTGGGACATTTCCCCGAACTGGTACGTGACGGGCTCGGTTCTCCTCGACCTCGACCGCTATCTCCTCGCGCGTGAAAGCCAATTCGCCAGCCTCGACATCGACCCGGACGAGGTCGCCTATGTGAGCGGCATGTCGCTCGGACTGGGCTACATGGACGAATGCACGATCTTCTCGGTCAGCTACAGCGTGACGCCGCGCGAGGTGGTGCGGAACTCGGGTGAGAAGAACCAGAACCACACCATCGCCTTCAGCCTCGAGTTCCGGTCTCTCGGCGAAGTGGGATATACTCAGAATCTCAGCGGCACTGACGATGAATGATGGGGCAGAGGCCCGGTGTCAGGTGTGAACCAGCGCCCTCTCCTGTTGACCCAGGGGGATCCGGCCGGGATCGGGCCCGAACTCAGCCTGAGGGCTTGGCTCGAGCGACATCAGCAATCCCTGCCGCCTTTCGCCATCCTCGGCGACCCTGACCATCTCGCCCGGGTCGCCAGTGGATTCGGATGGACCGTTCCCATCGCGCCGGTCGAACCTGGGCGGATCCGATCCGTCTTTCCCGACGCCCTGCCCGTCATTCCGCTGAGCGTCCAGGTCTCCGCCTCCCCGGGGCGGCCGGATGCGGCCAATGCCCCGTCCGTCATCGAATCCATCGAGACTGCGGTGCGGCTCGTCCGGGCGGGTGCAGCGGCGGCCGTCGTGACCAATCCCATCGCCAAGCACGTGCTCTACGAGGCTGGATTCCGGCATCCAGGCCACACGGAGTTCCTCGCGGCTCTCGCTTCGGAAGGTGCATCAGAGGCGTATCATCCGGTGATGATGCTCTGGAGCGAGCAGCTGGCAGTCGTTCCCGTCACAGTCCACATCCCGCTCTCGGACGTGCCCTCGGCGCTGACGACAGATCTGATCGTTCGCACCGGGAGGATCGTCGCCCGGGAGCTTCAAGATCGGTTCGGCATTGCCCATCCGCGGCTCGCCCTGGCAGGGCTCAACCCTCACGCGGGCGAAAACGGCGCAATGGGAGCCGAGGACGGCGCGGTCATCGTCCCGGCGGTCGACATCCTGCGCGCCGAAGGGATCGATGTGGCCGGTCCCCTGCCAGCGGACACCATGTTCCATGCCCGCGCACGGGGCCGCTACGACGCAGCCCTCGCCATGTATCACGATCAGGCCCTGATCCCGATCAAGACCATCGCCTTTGACGAAGCCGTCAACGTGACCCTCGGTCTTCCCTTCGTGCGGACCTCGCCCGACCACGGCACCGCCTTCGACATCGCCGGGAAGGGCATCGCCCGCCCCGACAGCCTCATGGCGGCCTTGAAACTCGCCGCCCGCCTGGGGCAGCCATGAGCCAGATCGACGACCTTCCCCCCTTGCGCGAGGTGGTGCGCACCCATGGGCTGATGGCCAAGAAGTCCCTTGGCCAAAACTTCCTGTTCGATCTCAACCTCACCAGCCGGATCGCCCGCTCGGCGGGTCCTCTGGAAGACGCGACAATCATCGAGGTCGGGCCCGGCCCCGGGGGGCTGACCCGTGCCATTCTCGCCGCCGGCGCCAGGAAGCTGATCGCCATCGAGCGGGATACCCGCTGCCTGCCCGCCCTTGCCGAGATCGCCGAGCGGTATCCTGGCCGGCTGGAAGTCGTCGAAGCCGATGCCCTGGAGTTCGATCCGCGTCCCCTGGTCGGGGACGGCCTCGTCCGGATCATCGCCAACCTGCCCTATAATGTGGGCACGGCTCTGCTGACCGGTTGGCTCACCGGCGAGGCCTGGCCCCCGTGGTGGGCGTCGCTTACGCTCATGTTCCAGCGCGAGGTGGCCGAGCGCATCGTGGCGGACGAGAGCGATCCGAAGAATTACGGGCGCCTCGGCGTTCTCTGCGGCTGGCGCACGCAGGCGCGCATCCTGTTCGACGTGCCGCCCTCCGCCTTCGTGCCGCCGCCGAAGATCATCTCCAGCATCGTCCACCTGACCCCGCGGGCCGACCCGCTGCCCTGCCGCATCGGCGCCCTGGAGGCCGTGACCCGTGCCGCCTTCGGCCAGCGCCGCAAGATGCTGCGCCAGAGCCTGAAATCCATCGCTCCCGACCCGACCGCGATCATCAACGCTGCGGGGCTCGAGGAGACGATCCGCGCCGAGAACATCTCGGTCGAAGGCTATGTGGCGCTTGCCAATGCCTGGGACGCAACACGCACCGCGTGAGAGGCTAATTCGTAAAGCGCGACGAGCTCTCCTCCCCCTTGTGGGGAGGGAAAACGCGCCTGTGCACTGCGATAGAGCCCTGCGCCGCGACCAGCCACTCTTCATGAGACCTTAACCGCGCCTCTTCCATGATCCGATCAACGTGAGCGGCCCCTCGGCCGCGAGAGGAGGAAGCGGGCATGTCGCAGCCGCGCAAGACGATCGGGCTTCTGTTCGGAGGGCGCTCGGCGGAGCATGAGGTCTCGAAGCTGTCGGCGGCCAATGTCTTGCGCGCCCTCGATCCGGACCGTTACGACATCGTCCCCATCGGCATCGGCCGGGACGGGCGCTGGCTTCTCTGCGACAACGGCAATGGCGGCGGAAGGGGCGCGCAATCCCTGGAGATCCCGGATGGATCTCCGCAGGTGGCCCTGCTCCCCGGCGGCGCGGGCGAAACGCTCGTGCTCGATGGCAGCTCCCCGTCCCGCTCCCTCCGCCTCGATGCGGTCGTTCCCGTCCTCCATGGGCCGAACGGCGAGGACGGAACGGTCCAGGGCTTGCTGGAACTCGCCAATGTCCCCTATGTGGGCTCCGGCGTCATGGGATCTGCCGCCGGCATGGACAAGGACGTCGCCAAACGCCTGCTGCGCGACAGCGGCCTGCCGGTCGTTCCGTTCCTGACCCTGACCTCCCGTACCCGTGTCGACTACCGGACGGCCGTGGACGCCCTTGGCACGACCGACCTGTTCGTCAAACCGGCGAACATGGGTTCGTCGGTGGGCGTGTCCCGTGCCTCCTCCGAAGGGGAGTTCGACCAAGCCTGCGAGAAAGCCTTTCGTTATGACGGCAAGGTGCTTGTGGAGCGCAGCGTCACGGGTGCGCGCGAGATCGAATGCTCGGTGCTGGAGGATGCTGCCGGCGAGGTCCGCGCCTCTCCGCTCGGCGAAATCGTGCCGGCCGACAGCCACGGCTTCTACAGCTATGACGCGAAGTACATCGACGCGGACGGCGCACTCCTGCGCATCCCGGCGGAGCTGGCGCCAGCCCAGGCGCGGCGTATCCAGGAGCTGGCGGTGGAGACATTCAGGACGCTCGCCTGCGAGGCCATGGCGCGGGTCGACTTCTTCCTGGATCCGAAGAACGACGACGGCCTCTTCGTCAACGAGGTGAACACCTTCCCGGGCTTCACGGCGATCAGCATGTATCCCAAGCTCTGGGAGGCGGGCGGTCTGCCGCAGAGCGAATTGATGGAGGTTCTGATCGGACACGCCATCGCCCGCCACGGGCGCCGGAATGGGTTCTCGCTGGTGTAAGCAGGATCAGTCGATCTTTTCCGCCAGCAACCCTTCGACGAAGTCGGAAAGTCCGACGAGGCGTTCGCGCTTGAGGCGCTCGGCCGCCTGGATGGCCTTGAGGCTCTCGAAGGACTTGCCGAGATCCTCGTTGACGATCACGTAGTCGTACTCGACCCAACGCTCCATTTCGACCCGGGCATTGGCGAGACGCTTGGCGATGACCTCGGGCGCATCCTCCGCCCGCCGTTCCAGCCGTGCCTTCAGCTCCCTGAAGCTCGGCGGCAGGACGAACACGGTGACGACATCGTCCGGCAGCTTTTGACGCACCTGGCGCGTGCCCTGGTAATCGATGTCGAAGACCATGTCCTGGCCGCCCGCCAGGGTCTTCTCCACGGGCTTGCGCGGCGTGCCGTAGAAATTGCCGTGCACCTCGGCCCATTCCAGGAGTTCGTCGCGCTCACGCATCGCCTTGAACTCGTCCACGTCGATGAAGTGGTAGTGCTTGCCCTCGATCTCGGACGGACGCTTGGGGCGGGTGGTGACGGAAACCGACAGAACGCCGGCTCGCTCTTCCACGAGGCTGCGGGTCAGCGTGGTTTTCCCGGCGCCTGACGGCGAGGACAGGATGAGGATGAGGCCGCGACGGCCGACCGGAGGCTTCGAATCTTGGCTCACCGCGTCACTCCACATTCTGCACCTGCTCCCGGAATTGCTCGATTACGGCCTTCAATTCAAGCCCAATCCGCGACAAGGACACATCGTTGGCCTTCGCACACAGGGTGTTGGCCTCGCGTCCGAACTCCTGGGCCAGAAAGTCGAGCCGCCGGCCGACCGATCCGCCCTCCTGCAGGAGGCCGCGAGCCGCGTCCACGTGTGCGCGCAGGCGGTCGAGTTCCTCGCGGATGTCCGCCCGGGCCGCAATCAGCACCGCCTCCTGATGCAGGCGGGCCGGATCAAGGGCGGCCTTGCCGTCGAGCAGCTCGGCAATCTGAGCCTCCAACCGGGCGCGAATGGCCTCGGGCCGACGGGCCGGGGCGGCCTCGGCCTCATCGACCAGGCGGGAGACGTTGTCGAGCTGCTGCCCGAGCACGGCCGCGAGTGCCTGTCCCTCCTGCAGCCGTGCCGTCTTGAGGGACTCGATCAGGGTGCCGATCCCCGCTCTGAGAGCTGCGACAAGTGCCTCGTCCTGCGACGGATCGGCGGCATCGTCGTCCAGCTCGACGACGCCACGGACGGAGAGCAGACCGTCGAGCGAGGCGGGCGTCACGTTGTCCGGGAGGGTCAGGTCACCGATGGCCGAGAGCAGCGATTGCAGCACATCCTGGTTCACGCGCAGCTTGGGAGCGGCGGATGCCTTGCTGAGCGACAGGTTGAGCTGGCCTTGCCCGCGGGTCAGTGCCTTGAGGATCTGTCCCCGCGCCTCCTCGCCGACGGCGTCGAGGCCCGAGGACGTCCGAACCCGTACCTCGAGCCCGCGTCCGTTGACTGTCTTAAGCTCCCAGGCCCATTGATAGGACCCGGTGACGCCGGCCTCGCGGGCAAAGCCGGTCATGCTCGCAATGGACATGCGCTAACCTCGAACGGAATGGAAAAATCGGCGCGACCATAGTGCGCGCCGATCCAAGAGTCGATTGCCGGAATCCAGGATTGCGTCGCCGACTCAAGGCTGGCGCAAGGCCGGAACGTTCTTCGGATTGTTCAGGTCGAAGGTCTTGTTCTTGAGCGGATCCTTCTCGGTTCCCTCGCTCGCGTCGAAACCACGGCCCGGTCGCCCGCCGGACGCGGGCAGCGCATTTGCGGTGCCGCGCACCGCAGGCGCCACCCCCGGAGGCAGGCTCGTCTGGTCGGAATCGGGCACCACCCGGTCCACGTCGGCAGCCGGACGGCTCTTCTCGATCTGGCGCCAGCGGGTCACGTTGCGCTGGTGCTGCTCATAGGTCTCGGCGAAGGCATGCCCCCCGGAGCCGTCGGCAACGAAGTAGAGATCCTTGGTGCGCGAGGGATTGGCCACGGCCTCTAGGGCGGCGCGGCCCGGATTGGCGATGGGGCCCGGCGGCAGGCCTTCCACCACATAGGTGTTGTAGGGCGTTGCGGCCTCGATCTCGCTGCGCAGGATGCCGCGACCCAGGGTGCCTTTCCCGCGGACCAGTCCGTAGACGATGGTGGGGTCGGACTGAAGCTTCATCCGCTTCATCAAACGGTTGATGAAGACGCCCGCCACACGGGTGCGCTCGTCCGCCCGGCCCGTCTCCTTCTCCACGATGGAGGCCAGGATCACGAGTTCCTGCGGCGACTTGATCGGCAATTCGCTGGAGCGGCGCTGCCAGATCTGCTCGATGGCCTGGCGCTGGGCGGTCTGCATCGTGTTGATGATCTGCTGCCGCGTCGTGCCGCGCTCGAACTTGTAGGTGTCGGGCAGGAGCGAGCCCTCGCGCGGGGTCTCGATCACGTCGCCGGTGAGGATGTCATGCTCGTAGAGGCGGCCGACGATCTGCTCGCTGGTCAGTCCTTCGGGAATGGTCACCGTATGCAGGATGGCCTTACCCTGGATGAGGGTGTCGATGGCATCCTCGATGCTGGTGCCGGCCTTGAACTGGAACTCTCCCGCCTTCAACTGGCCGCGCTGCCGGTTGAGATGGGCATAGGCCTGGAACAGGAGCGGCTGATCGATCACACCCTCCTCCTTGAGGATGTTGGCGATCTCACCCGTGCCGGTGTTCCTGGGGATGACCACAACCTTGTCGCTCTGCAGCGGCCCTTGGGCCGTCACCTCGTGCTGAAGCATGGAGAAGCCGAAGATGCCGGCGATCGCCAGGGCGACGAAAAGCGTCAGCAGGCCGCTCAGGAGCGACAGCATGCCTCGGCGGCGGCGGCGGAGCTTCGGCGGCGGCGGCGGCGCCATCGACGGCTTGATGGCCTCGTTCGGCGAGCGGGGCGCCAGCCGGGGCTGCGACGCTCCGTGATCGGATTCATCTACGGAGGGGAGAAGGATCTTTTTCTTTCGTCCGAACATTACGCCGCTTTTCTGGTATCGGCCGGCGGTCCTGCCGGTCCGCCGACACCCTAGCAGGGAATATGGCGAAAAGCCGTAACGTGCCGTCGCCGGTCAAATATCGGACCCAAAAGTGGACGCCACTTTTGGGATTGATCCGATGTTCAATCCCTCAGGCGGCGCATCGCCTGGAGCGGAAAACCGGGCCCACTTTTCCGCGCGATGCGCTAGGATACGCGACGAAGAATGAGCGAAGCGTTAGTTCCGCCGAACCCGAAGGAGTTCGACAGGGCCACGTTGATCTCCTTGCGCTTGGCCGTCTTGGGCACGAGATCGATGGCCGTTTCCACCGACGGGGTGTCGAGGTTGATCGTCGGCGGAATGATGCCGTCGCGCATGGCCAGGATCGAGAAGATCGCCTCGACGGCGCCCGCAGCCCCGAGAAGGTGGCCGATTGCCGACTTGGTCGACGACATGGAGAGCTTGCCGGCCGCATTGCCCATGATGCGCTCGACGGCCTTGAGTTCCAGTTCGTCGCCCAGCGGCGTCGAGGTTCCGTGGGCGTTGACGTAGTCGATCTCGGAGACATCGATGCCGGCGCGCTTGAGGGCCGCGGCCATGCACCGATAGGCGCCGTCGCCGTCCTCGGAGGGTGACGTGATGTGATAGGCATCGCCCGACAGGCCGTAGCCGATGACCTCGGCATAGATCTTGGCGCCGCGGGCCTTGGCGTGCTCGTATTCTTCGAGCACGACGACGCCGGCCCCCTCGCCCATCACGAAGCCGTCGCGGTCCTTGTCGTAAGGGCGCGAGGCGCGGGTCGGATCGTCGTTGAAATTGGTGGACAGGGCGCGGCAGGCGGCAAAGCCCGCGATGGACAGCCGGTTGATGGGCGATTCCGTGCCGCCGGCCACCATCACGTCCGCATCGCCGAGGGCAATGAGACGGGCGGCATCGCCGATGGCATGGGAGCCGGTAGAGCAGGCGGTCACGACCGCATGGTTCGGCCCTTTCAGGCCATGCTCGATGGACACGTAGCCACCGGCCAAGTTGATGAGGCGGCCGGGAATGAAGAAGGGCGAGATGCGGCGCGGGCCACGCTCGATCAGGGTGGCGGAGGCCTCGTAGATGCCGCCGATGCCGCCGATGCCGGAGCCGATCAGAACGCCGGTCGCGCATTGGTCTTCGTAGGTCTTGGGCTCCCAGCCGGAATCCCGCAGGGCCATGGTGGAGGCGGCCATCGCATAGACGATGAAGGGATCGACCTTGCGCTGCTCCTTCGGTTCCATCCACTGGTCGGCGTTGAAGGTGCCGCCGGAGCCGTCGCCCCGCGGAATTTGGCAGGCGATCTGGCAGGCCATGTCGTCGACCTGGAAATCCGTGATCCTGTTGGCGCCGCTTTGCCCCTCGACGAGGCGGGACCATGTGGCATCCACCCCGCACCCCAGCGGCGTCACCATGCCAAGACCTGTAACAACTACCCGGCGCATGAATTCCTGCCCTATCGATCAATAAAATTCGGGCGTCGAATGAGTCACCCGACGCCCTTTCAGTGCTTTAGGCTGCGTTCTTCTCGAGGAAGCGGATGGCATCGCCGACCGTCACGATGGTCTCAGCCGCGTCGTCCGGAATCTCGACGTTGAACTCTTCCTCGAACGCCATCACCAGCTCGACCGTATCCAGGCTGTCGGCGCCCAGGTCGTCGATGAAGTTGGCATTGTCGGTCACCTTGTCGGCTTCGACGCCGAGGTGCTCGACAACAATCTTCTTCACGCGATCAGCGACGTCACTCATCGTTTTTTCCTCAGTGGCTGCCGCCTCAGGAATTGGGCGGATTAAGAAATCAATTTAGATCAGCTGTTCAGCTGACAACGCTGAAACGGCTACCCTGCGCCGTGCAAAGCCGCATTTTTAAGCGCCGGTCAACCCCTTTGACCTGATCGGGACCATGCTTAACACAAGCTTATCCTGTCTGGCGAGGGGTGAACGGCACCTTCAAACAGATTCCGGAAACCAGGATAAGTTCCTTTAGAACATGGCCATTCCGCCGTTCACGTGAAGGGTCTGGCCCGTCACATAGGCGGCCTCAGCGGAAGCGAGATAGACCACGGACGAAGCGATTTCCTCGCCCTGGCCGAGCCGCCCCATGGGGATCGTGCCCAGGATTCCCTCGCGCTGCTTCTCGTTGAGCACATCGGTCATGGGCGACTCGATGAAGCCTGGAGCAACGAGGTTGACCGTGATGTTGCGGCTCGCGACCTCGGCGGCAAGCGCCTTGGTCATGCCGATCAGGCCAGCCTTGGAGGCGGCATAGTTGCCCTGCCCCGGATTGCCGGTCGAACCCACGACGGAGCCGATATTGACGATACGTCCGTAGCGGCGTCGCATCATGCCCTTCACGGCCGCCCGCGACAGGCGGAAGGAAGCGGTCAGGTTCACGGCAAGGACCGTGTCCCATTCCTCGTCCTTCATGCGCATGAAGAGGTTGTCCTTGGTCACGCCCGCGTTGTTGACCAGGATGTCGAGGCCATCCATGGCCGCCTCGGCTGCCGGTACGAGAGCTTCGACGGAATCCTTGTCCGACAGGTTAGCCTCGACCACATGGACCCGCTCGCCCAGGGACGAAGCCAGTTCGTCCAGGGCCGCCCGTCGGGTTCCGGAGAGGGTCACGGTTGCGCCCTGGGCGTGGAGAGCGCGGGCAATGGCGCCGCCGATGCCGCCCGTGGCGCCGGTGACGAGAGCCTTGCGGCCGGTGAGATCGAACATGCAGGGCTCCTCTTACGCGTTCAGCGAGGCTTTGAAAGCGGCGACATCCTCAGGGGTGCCGATGGCCGTGGCCGAGGCGCCGGCCGCAATGCGTTTCACGAGGCCGGTCAGAACCTTGCCAGACCCGACTTCATAAAACGATTCAACACCCTGGGCGGCCATATAGGCCACGCTCTCGCGCCAGCGCACGGTGCCGGTGACCTGTCGGACCAGGGCATCGCGGATGGCCGCCGGATCCGTAATGGCAGCAGCTTCCACATTGGCCACCACCAGAACGACCGGGGCATTGACGGTCACGCGGCCGAGAGCCTCGCGCATGGCGTCGGCCGCCGGCTGCATGAGCGCGCAGTGGAAGGGGGCGGACACGGCCAGCATCACGGCGCGCTTGGCGCCCTTGGTCTGGGCGATCGCCACGGCCCTCTCCACGGCAGCCTTATGGCCGGAGACCACGACTTGCGCGCCGCCATTGTCGTTGGCCGCATCGCAGACCTCGCCCTGGGCCGCCTCGCGGGCGACCTCGAGGGCCGCGTCGAATTCGAGCCCGAGAAGCGCCGCCATGGCGCCCTGCCCCACCGGAACCGCGTTCTGCATGGCATTGCCGCGAATCCGCAGCAGGCGGGCGGTATCGGCTACGGAAAGGCTGCCGGCGGCAGCGAGCGCCGAATATTCGCCCAGCGAATGGCCGGCGACGAACGCGGCGTGATTCTTGAGGTCGAGCCCAGCCTCCGCTTCCAGAACCCGGATGGCGGCGACGCTCACGGCCATCAGGGCCGGCTGGGTGTTGGCGGTCAGGGTCAGCTCCTCCGCCGGCCCCTCCCACATGATAGCGGAGAGCTTCTGGGATAGGGCCTCATCCACCTCGTCGAACACGGCCTTGGCCTGAGGGAAGGTGTCGGCAAGGGCCTTGCCCATGCCGACGGCCTGGCTTCCCTGGCCTGGAAAAACGAATGCGCGCTTCATCGGGAGCGGAACCTTTATTGCGTCGAATCCGCGCGGAACTGGCACCCGAAAGGCCCGGAGTCAAGGCAAAGCGCGCGTCTGAGACCCTTATCCAGCTTTCATATATGCTGCCTCCAGCCCCGAAGGAGGCTACGGTCAATCCTCGACCGTCCAGGAAAGAGCCGTTTCCAAAGGCGGTTGGCCCAACCCCGAACGTCACTCAGAACACACAACAAGGCTCTCATAACGCCCACCGTTATTGATATGTTGCATCATAACTTTAATGCCATTCAGGGAATGTGCGGCTCCGCACGCCCTGGGTTTCCGGTTAAGTCTCTGTCTGGTAACGCTTCCTCTTGTTTTCTCGAACCAACCGGTGTATCCGGTCCCCCTTCCGATATTCTCCATTGCTGAAGAAGGAGCCCCGCATGGCTCGCGTGACCGTCGAAGACTGCATCGACAAGGTCGACAACCGGTTTGAGCTCGTGCTGCTGGCCAGCCACCGGGCCCGCCTCATATCTTCGGGCTCGCCGCTCACCATCGACCGCGACCGTGACAAGAACCCGGTCGTGGCTCTCCGCGAGATCGCCGACGAGACGATCGCTCCCGACGACCTGAAGGAGCAGCTCATCCACTCGATGCAGAAATACGTCGAGGTGGACGAGCCGGAGGCCGAAGCCGTTCCCATGCTCAGCAACACCGCGGCAGCGCCCTCGGCCGGCGGCGACAACGACGCGGACGTCCAGTTCGACCGCATGAGCGAAGAGGACCTGCTTCGCGGCCTGGAGGGCCTCGTGCCCCCGAGCAGCAGCGCGGACGACGACGACCGCGAGTAAGCGCTCGCCCTCATGATGAAAGCCCGGCTCGATGCCGGGCTTTTTTTGTTGGCGGCTTAACCACGCCCCTGCATCGGCCGCCTGCGGCAAGCTATTCAGCTTGCGGTCGGAAGATGTTGTACAATATCTTCGATAGCTTCGTCATTTCAGCCAGATAACAGGCCAAAAGGAGAATGCGGCCGCATGATGCGCCAATATGAACTCGTCGAGCGGGTCAAGCGCTACAACCCCTCGGCCGATGAGGCGCTTCTCAACCGCGCTTACGTGTATGCCATGATGGCCCATGGCACCCAGAAGCGCGCATCCGGAGATCTGTTCTTCGGCCATCCGCTCGAAGTGGCGGCCATTCTCACGGACCTCAAGCTCGACGATGCGACCATCGCGGCGGCGGTTCTCCACGACACGGTGGAGGACACCCAGGCGACGCTGGAGGAGATCAACAGGACCTTCGGTCCCCAGATCGGCGCTCTCGTCGACGGCCTGACGAAGATCAAGCGGCTCGATCTCGTCTCGAAGCGGGCGGCACAGGGAGAAAACTTCCGCAAGCTCCTCCTGGCGATTGCCGACGACGTGCGCGTGCTGCTGGTCAAGCTTGCCGACCGCCTGCACAACATGCGCACCCTCCAGTTCATGCCGCCGGAGAAGCGCAAGCGCATCGCCGAGGAGACCCTCGACATCTATGCGCCGCTCGCCGGCCGCATGGGTATCCAGGAGATGCGCGAGGAGCTGGAGGAGCTGTCGTTCCAGAATCTCGATCCGGAAGCGTACGAGGCCATCAAGCGCCACCTGCACGAACTCTCCGCCAAGAACGAGAAGCTCGTCGACGAGATCGAACGGACGCTGACCACCAAGCTGCGCGCGCAAGGCATCGAGGCCAGCGTGACCGGCCGCCAGAAGCGGCCCTATTCCATCTGGCGCAAGATGGAGCGCAAATCCGTCTCGTTCGAGCAACTGTCCGATATCTTCGCCTTCCGGATCATCGTGAACACCCTCGACGAGTGCTACCGGGCGCTCGGCATCGTTCACACCAGCTGGCCGATGGTGCCGGGACGGTACAAGGATTACATCTCCACCCCGAAGCAGAACGATTACCGCTCGATCCACACCACGGTGATCGGCCCCGGCAGCCAGCGCGTGGAACTGCAGATCCGCACCGAAGACATGGACGAGGTCGCGGAATACGGCATCGCGGCCCATGCTCTCTACAAGGAAGGCGTCAACGACAATTCGCGCCTCGCCACGGAAAGCCGCGCTTATCAATGGCTGCGGCGGACTATCGACCTCCTGGCCGAGGGCGACAACCCGGAAGAGTTTCTCGAGCACACGAAGCTCGAACTCTTCCACGACCAAGTCTTCTGCTTCACGCCCAAGGGCCGGCTCATCGCCCTGCCGCGCGGCGCGACGCCCATCGACTTCGCCTATGCGGTGCACACCGATGTCGGCAATACGGCGGTCGGTTGCAAGATCAACGGCCGCATGTCGCCGCTGCTCACCGAATTGCAGAACGGCGACGAGGTAGAGATCGTCCGCGCCGAGGGCCAGACGCCCCCGGCGGCCTGGGAATCGCTCGTCGTCACCGGCAAAGCGCGCGCCTCGATCCGTCGCGCCACCCGTGCCGCCGTGCGCCGGCAATATACCGGCCTCGGACACCAGATCCTGGAGCGCGCCTTCGAGCGCGCCGGCCGCCCCTTCTCCGACGAGAAGCTGAAGGGCGCCCTGCCCCGCTTGGCGCGGGCCTCCGTCGAGGACGTGCTGGCGGCCGTGGGCCGGGGCGAGATGTTCTCGGGCGACGTGGTGCGGGCCGTCTATCCCGACTACCTGGAGGAGCGTCGCGCCGGTTCCGACAGCCGCGGCAGCGGGCAGCCCGACGGTGCAGGCAAGAAGCCGACGAGCGAGAATCCCGGCGGCATCCCGATCCGCGGCCTCAACAAGGACATGCCGATCCGCTTTGCCCAGGAAGGCGGCGCCGTGCCGGGCGACCGCATCGTCGGCATCCTGACCCCGGGCCAGGGAGTCACGATCTACCCGATTCAATCTCCCTCGCTGGCGGCCTTCGACAACGAGCCCGATCGCTGGATCGACGTGCGCTGGGACCTGGAATCCGGATCCACCCAGCGCTTCCCTGCACGCATCAAGCTGCAATCGATCAACGAGCCCGGATCGCTCGCGCAGATCACCCAGGTGATCGCGGATCATGACGGCAATATCGACAACGTTTCCATGAAGCGGCGCACCCAGGACTTCACCGACATGACCATCGATCTGACGGTCTGGGATCTGAAGCATCTCAACGCCATCATCGCGGAGCTGCGCGCCAAACGCGTGGTGAGCCGCGTCGATCGCGTCACCGGTTGAGCGTCATGACGCTCAAACCTCGCATAGCCGTCATCATGGACGAGAACACGAGCGTGGACGGCACGCGCTACGACATGACGAAGGCGTATTTCGTGGCGATTCAGCGTGCCGGAGGGCTGCCCTTCGGCATTCCCTATATCCCGGAGATGGTCGAGCCCGTGACCGACGAGTTCGACGGTTTCTTAAGTACCGGCGGCCGCTTCGCCTTTCCTGATTCCTGGTTCATCGACGGGCAGGTCTCCAAGGCCCCGGCATCGGAGCGCCTGGACGTCGAGATCGCGCTGATGCGCGGCTTCCTGGAGCGGAACAAGCCTGTTCTCGGCATCTGCAACGGCATGCAGGTTCTCGCGGCCCTCCACGGCTGTCGTTTGTCGCCGGACCTGCGCTCGCTCGGGCCGCATGTCATGGAGCACGACAAGCGCGGTGCCTTCCATCCCGTTGCGATCAAGCACGATACCCTGCTCTCGCGCATCGTCGGGCAGCCCGAGATCACCGTGAACACCTTTCATCGAGAAGCGGTGGTGGAGATCTCCGACGAGGCCTTGATCAGCGCCGGTACCGAGGACGGCATCATCGAAGCGATCGAAATTCCGCATCGACGCTTCGCCATCGGCGTCCAGTGGCACCAAGAGCTGTTCGCCACGCAGGATCATCCAGGCAACAGGCTCTTCGCGGCGTTCGTGCAAGCTGCCGGACAGCGTTCGTAGACCACTCCTCCAAAAACGAGCCCTCCCGATGCCCATCTCGATTCTAGGCCTCGATGCCGACGATACGCTCTGGCACAACGAAACCTTCTATCGGATGACGCGCCAGCGCTTCAACGAACTCCTCGCCGATTTCGTCGATGCCGCGACCCTCGAAGCGGAGGTCGAGGCAACGGAGAAGCGCAATCTCAGCCTCTACGGCTATGGCGCCAAAGGTTTCACGCTCTCGATGCTGGAAACGGCGCTCGCCGTCAGCAAGGGCCAGGTGTCCAACCACGTCATCACGGAGATCCTGGCAGCCGGCCGGGAGATGCTCAGACATCCCGTGGAGCCTCTCCCGGGCGTTCACGAGGCTCTCGAAGAGCTCTCCCGAGAATACAAGTTGATCCTCATCACCAAAGGCGACCTTTTCCATCAGGAATCGAAGCTCGCGGCGTCGGGTCTCGGCAACTTCTTCTCGGGCGTCGAGATCGTCAGCGAGAAGAAGGCGGAGACCTACACACGAATTTTTTCGCGCCATGGCGCCGGTCCGGAACAGGCCGCCATGGCCGGCAACTCCGTGCGCTCGGACGTTCTGCCCGCCCTCGAGGCCGGCAGCTATGCGGCGCTCATCCCCTACCATCTCGTCTGGGCCCACGAGGACGCCCCGCTCCCGACGGCGCATCCCCGCTTCGCCGAACTGCCGTCGCTGGCGGACTTGCCGAAATGGCTGGCCCAGGTTGCGGATTCTTCCGCATAAGGCTGTCCGTTTCCTCTTGCCTCGTGCGGGCCCGCCTGCCAAACAGCCCCAGCGCAGGAGACCCGCAGCCATGACCCCGAACGATGTTCTCGACGAGTTCCGCTCAGCCGGCGCATTGCTGGAGGGACACTTCATCCTGTCGTCGGGTCTGCACAGTCCGGTCTTCCTGCAGAAGATGTTCGTGTTCCAGGATCCGGCCAGGACCGAGCGGGTGTGCCGGGCGCTGGCGGAGAAGGTCAGTGAAGCCTTCGGGGCGGTCGACTACGTGGTCTCGCCGGCGGTCGGGGGCATCGTTCCAGGCTACGAGACCGCGCGGCATCTCGGAGCCAAGGCGATCTTCGTCGAGCGCGAGAACGGAGTGTTCGTCCTGCGCCGCGGCTTCGCGATTCCGGAAGGCGCGCGGGTCGTCATGGTGGAGGACATCGTGACGACGGGGCTTTCCTCAAGGGAGTGCTTGGCGGCCCTGCGGGAACATCCGGGCACGATCCTGGGCGCGGCCTGCCTGATCGACCGTTCCGGCGGCAAGGCGGATCTCGGAGTCCCACTGGTGTCCCTGGTCCAACTCGACATTCCAGCCTATCAGCCGGACCAAATTCCTGCAGACTTGGCGGCTCTTCCGGCGGTCAAACCGGGCAGTCGCAGCCTGAAATCGTAAATAGCTGTTTATTTGCCACACTTTGGCTTGACTGCCTTGGTTCTGCCACCTTGACTCTTGGAATTTACACGCCATTAAGTATTTTGCTTTGTCGTTTTTACTCGTCCGAAGGGTTAATAGCAGCCTGTTTCAAGGCGCGTCGTGATTTTATCGCGCAATTCCATTGCCAGCGTAAATAATAGATGCCGCTTCAATAATGCAGGTTGTTATGCCGCTCCGGCAGACACGAATAGAGAATACTTATGTCAGGCCAGCAGCGGATCGCGCTCTTCATTGATGGCGCCAACCTATACGCTACCACCAAAACCCTCGGCTTCGATATCGATTACAAGCGCCTCCTGAAGGAATTTCAAGGTCGCGGCACTTTGGTCCGGGCCTTTTACTACACAGCGCTTGTAGAAGATCAGGAATATTCTTCCATCCGCCCGCTGATCGACTGGCTCGATTACAACGGCTATCGGGTGGTGACGAAGCCGACCAAGGAATTCGTCGATTCCGCCGGCCGTCGCAAAGTCAAGGGCAACATGGATATCGAGCTCGCCATCGATGCGCTCGAACTCTCCCCCTACATCGACCACATGGTCCTGTTTTCCGGCGACGGCGACTTCCGCTCCCTGGTCGAAGCCATGCAGCGCCGCGGCGTGCGCGTCTCCGTGGTCTCGACGGTCACGACCCAGCCGCCCATGGTGGCCGACGAGCTGCGCCGCCAGGCCGACGAGTTCCTCGATCTGTCGCAGCTCGCCTCCCGGATCGGG
This sequence comes from Microvirga sp. CF3016, assembly GCF_036314085.1. Lineage (NCBI taxonomy): Bacteria > Pseudomonadati > Pseudomonadota > Alphaproteobacteria > Hyphomicrobiales > Methylobacteriaceae > Microvirga > Microvirga sp. CF3016. Next base: position 133,762 of record NZ_JAYGGM010000004.1, read on the forward strand.
CGGGACCCCTCCGACCGTCCGCAGCGCACGGGGGGCGAGAACGGCGATCGTTCGCGCCCGCAGCCGCGCAACGGCGCTCTCGAGAGCCGCTACGGGATCCGGCAGTCTCCTGACGAGGAATTCGACATCTGAGAGCTGGCCTTCGAGAGATGGACGCATGGCCGGGTCGCCCCGGCCATTTGCATTTCAGAGGGAGCTCTCTTCGACCTGGCAGCTCAAGCCGAGCGCTCCTGCGGTGTTGCTGACGGTGGCCAGGCACAGATCCGTCTGTCCAGCGGGAATGGAAACTGCGAACCGGGTCACGTAGAGGCCGCCCTCACTCTCTGGGAGCTTGCGTGCCTCGAGGCGCACGATGTTGGCCTCATACTGCTTGAACACCTCCGAGAGACGGGCCACGAGACCGAGCTGATCCCCGCCGCTGATGGTGATGCGGTGGGTGATGTTGCCCGCAGGACCGGGGCTTGGGTCGAAGGCATAGGGAACGGCCCGGATCTCCGCTCCCTCAAGCTCGGGCAGCCGCTTCAGGCCGGCCTCGATGTCGGCGGCCGTGAGTTCCGTGGGAAGCTCGCAGAGCGCGACGAATTCGGCGCCGGAACCAAGCGCCGCGAAGGTCGTGTCCCTCAGGTTCACGCCCACGTCGAACAGATGTTCCGCGATTGCCGCAACGAGACCGACCCGATCGGGGCCAAGAACCGAGACCAGAGCCACGGATGCCATGTCTTCCCTCCCAAGCAACAGATGGGAGATCTAGCGCGGCAGGCCGTTGCGTCAGCCCTTCTCCCGCATGAGGCGCGCCTTCTCTCGGTTCCAGGAGCGCTCTTTCTCGGTCTCGCGCTTGTCGTGCAGCTTCTTGCCTCGTCCGAGGCCGAGCTCCACCTTCGCCCGCCCACGATCGTTGAAATAGATCTTGAGCGGGATCACGGTGAACCCTTCGCGCTGCGTGGCGCCAATCAGCTTGTCGATCTGGCGCTTGTGCAGGAGCAGACGACGCGGACGCTTCGTCTCGTGATTGAAGCGGTTCGCCTGGAGGTATTCCGGGATATAGGCATTGAAGAGGAAGAACTCCTCGCCGGACGGCCCGGCATAGGCCTCGCCAATGGTCGCCTTGCCCTGTCGCAGGGATTTCACTTCCGTGCCGGTGAGCGCAATTCCCGCCTCGTAGGTGTCGATGATCTCGTAATTGAACCGCGCCTTCCTGTTGTCGGCGACGACGCGGTTCGCAGCTTTTGGATCTTTGGACATGAGCTCTTTTAAGCGTTGATCAGGCCCGCATGGACCATGGCCGAGCGAACGGCCTGCTTCGCACCCTCGGAGGCGGGCACCAGGGGCAGGCGCACGGTATCCTCCATGAGGCCGAGGAGGGACGCGGCGTATTTCACGGGCGTCGGGTTCGTCTCGATGAACAGGTTGGTGTGCAGGGGCATGAGCCGGTCCTGCACCTTCAGGGCCGAAGCATAATCGCCGTTCAGGCACGCATTCTGCATCTCGGCGCAGAGCCGGGGCGCGACGTTCGAGGTCACCGAGATGCAGCCATGGCCGCCATGGGCCATGAAGCCGAGCGCGGTCGCATCCTCGCCGGAGAGCTGGATGAAGTCCGGTCCCAGCACCTGCCGCTGCAGGCTTGCCCGCGCCATGTTGGCGGTCGCGTCCTTCACGCCGGCGATGTTCTTGAGCTCATAGAGCCGCGCCATGGTCTCCACCGACATGTCGATCACCGAACGTCCGGGAATGTTGTAGATGAAGATCGGGATGCCGATTGCGTCGTTGATGGCCTTGAAGTGTTGATAGAGGCCCTCCTGCGTCGGCTTGTTGTAATAGGGCGTCACGATCAGCACCGCGTCGGCGCCGACCTTTTCCGCATGCTTGGAGAAAGCCACCGCCTCCGCCGTGCTGTTGGAGCCGGCGCCCGCAATCACGGACGCCCTGCCCTTCGCTTCCTCGACGCAAATTTCGACGACCCGCTCGTGCTCCTTGTGGCTGAGCGTGGGGCTCTCACCCGTGGTGCCGACGGGAACGAGGCCGCTCGTGCCTTCCTGAATCTGCCAGTTGATGAAGGACCGGAACGCCGCCTCATCCACGGCTCCATCCTTGAAGGGGGTTACCAGGGCCGTGATGGAGCCTTTGAATTGGGTCATGGGGGTTATCCTCGATAGTCGCGCCGGGCCTTCTCTTGGGCCAAAGTACACACAGGAAGTTGGGTTTTACACATAGGGGGTGCGGCGCATGCGCGCAAACATTCGTTCGGGGAGTTGTCCTAGCTCGGCTCTTAGTGTTTCCTCAAGAGAAACGTCGTCACAATGAGATAAATGGCGGCAGCAAGGGGTTAGCGGGTGAGCCTCAACATGCGTCCTCTCCTCTGTCTTGCGACGTCCGTCGCGCTTGTCCCCATTCTCCTTCTCCCCGTCTACGCCACCGAAACTTCGCCCGGCACGCCGGCTCCGGCCCAAGCCACCACCCTGGAAAGCTTCGTGCCTCCCGCGCCGGTGCCGGGAGACCTGGATCACCTGGCGGGAATCCTCAAGGCCTATCGGGACAACGATCTCACCGAGGCTCAGATCCTCAAGACGAAGCTCACCCAGCCTGCTGGCCACGCGCTCATCGAGTGGTTCGCGATCCGCAGCGGGCTCACCACGAGCTTCGACCGGATGGCCGCCTTCCAGAAGGATTATCCGGACTGGCCGATGACCAATCAGCTTCGGAGAAGGCACGAGGAAGCGCTGCTGTCCGAACGCAGGCCCCCGTCTCAGGTCCGCGCCTTTTTCGCCAAGCAGCCCCCAGGAACGCCTGCCGGCCGGATCGCCCTCGCCTTCGCCCTCCAGGCAGAAGGCCTCGCCCAGGAGGCAAACGACAAGATCCGCCATGTCTGGCGCGAGGATACCTTCGGACCCGACGCGGAGCGCCGCATCCTCGACCGCTTCCCGGATGTGCTTGCAAAAGCCGACCACCGCTTCCGCATGGAGCGGCTTCTCCTGAAGGAGAACTGGGGCGGCGCCCAGCGCGCGGCCGGCTATGCGGGCAAGGAATACGAGTTGCTCGTCAAGGCTCGCATGGCTGTCTTCCAGGGCAAGAAGAAGGCCGAGAAAGCCTTCGCGGCCGTCCCGGCTTCCCTGCGCAGCGATCCCTCCTATCTGTTCTCCAAGGCGCTGCTGCAGCGCCGGAGCAACAATCTCGCGGAGGCCGCCGCGATCATCATGCAGGCGCCGCGCGACCCCGAATTGCGGGTCGATGGCGACGAATGGTGGGCCGAACAGCGCCTGATCACCCGGAACCTGCTCGACAAGGGAGATCCGAAGACGGCCTATGAGGTGGCAAGCCATCACGCCGCGGAATCGCCCGCGCAGCAGATCGAGGCCGAGTTCCATGCCGGCTGGATCGCACTGCGTTTCCTGAACGATCCGGCAATCGCCTCCAGGCATTTCGCGGCGGTGGCAAAAACCGCCTCGACCCCGATCTCCATCTCCCGCATCGCCTATTGGCAGGGCCGCGCGGCGGAGGCCGCCGGCCAAGGGCAGGACGCCAGGATCTACTACGAGCGCGCCGCCGACCAGCCTACGACCTATTACGGGCAATTGGCCCAGGCGAAGCTGGGGCAGACCATCTCGCTGCGGAAAGTGGACCCGCTGTCGGAGGAGGAGCGCAAGGCATTCGACACCCTCGTTCCCATCCAGGCGGTGAAACTGCTGCAGCAGATCGGCGAGCACGACCTTGCCCTTAGCCTTTATACCGACCTCGCCCAGACCTTGAGCGATCCGGGACAGCTCGACGCCTTGGCGGGTCTCGCCGCCTCCCAGCAGAATCCGCGAGCCGTGCTCGCCATCGGCAAGATGGCGCTGCAAAGGGGCTTTCCGCTCGATCAGCATGCCTACCCGCTTGCAGCCATTCCCGACTTCCAGCCTGTCGGCGACGAGGTCGAACCGGCCATGGTCTATGCCATTGCCCGGCAGGAGAGCGCCTTCAACCCGCGCGCTATCTCGACCGCCGGCGCGCGCGGGCTGATGCAGCTCATGCCCGCAACCGCAAAGAGGACCGCGCAACGGTTCGGCGTCGGCTTCGATCTGAAGCGGCTGATCGAGGACCCGTCCTATAACGCCAAGATCGGCTCGGCCCATCTGGGCGAATTGATGGAGGACTGGAAGGGCTCCTACATCCTCGCCTTCGCGTCCTACAACGCGGGTGGCGGTAATGTGATCAAGTGGATCAGGACCTATGGCGACCCTCGCAAGCCGGACGTGGACGAGGTCGATTGGGTCGAGCGGATCCCGTTCTACGAGACCCGCAACTACGTCCAACGCGTGCTGGAGAACCTGCGGGTCTACCGGCAGCGCCTGAACGACAAGCCAGTGCCTGCAGTCCCGGCGACGGCGGATGCGACCAGCACCAATTGATGAGGCAGGATGCCGTTCGTCGGGCCTCGACGAGGTCGGACTGACATGAGCGGCTCCTACGGCGATCTTTTCGTAACCGCCGACGACGGAATTCGGCTCTATGCCCGTGACTACGGGCCGCTGACCGGCCATGCATCATTGCCCGTCGTCGGCCTGCCCGGTCTCGCCAGAACGTCCGAAGATTTTCACGACATCGCCGAAGCCCTGAGCCGGGATCCGTCGCGCCCTCGCCGGGTTCTGTGCCTGGACTATCGAGGGCGCGGGCGCTCCGAATGGGATCGGGACTGGCGGAACTACGACGTCAAGGTCGAACTGAACGATACCCTGCAAGTGCTGGCGGCTGCCAGAATCCAAAAAGCGATCTTCATCGGCACTTCCCGCGGCGGCTTGATCACGATGGCGCTGAGCGCGGTCCGGCCCGAGCTCATCGCCGGAGCGGTTCTGAACGATGTCGGACCGGTCCTTGAAGCCCGCGGGCTGAAGCGGATCCGGAGCTATGTCGGCAAACTTCCCACACCGGGAACCGTGAGCGAGGCCGTCGATCTCCTGCGCCAGAGATCGCAGAGCCAGTTTCCGCACTACTCTGATGAGCAATGGGCAAAGATGGCGCGGGGAACCTGGCGCGAGACGGAAGGCGGATTCGTTCTCGATTACGATCCCAACCTGACGAAAACCCTCGACAACCTCGACCTCGACGCGCCCCTGCCGGATCTGTGGCCCCTCTTCGAGGCTCTGAAGCCGTTTCCCGTCCTGGCCATCCGGGGCGACCATTCCGACCTGCTGACGGCGGACACCTTGCAGATGATGCAGGATCGGCATTCGCGCCTCACGGCCGTCACGGTGCCGGATCAGGGCCACGCGCCCTCCCTCGACGGCGATCTCCTTCCTGTCATCAGGGATTTCGTCTCTGCTGTTGACGGCCGGGACTGAGCCTCATCGCCTCCGTCTTCGGATCTGGTGGGGAGCTTGTAGAGCAGTCGCCTCGTCGTGCAACCATGACCCTGTTGCGGAGCCGCCTCCCTCCCCGGGTTTGTCGCGCGCCAGAAGGTCAACCACGCGCCTCACCGGACGTCTCGAAGACTTGGAGGAGCTTATTGCATCTGCTTGATCGTCCAAAAGAAAAACCCCGGTGTTGCCACCGGGGTTCTCCTATCCAATCAGGACAAGCCGATTAGAAGTCGCGCTGAACGCGCAGACGGCCTTCCCAAACGTCGTTCTTCAGGTTGACCGGATCCGGACCACGCGGGTCGATGTTGGCGTAGAGAACCTCGACGCCGAGATCCAGGCCGGAGACCGGCGACCAGATCACGTTCGTGCCAGCGCGCCATTCGGTGAAGTCGGACGCGATGCCGAAGGCCGGCGCAACGGCCCGCGGGGCAACGTTGTCATACTCGACGCGAGCCCACGAACCGAACACGTTCTGGCGGATGGTCGGGGTCCAGTAGTGACGCAGACCACCGGCGATCGACCAGCCCTGGCCGGTGTGGATGTCGCCATCGACGCCGATGTAACCGTCGACAACCGATTCCTGCAGCGAGCCAACGGTGACGGACGAACCGAAGCCGAGGTAGCCGAGAGCGCCGTCAGCATAGGTCGCAGCGAGCCACAAGGCGTCGCCGGCAGCCAGCATCGGGAGGTTGATGTGGCCCTGAGCCGTCACAGCCCAGCCGAGTTCGCTGTCCGGATAATCGAAGGCGCCCGGAGCGACTTCAACCACGTCGTCGCTGCGCAGCTGGTGCAGAGCACCGGAGAGCTGAGCCGAACCCCAGGTGCCAGCGTACTTCAGGTTACCGACGAGGTCAGGCATCGTCTGACCAGCTTCGGTGAACACCGTGGCGGGAACAGGAACGCCAGCAGCGTTGAGGCGGGTGCCGAAGGCGGTGCCAGCATAGCGGCCTTCTTCAGCCGAGATCGTGGCCGAGAAGCCGTTGCCGAACGAGAAGGTGTAGGCGAACAGGTTAACGTTCGGAGCGTCCGAGAAGCGGAGCGTGCCGAAGTGGCCGGTGGGCAGGTCGCTGTTGTCGAAGAACGACACGACGCGACCGGCGGTGAGGCCGCCGAACTGGATGAAGGCCTGGTCGACGTTGGCCGTCGTGGAGCTGAAGCCGTACGAGCCGGTGTCGCGGGTCATCTCGAAGCGCACGAAGGTGCGGAGCAGACCGTAGGCGGTGGCGGTGCGGGCGTCGATGTTCAGACGGCCACGGGTACGGAAGCCGATCGCATCCTCGGAGCGGTCGGACGGCTCGAGGTAGCGGAACTCGGCGCGAACACGGCCGCCGACGCGGAGGCAGGTTTCGGTGCCGGGGATGTAGAAGAAGCCTGCGCCGTAGGTGGAGCAGACGCGAACGTATTCGACAGCAGCGGCCTTCTTCGCGGGAAGGTCGGCAGCTTGTGCCCCGGCAACAGCCGCGAGACCCGCGACCGATCCGAGGAAGAGGCTCTTAGCGAGCTTCATGGTTAAACCTCCAAAGTTTCGAGACCCTGGGGGGCCGGGTTTTTGTGCTTCGAGTGCTTCGACGAAGCCCTAAACACGTCCCTTTTCCCCTAGTACCCGGCGACCCGCCTTTTTAGGTCGAACTCACCAGGATCACGACCGGGGTGCCCCCGTCGCTGGAGCCACATTATCCATGACTGGTCCGCAAGCAACCGAATGAAGGCGCAAAATGGGCAAGGGGCGGGGCTTTTCAGGGGCATGTTGCACAAACGCAACGTTCAAAGCTGGCTTCTTTACCCTTCGTTAAGACTTTGACCCCGGATTTCAGAAATCCTTAATTAAAAAGGGTTTGGCGTTTGTCTAACCAAGGGTCAGATGATGCGAATAGAAGTCTCTTCGGGACAGACAATAAACCGGGCCTGTGAATAACGCCCGTCACATCTTCGATAGTCCGCTCTTCTTGAGCCAAAGAAAAAGGCCGGGCGGACCCGGCCTTTCTCGAATCATTGGGCGATCGTCGTCTAGGCAACCTTCGGACCGATCACGCCGCGGCGAATCTGGTCCTCTTCGATGGATTCGAAGAGCGCCTTGAAGTTGCCTTCGCCGAATCCGTCATCGCCCTTGCGCTGGATGTATTCGAAGAAGATCGGCCCGATGGCCGTCTTTCCGAAGCGCTGGAGCAGCACCTTGGTGAAGCCGCCCTCGACCACGCCCTCCCCGTCGATCAGGATGCCGTTCTTCCGGAGGCGCTCGAGAGGCTCCTCATGGCTGGGCAGCCGCTTGTCGACGCGAGAGTAGTAGATATCGTTCGGGGCCGGCATGAACTCGAGACCGCCCTCGACGAGCGCCTCGATGGATTCGTAGAGATCGTGCGAGCCGAGAGCCACATGCTGGATGCCCTCGCCCTTGTACTCCTGCAGATATTCCTCGATCTGCCCGGTCTCGCCCGCATCCTCGTTGATCGGGATCCGGATCTTGCCGTCCGGGCTGGTCATGGCGCGGGAGTGCAGCCCCGTCAGCTTGCCCTCGATGTCGAAGTAGCGAATCTGGCGGAAGTTGAAGAGACGCTCGTAGAATCCGGCCCATTCGTTCAGTCGCCCGCGATAGACGTTGTGGGTCAGGTGATCGATGTAATAGAGGCCGACGCCCTTCGGCTTCGGATCGGGCTCGCCGAGCCACTCGAAATCGACGTCGTAGATGGAGCCTTTCGCCCCATAACGGTCGACGAAGTAGATCTGCAATCCGCCGATCCCTTCGATGCCCGGGATCTCGAGTTCGTTGGGGCCGACCTGCGTCTCGATGGGTTTGGCGCCCATGGAAAGCGCCCGGTCGAAGGCATGCTTCGCATCGGCGACGCGGAAGGCCATGGCCGGAGCCGACGGGCCGTGCTGCGCCGCGAAGCGCTCCGCGAAGGAGCCGGGCTGCGCGTTGACGATGAAGTTGATGTCGCCCTGGCGGTAGAGCACCACGTTCTTCGAGCGATGCTTGGCGACGGTGCTAAAGCCCATCGTCTTGAACAGACGGTCCAAAGCCTGCGGGTCGGGATGGCAGAACTCCACGAATTCGAATCCATCCGTGCCCATGGGATTCTCTTCAGAGATGGCGGCCGGCGGCGCATCGTGCGGGAACGGTCCCATGATCTTCCTCCTGTTGTGCCTCTGCCGATCGAGAGGCCCGTGATTGCAAAAACAACGCATCCGCCCCGTGACGGATGCGATTCGTCCTCAGATCGCGTCAGGCTGACTGGCCGGTGCGGCGTCCTGAAAGGCTTTAAGCGCGGTGCAGGCCGCATCCACCGCCACGATCTTCGGATAGGCATCGAGGGGAACGTTGAAGCGTCGTGCGTTGAAGACCTGCGGCACGAGATAGACGTCGGCCAGGGTGATCTTGGGGCCGAACGCGTAAGGACCTGGCCCGAGCAGGGCCTCGATGGCGTCGAAGCCCTCGCGAACCCAATGGGCGTACCATTCGTCGGCAGCCGCCTGATCGTGCCCGAGGCGGTTCTTGAGATAGGCCAGCGTTCCGGAATTGTTGAGCGGATGGATATCGCAGGCAATCAGGCTGGCAATTGCCCGTACCTTCGCGCGGGTCACCGCACCGACCGGCAGCAGGGGCGGCTCCGGATAGACTTCGTCGAGATATTCCAGAATAGCAGGGGACTGGATCAGCGTCGTGGCGCCGATATCGAGGGATGGCACGCGCCCCTGCGGATTGACGGACCTGTAGATCTCCTCGCGCTGCTCCCCCTTCAGCAGATTGATCGAGACGGAATCGTAGGTCACGCGCTTCAGGTTGAGGGCGATCCTGACCCTGTAAGCCGCAGACGAACGGAAATAGGTGTAGAGCTTCACGCGTCACCCTCCCCAACGTCCCGCGGTGCGAGCAAACGGGCCTGCTGCGTCAGCTTGTCGATCAGCGAAGAGAGCATCTTCTGCTCGTCGGAGGTGAGCACCGCCAGGAGGCGCTCCTCGACCGCCAGTGCCTCGGGCGCCACCGCCTCATAGATCGCCCGCCCTTCCGGCGTCAGGGCCAGCCACTCCTCCCGGCGGTCGTCGAGATTGGGACGCCGAACGACGAGCCCCCGCTTCTCGAGAGCCGAGACAGCCCGGGAGACCGTCGATTTGTGCATGACGCCATCGGGCGCCATGTCCCGTGCGGTGCGAAGCTCATATTGCCCGAGGGTCACGATCACCCGCCAGGCCGGGATCGAAAGGCCGAACCGCTCGGCATAGATCTGGGCCAGGGCGCTCGATGTCAGCCCAGCCAGAACATTGAGCCTGTAGGGCAGGAAATCCTCCAGAACCACGAGCGGCTCGGGCATTCTCTTCCTTGCTGCGGATCCTGTCGCCATCGCCACGCCAATCGTTGCACTAGCAACCAATAGCAGAATTCGTTGCACTGGCAACCAGATTGTCTGACATTGCGGCACCTGATCAAACGAGAAAGGCGCGGTCAGGCTGGCCGACCGCGCCTTTCTCCAGGGTATTTGCCTTCGACACTCCGAAGGTCAAATCCTTCGAAGCCCGGACACTCCGCGTTTACGCCCGTCCGCGGGTGCGGATCATGAAGGTGTCGAAGGCGTATTCGTTGAGCTGCCACCAGGGCAGAACGTCGTTGCGATAGGCCACCATGGAATCATAGGCCTTCTTGAAATCCGCGTTCTTGGCGGAAAGCTCGCCATAGAGCTCATTCGCGGCCTTGAGCGAGGCCTCCAGGATGGCCGGGGAGAAGGTGCGCAGCTCCGCGCCCGCGCCCACCATGCGGCGCAAGGCCTGTCCGTTCACGGCATCGTACTTGGCCAGCATCCAGTTGTTGGCCGCCTCCGTCGCCTGGGACAGGATGGCCTGGTAGTGCTTCGGCAACTCGTTCCACTTCTGCTGGTTGACCACGAGGTGGAGCATGGCGCCGCCCTCCCACCAGCCGGGAGCGTAGTAGTATTTCGCCACCTTCAGGAAGCCGAGCTTCTCGTCGTCGTAGGGACCGACGAACTCGGCGGCATCGAGGGTGCCGCGCTCCAGCGCCGGATAGACGTCCCCGGGAGCAAGCTGCTGCGGAACGACGCCGAGCTTGGCCAGAACCTGTCCACCCAGTCCGCCGATGCGGAACTTGAGGCCCTTCAGGTCGTCGACCGTGTTGATTTCCTTACGGAAGAAGCCGCCCATCTGGGCGCCGGAATTGCCGCACACGAAGGAGGTGCAGTTGTACCGGCCCATGACCTCGTTGATGATCTCCCGACCGCCGGCGAAGTGCCACCAGGAATGGAGCTGGCGCGCATTGAGGCTGAAGGGCAGGCCCGTGCCCATGCCGAGCGCCGGCTCCTTGCCGATGTAGTAATAGAGCGGGGTGTGGGCGCATTCGACCGAGCCGTTCTGCACCGCATCCATGGCCTGCAGGCCCCCGACGATCTCCCCGGGGGCGAAGACCTGGACCTGGAACTTGTTGTCGGTCGCGTCCGCCATGTACTTGGCGAAGGTCTGGGCGGTGCCGAAAATCGTGTCGAGGGATTTCGGGAAGCTCGAAGTCAGACGCCAGCGGATCTCGGGCATGCTCTGGGCGATGGCCGGAGCGGCCACCGTTCCGGCCGCAGCCGCGAGGCCTGCTCCCTTCAGGAAGTTTCTTCTCTTGATCGTTGTCATTGGCGTTTCCCCGGAAAGCATTCTGTTGCAAGTTGAAAGGACCATAACAACCCGGTCGGTGGCAATGAAGCTCTCCTCCCTCAACCAAGGCCGTGACGGCCGCCTCGTCATCGTGTCGAAAGACCTGACCCGCGCGACAGATGCTTTTTTCATTGTTCCGACGCTTCAGCAAGCCTTGGACAATTGGGAAAAAGTCGAGCCTCAGCTGCGGGATCTCGCGGAGCAGCTGGAGCACGGCTCGGTCCCGGCCTTCCGCTTCCACGAGCACGACTGCGCCTCGCCCCTGCCCCGTGCCTATCAATGGGCGGACGGCTCGGCCTACGTGAATCACGTCGAGCTCGTCCGGAAGGCCCGCGGAGCCGAGATGCCGGCTTCCTTCTGGACCGATCCGCTCATGTATCAGGGCGGCTCCGACTCCTTCCTCGGGCCGCGCGACCCGATCCTGGCGATGGACGAAGCCCACGGGGTCGACTTCGAGGCCGAGGTGGCAGTGATCACCGGCGACGTGCCCATGGGCGCGCCCCGGGAGGAAGCCGCCCGGGCCATCCGCCTGGTGGTCCTCGTCAACGACGTTTCCTTGAGAAACCTGATTCCCGCAGAGCTGGCGAAAGGCTTCGGCTTCTTCCACGCCAAGCCCTCCTCGGCTCTCTCGCCCGTGGCAGTCACGCCCGACGAGCTGGGAGATGCCTGGGACGGCGGCCGTCTTCACCTGCCCCTGCTCTCCAGCCTCAACGGCAAGCCCTTCGGCAAGCCCAACGCCGGCGTCGACATGACCTTCGATTTCCCGACCCTGATCGCGCACGCGGCCAAGACCCGACCTCTCGGCGCCGGCACGATCATCGGCTCCGGCACGGTCTCCAACAAGGACGAGGCCGGCGGGCCGGGCAAGCCCATCGACCAGGGCGGCCTGGGCTATTCCTGCCTGGCTGAACTGCGCACGGTGGAGACCATCCTGCAGGGCGAGGCCAGGACGCCCTTCATGCGCTTCGGCGACACGATCCGCATCGAGATGAAGGACCGGCAGGGCCACTCGATCTTCGGCGCCATCGAGCAGGAAGTTCAGGCCTATCGCACGGAAGGCTGATGCTCCGCATCGACCATGTCCAGCTCGCGATCCCGGCAGGCGCCGAGGATCTCTGCCGGACGTTCTATGTGGCTCTTCTGGGGATGAGGGAGGTGCCCAAGCCTCCCGCCCTCATGGCACGTGGCGGTCTTTGGCTCGAAAGCCCTCCCGTGCAGATCCATCTCGGTATCGAGGAGGATTTCCGCCCGGCGCGCAAAGCCCATCCGGCTTTTACCGTCGCCGACCTCGATGGCCTGGCGCAAATCCTGGCGGCGGCAGGCCATGAGCCCTTGTGGGACGACGCGATTCCTGAGATCCGACGCCTCTATGTGTCCGATCCGGTCGGCAACCGACTCGAGTTCATGGAGGATGGCGGCTCTCCAACGAAATAGGCCGCCGGAAATCTCTCGGCGGCCTGATAATTCGTGAGGCTGCGAGCTCACATCGCGCGGGCCGCGCCACCGCGCAGGCCCTGGACATGCTCGAGGTGCATTTCCAGGGTGGGCAGGGTCGCGCCGGCAAACTGCGCGAGTTGCGGCACGTCGCCGTTCTGCGAATAGGACGTGAACAGGGCCACGGCTTCCTGATGCGCCATGAGCTGGGCGTTCACATAGGCGGCGTCGAAGTCCGGAGCGGCCTGGACGGTCGCCAGCATCTGCTGGTGCTTGGCGTTCATGGCGGGCGGCGGCATCGGCAGGCCCGCGCGGCGCACCACCGACGTCATGCGGCGGGTGGCGGCGTTGTGATCGCGGATCATCTGCTGGGCGAAGCGGCGAACCTCGGGATCACGCGACCGCTGCAGGGCCAGGCGGCTCGACTCGATCTCGAACAGGTTCGACGAGGTCGCCGTCGGGATGAATTCCGCCGCGGTGGTGACGGCAATGGGAGCAACGGGAGCCGTGGCCGTCGGCGTCATGCAGCCGGCAACACCAAGCGCCATGGCACTGGCTACAAGGACGATCTTGAGATTCATTGCGGGAGTTCCCTTCCTTTGCCCGGTTGGTCCAGCCGAGCTGACGCTCCCCAACGATGGAACATCCTCCTAAGTTCCTGGCGTCCCAGAGTTACCTTTTCCATTCGTGATCACAAATCATGACCGAAGCCTCTCACCTGATGGTGGGCACGGCCTCAGTGCGCTCCGGGGTCAAGACCTATAAACGCGAAGCGCCCCAAGTGCCTTTGGATGGGGTACTGTGCCCCTCGATTCCGGAGATGTCCTTCAGGAGGTGCAGAGGATGCAGGTTCAAGCCGTTCATCATGTCGCCATCGCAACGCGGGACCTTGAGCGGTCCCTGGCCTTCTACAGCGGCGTCCTCGGTCTGAGGCCTGCGCCCCGGCCCAATTTCCCGGTGGGCGGCGCTTGGCTCGACATGGGCTCCACGCAGGTCCATCTCGTGGTTCACCCCGAGGCCACCTTCCGGACCAACTCTGAGATCGACAACAACGACTGTCACTTCGCCCTGCGGGTGGAGGACTTCGATGCCGCGCTCGATCACTTGATCCGGCATGGCTACGCTGAGAACGCCCCTGAGGGGAGCGGGAGGAGGCTCCTGGTGAAACGCCATGGGCCCGCAGGCTTCCCTCAGGCCTATGTGCTGGACCCGGATGGGCATGTCGTGGAGATCAACGCGAGCAGCTGATCAGAGCCATAGGCCCGCCCATTTCGGCTCAGCCCGCTGCAATCATTATAGGTCCTGAGGCTAGAGCTGTTTCCACTTGCGTGGAATCATCTCTCTTATGGGTTTGCCGCATTTTTGACGGCGAACCGGATCCACTTTGCTAGAAAATGCTCTAGCTCCATGCTTTCGGCAAAGCACGGAGCGTCCCATGGATGACCACGTCTACAAGATCGTCGAACTCGTCGGCTCGTCCGAGACCAGCATCGAGGATGCCATCCAGACGGCGATCCGGCGGGCGAGCCAGACCTTGAGAAATCTGCGCTGGTTCGAGGTCATCCAGACCCGCGGCCATATCGAGGACGGCGAGGTGCGCCACTACCAGGTCGTGCTCAAGGCCGGGTTCACCCTGGAGGCGGGCGAGTAAGCGGGCGCTGCTCTCGTGTCGTTCGCGACCGGGGATGACACCCTCGACTGTCATGGCCGGCCTTGTGCCGGCCATCCCGATACGGTGACGCGCAGTGCTTCAATCCATCGGGATCACCGGCACAAGGCCGGTGATGACGTGAGAGTTTCAGATTGAACGCTCGACGCGACCTTCGGGCTACTTCACCTCGGCCTCGTAGATGTAGAGCGTGGACTTGTCGTCCTCGGGCATGAAGTAGCCACGGATTCCCGCATCGCTCGCCTCCATCCAAACCGGGTTGTGCGTCATGTCCATGCCGCCTGCGGTCCAGAGCAGCACCGGCGTCTGGAAGATCGGACGGCCGTCGGCGAGATTGACGAGATCGAGCCCGCCGAGACGGAACGGGTTGGCCTCGGGCGTGATCCGCATCTCGGTCACGCCGGAGCACAGCATGCGGCTTCTGCCGACATATTTGCAGTCCTGGTAGTCGAGATAATGCGAGGTGTTGAGCGCCCTCAGCTTCTCGGGGGTTTCATTGGCATTGGTGGGCTTCCCGCCGTCATCGAGCGTCCAGCGGTAGAATCGTCGCGAGCCCCAGCTCACCCCGTGCAGGGTCTTGTCGTCCGTGTTGTGCACCACGCCGCCGATGTGGTCGGCGAAGCGGAACATCTCCTCGGCCTTCATGGTCTCCGGATCGACCCGATAGACGATGGAGCGGCTGTTCGGCCGGTACTCGGCCACGGGAACCCAGATATACCTTCCGTCGTAGTCGATACCGCCCGGATGATAGATCGTGCCTTCGCCGAGGGTGATATCGGCGATGAGATTGCCCTTCATGTCGAGCTTGAACAGGTGCCCCACGCCGGCGCCCGTGTCGCGGTCGTAGCCGTCGACCGGCTGGGGGAATCGCTTGGTCGGCTGCTGGATCTCCACGGACGACACGAAGAGCGTGTCGCCGATCTTCACCATGCCCTGCGGATGATGGGTCAGGAAATTGATCGGAACCGCGGAGACGGGCTTCCATTGCGTGCCGCGCGAGAGCTTTGGGATCCGGTCGGCAAGAACCGCCCGATCGGGCTCTGCAGCCTTTGCAACCGCGGGCATCAGCCCAAGACCCAGGATCGTCAGGATCGTTGTCAGGTAACGTCTCGACTTGCAGTCCATCGCGCTCCTCCTTCAGTGACGATCCCGCTTCTAGCGAGCGGGTGATGTCACTTTAGTGTCGGGCGTGGATTCTCTGCAAATCGATCGCGGAGGACGTGGGAGGCGAGATCGGTGGTGCCTCGCCCGGAGCAGAAAAACGTCAGATCCCGTCTCTTTCGCCCCACGTCATCACCGGCCTTGTGCCGGTGACCCCGCTTGTGTGAAGCACAGCGCTGTTCCGATCGGGATGGCCGGTACGAGGCCGGCCATGACGTGGTGGTTGCCATTCCGGGAAGAGCCTCTGGAGGAGCGGTCGGGAATCCATGACGCCGCTCGTGACGGACAAACCCGCTACCCCTCCAGCTCCTCGCGCAGCATCTCCAGTTCGAGCCAGCGCTCTTCCGCCGCGTGCAGCTCCGACTGCAGTTGCGTGAGCGCGTCCATGGCCTTCTGGAAGCGGGCGGGATCGCGGGCATAGAGTTCGGGATCGGCGAGGATTTCCTGCACCTTGACGATCTTGGCCTCGAGCTCCCCCATGCGCTGCGGCAGGGTCTTGAGGGCGTGCTGCTCGTTGAAGGAGAGCTTGCGCTTGTTTCGAGCCGGGGCCGTCGTGGCCGGCCTGTCGACGCTCTTGGGCTTCGAATCCTTCTCGACCACGCGCGCCTGAACGCCGCGGCCGCGCTGGGCTACCATGTCGGTGTAGCCACCCGCGTATTCGAGCCAGCGCCCCTCGCCTTCCGACACCAGGACGGAGCTCACCGTGCGGTCGAGGAAGTCGCGGTCGTGGCTGACCAGGATGACGGTGCCGGAATAGTCCTGGATCATCTCCTCGAGCAGGTCGAGGGTCTCGAGGTCGAGATCGTTGGTGGGCTCGTCGAGCACCAGAAGGTTCGAAGGCTGCGCCAGCGCCCGGGCCAGCATGAGGCGGTTGCGCTCGCCGCCGGAGAGCACGCCCACAGGGGTGCGCGCCTGCTCGGGCGAGAACAGGAAGTCCTTCATGTAGCCGATGACGTGCTTGGTCTGCCCGCCGATGGTGACCGTGTCGCCGCGCCCGCCGGTGAGGGTTTCGGCCACGGTGGCATCGGGATCGAGGCTCGCGCGGCGCTGGTCGAGGGTGACCATCTGCAGGTTGGAGCCGAGCCGCACGCGGCCCTGGTCCGGCTCCAGGGCGCCGGTGAGCAGGTTGATGAGGGTCGTCTTTCCGGCGCCGTTCGGCCCGATGATCCCGAGACGATCCCCACGCAGGACGCGCAAGGACAGGTTCGAGACGATCGGCCGGTCGCCGTAGGATTTCGAGATCCCTTCCGCCTCGACCACGAGGGTGCCGGACTGCTCGGCCTCGGCAAGGCTCATATTGACCGTGCCGACGGCACGCGTGCGCTCGCGATATTGCTGGCGCATGGCGTGCAGATTGCCGAGGCGGCGCACGTTGCGCTTGCGCCGCGCCGTCACCCCGTAGCGCAGCCAATCCGCCTCGGCCACGAGCTTGCGACCGAGCTTGTGGTGCTCGGCCTCCTCCTGCTCCAGGACCTGATCGCGCCATTCCTCGAAATGGGCGAAGCCCCGGTCCATGCGGCGGGTCCTGCCCCGGTCGAGCCAGATGGTCGCCTGCGACAGGCTTTCCAGGAAGCGGCGGTCGTGGCTGATGAGCACCAGCGCCGAGCGCAGGCTCTTCAACTCGCCTTCGAGCCATTCGATCACCGGCAGGTCGAGGTGGTTCGTGGGCTCGTCGAGCAGCAGGATGTCGGGCTGAGGCGCCAGCACGTGGGCAAGCGCCGCGCGGCGTGCCTCGCCGCCGGACAGGGCGGCCGGCGTCTCCTCGCCGGTCAGCCCCAGTTGCTCCAGCAGGTAGCGCGCCCGATAGGGATCGTCGCCCGGTCCCAGGCCCGCCTCCACATAGGCGAGCGTCGTCGGATAGACGGAGAGATCGGGCTCCTGCGCGAGATAGCGCACGGTGGCGCCCGGCTGCACGAACCGCTTGCCATGGTCGGCCTCGATGAGGCCTGCGGCGATTTTGAGCAGGGTGGACTTGCCCGAACCGTTGCGGCCGACGAGGCAGGCCCGCTCGCCCGGCGAGACGGACAACTCGGCGCCCTCGATCAGCGGCGTGCCGCCGAAGGTGAGAGCGATATCTTGCAGGAGAAGAAGAGGAGGCGCCATTCCCGCTCACCTGACACCTCTTCGCCGCAGATGCAAGGCCGCTGCCGGATGTCAGCGCCTCGGCATGAGGCGAAAACCGGGAAACACATCCCCGCCGATGCGCTAAGGGGTGGACGGTCGCGGAAGTTTATGATCCCCTTCTGACATTAAGCTGAGCGTTTGAATGACACTGACGAGGCGTCTGCTTCTTCTTGCCGTGATCTCGGTTCTCCCGGCGATCGTCATCTGGACCTACACGGAAGTTTCCCTGCGTCGCGCCCGGGAAGCCGAGGTGAACGACCTCGCCATCAGGCAGGCGCAACTGGTGGGCGCGGAGCTCGAGCGGATCTTCGACGGCGTGCACAGCCTTCTGCTCGCCGTGGACGAGACGCCGTCGATCCGCGCCTTCGACACGGCGGTCTGCAGCCCCTATCTGAAGGCCATCCAGGAAAAGGTGCCTTACGTGCTGTCCTTCGTGGCGATGGACATCAGCGGGCACATCCGCTGCCGCCCGACAGGAACCGTCGACACGCAGCACTACTTCGCCGACCGTCCCTATTTTCATCACGCCCTGGCCGAAAAGGGCCTCGTGGTCGGCGAATATACGCCGGTCTTCGAGGAGGGCGCGCTCGATCCTCATCCGGTCCTGCCCCTCGCTTTGCCGATCTGGAACGACAGGGGCGATGTGGTCGGCGTCCTCGCTGCGGCTCTCGATCTCCGATGGCTCGGCCAGAAGCTGAAGGAACGCACCGTCCCGGCGGGCGGCTCCTTGACGGTCGCCGACCGAAGAGGGATCGTCATCGTGCAGGATCCTCACCCGGGGCGCCTGATCGGGAAGCTTCTTCCCCAGGAATACCTGCTCCAGGCCAGAGCGAAGGACGCAGGAACGACTGAGACCATCGGCCCCGACGGCGTACGCCGCATCGTCGGCTACATCCCGCTCACCGCTCCTCCCCGGGACATCTACATCAATGTGGGCCTGTCGACGAAGGCCGCCTTCGCGTCGATCAACGAGGCGGCGAAACGCGGCTTCATGCTAATCGCCGCAGCCCTCGTCCTGGCCCTGTCCCTGTCCGCCCTGCTCAGCCGCGCCTTCATCACCAAGCCCTTCGAACTCCTCACGGACGGCATCCGGGCCTGGCGCCAGGGCGACTACCAAGCCCGCATCGACCTTCCGGGAAAGTCCGGAGAGTTCGGCATCCTGGCGCGGGCCTTCAACGACCTGATGGACGACGTGGCCGAGCGGCAGCACGCCCTGCAGGCCAGCGAGGAGCGCGCGCGCCTGGCCCTGGAGGCAGGTCATATGGGAACCTGGTGGTACGATCCGAACAAGGGCGTCGGCGGCTGGTCCAGCCAGGCGACCGCGATGCTCGGATACCCGCACGCCAACGAGACCATGGACCATCAGCACTGGCTGGCCATCCTCCATCCCGAGGACATGGAGCGGGTCATCCAGAGATGGCGCGAGGCCGTGCAGAACCAGGGCGACTATCAGGACGAGTATCGCATCCGGCGCCCCGACGGCGCCATCCGCTGGATCAACTCCAAGGGGCGGGTGTTTTTCGACATCCAGAAGAGGCCGTTCTACTTCGTCGGGATCTTCCAGGACATCACCGAGCAGAAGCAGGCCGAGGAGCAGCAGCGGTTCTTCCTCGACGAGTTGAATCACCGGGTGAAGAACACGTTGACCACCGTGCAGTCCATCGCGTCGCAGACCCTTCGCACGACGGAGACGCCGGCGCAATTCAAGGAAGCGTTCGAAGGCCGCCTGCTCGCCCTGTCGAAAACCCACAACCTCCTGACCCGCAAATCCTGGCGCGAGGCGGAGCTGCGCGACGTGGCGGAGCAGGAGCTGGCCCCTTATCGCAAGGAGGGCGACGAGCGGGTCGTCCTCAACGGGCCGAATGTCAGGCTCCCGGCCCGCTATGCCATCAATCTGGGCCTCGTGCTGCACGAGCTGGTGACGAATGCCGCCAAGTATGGGGCGCTCTCGACCAATGCGGGGCGCCTCGACATGAACTGGACGATCGTCGAGCACGAGGACCGCCCGGATCAGCTGCGCATCCACTGGACCGAAAGCGGCGGGCCTCCCGTCGCGCCGCCGAAACGCCAGGGCTTCGGCTCGCGCCTGATCCGCCGCAGCATCGAGGGCGAGCTCGGCGGCTACATGGTGCTCAACTTCGCGGAAGGCGGCGTCGCCTACGACATCTCCGTGCCCCTGGCCCACAGCTCTAGCGCAGCAGCATAGACAACAGGCGATTCATGCGGCCCCCATAGGGCGGCCTCGTCATGCCGGCTCCGTTGAAGCGGGCCTGGTGGAAGACGGATCGCGCATGGCTGAAGGTCCGGAAGCCCGCCTCGCCATGATAGGCCCCCATGCCGCTCGCTCCCACGCCCCCGAAGGGCAGTTCCTCCTGCACGCAGTGGAGGAGCGTATCGTTCACGGCGACGCCGCCCGATTGGGTTCGCGCCAGGATGCAATCGACGGTCTTCGCGTCGCGGCCGAACAGGTAGAGCGCCAGGGGGTGCGGGCGGGCCGCGATGAAGCGGCAGGCCTCCTCGACATCCTCATAGGCAACCACGGGCAGCACGGGTCCGAAGATCTCCTCGCTCAGGACGAGCGCATGATCCGGCACGTCGGTCAGGACGACGGGGGCCATCTTCCGCTGCGCCGGATCGAATGTTTCGTGACCGGGATTGATCTCGTGGATGCTGGCGCCGCAGGATCGGGCGTTCGCGACGAGATGATGCAGGCGCTCATAGTGCCGCTCGCTGACGATGGCCGTGTAATCGGCATTGGCAGCGATCGTCGGGTAAAGCCGCGAGACCGCCTCGCGAAACGCCGTGACGAAAGCGTCCTTGCTCTCGCGCGGCACCAGCACGTAGTCGGGCGCGATGCAGGTTTGGCCCGCATTGAACAGCTTGCCCACCGCGATGCGCTCGGCCGCCCTGTCGATCGGATAATCCGCCATCACGAGGGCGGGAGATTTTCCGCCCAGTTCCAGCGTCACCGGCACCAGGTTGTCGGCGGCCGCCTGCATGACCTGCCGACCGACCGCCGTTGAGCCGGTGAAGAACAGGTGATCGAACTTCAGCCGCGCGAACGCCTTCGCCACGTCCGGCCCGCCCTGCACCACTGCGATTTCGGCGGGATCGAACACCTCCGCGATGACCTGTTCCAGCAGGGCGGATGTGCGCGGCGTGATCTCGGACGGCTTGATCATCACCCGGTTGCCCGCCGCCAGAGCGCCGGCGAGCGGCGAGAGCACGAGCTGGATCGGATAGTTCCAGGGTCCGATGATGCCCACGAGGCCGAGAGGCTGATACAGGACGCACCCCCGTCCAGGCTGGAACATCCATGCGATCGGCCGCCGCCGCGGCTTCATCCATTGGCGGAAATGCTTTCGCGCATGGCGCAGGGCCGCCACGACGGGATAGATGTCGGCAAGCTTCGTCTCGTGCACGGAGCGATGCCCGAAATCCGCCGCGACGGCTGCCGCGAAATCCTCCGCATGGCGGATGAGGGCATTTGCCAGCCCATCGAGACTTTCGGCCCTCCGCTCGGGCGTCAGTGGCCCGTGCGCGGAAAGGGCGGCGCGCTGCGCGTTCAAGCAGGCCTGCAGCCTGTCTCTCGCCGGATTGGGAACGGCATCGTGCACGTCGTCGGGCCTCCACCTGATGAGCGTGATGATATGGCGGAGCCGAGACCATTCTCAACACGGCGCGGGACAGGACGGATTGACGAAGCGGTCGAGATGACAAGGATGGACACTCAGCCATTCCAGCAGGAGCATGATGTTGAGCGGCCCCTCCCCCGTGCTGTCGATTGAAAACCTCTCCATCGGGCTTCCCGTTCTGGCTGACCGGCAGCACGCGATCAGGGACCTGTCGCTCTCCATCCACCCGGGCGAGACGCTCTGCGTCGTGGGCGAATCCGGCTCCGGCAAGTCGATGACCGCCATGGCGGCCATCGGGCTCCTGCCGGCGGGCGTCCAGGTCCTGTCCGGATCGATCCGGCTCGGCGAGCGCGATCTCCTCGCCCTCGACGAGGCCGGCTGGTGCGACGTGCGCGGCCGGGAGGTCGGCACCGTGTTCCAGGAGCCGATGACCTCCCTCAACCCCGTGATGCGGGTGGCGGACCAGATCGCCGAGACCTTTCGCGCCCATGGCCTGCTCAGCCCGGCCGAGCGCGACCGCCGCGTGATCGAGCTGCTGACCGAGGTCAACCTGCCGAACCCGGAGCTGATCGCGAAGGCCTATCCGCACGAGCTCTCCGGCGGCCAGCGCCAGCGGGTGATGATCGCCATGGCGCTCGCCCTCGAACCCAAGCTCCTGATCGCCGACGAACCCACGACGGCCCTCGACGTGACCACCCAGGCCCAGGTGCTCAAGCTCATCGACAACCTGCGCCGCAAGATGGGCACGGCAGTGCTCTTCATCACCCACGATTTCGGCGTCGTGGCCGAGGTCGCCGACCGGGTCGCGGTGCTGCAGCAGGGTGAGCTCGTCGAGCAGGGCCCGGCTGAGGAGGTGCTGACCCGTCCGCAGCACCCCTACACCAAGCGCCTCCTGGCGGCCGTGCCCTCGTTGACCCCACCCGCCCCGAAGCAGCTCACCGGCGAGCCCATCGCCCTGAAGGTCGATGCCCTGACCAAGTCCTACGGCGGGCGCGGCTTCTTCCGCAAAAGCCGCGAGGTTCAGGCCGCCGATGCGGTGAGCTTCGACATCCGGCGCGGCGAGACCCTGGGCCTCGTGGGCGAATCCGGCTCCGGCAAATCGACCGTGGGGCGCTGCGTGCTGCGCCTGATCGAGCCGGACGGCGGCGCCATCGAGATCGGAGACCTGAACTTCGGCGCCCTGTCCCAGCGGGATCTGCGCCCCTACCGCCGCCGGATCCAGATGGTGTTCCAGGACCCCTTCGCCTCCCTCAACCCGCGCCGCACCGTCGGGCGCATCATCGCCGAAGGCCCGATCACGCAAGGAGAAGACGCAGCCAAGGCCCTGGACGAAGCCCGCATCCTCCTGGAAAAGGTCGGCCTTCCGGCCCAGGCCATCGAGCGCTATCCGCACGAATTCTCCGGCGGCCAGCGCCAGCGCATCGGCATCGCCCGGGCGCTCGCCATGAAGCCCGACGTGCTGGTGGCGGACGAGGCGGTCTCGGCCCTCGACGTGTCGGTTCAGGCCGAGATTCTCAAGCTGATCCGGGGGCTGCAGGAAGAACTCGGTCTCGCCATTCTCTTCATCACCCACGATCTGCGCGTCGCCGCCCAGATCTGCGACCGCGTGGCAGTCATGCAAAAAGGCCGGATTGTCGAAATGGCCGAAACCGCGCAACTCTTCGCCCATCCGCGGGACGCGTATACGCGCCAGCTCCTGGCCGCCGTGCCGGGCATGAACAAGATGATTTAGGGAGACGACAGCCGTGAACGATCAGGTCAGCGCGAGCCTCGCGCCCAACATGGTGTTCCAGAATCTCATCGGCGGACGCGAGCGTCCGGCCTCGGACGGCATGAGCCTCGACGTGCTCTCGCCGGTCGATGGCTCGCTGCTCGCCCGGATCGCCGCCGGCACGGCGCAGGACATCGACGAGGCCGTGAAGGCCGCCCGCGCCGCCCTCAACGATGCCTGGGGCAAGCTGACTGCGACGGAGCGCGGGCGCCTGCTCATGAAGCTCGCGGCTGCTGTCGAGGCCCATGCGGATGAACTCGCCCTCCTGGAGAGCCGCGACAACGGCAAGCCCCTGCGCCAGTCGCGGGCCGACGCCATCGCGCTTGCCCGCTATTTCGAGTTCTACGGCAGCGCCGCCGACAAGCTGCATGGGGACCTGATTCCCTATCTAAACACCCATTTCATCGGCGTCGAGCGGGTGCCACACGGGGTGACCGGGCACATCGTGCCGTGGAACTACCCGATGCAGATCTTCGGCCGCTCGGTCGGCGCGGCGCTGGCCGCCGGCAACGCCACCGTGGTGAAGCCCGCCGAGGACGCCTCGCTGACGATCCTGCGCGTGTCGGCTCTTGCCCAGGAGGTCGGCTTCCCGGACGGCGCGCTCAACGTGGTGACGGGCCTCGGCCGCACGGCCGGCGCGGCGCTCGCGGCCCATCCCGGCATCGATTTCCTGTCCTTCACGGGCAGCCCCGAGACCGGCACGGCGGTGCAGACTGCGGCGGCCAAGAACCATGTGGGCGTGACCCTCGAACTCGGCGGCAAGTCGGCCCAGGTGGTGTTCGACGACGCGGATCTCGAGCGCGCACTGCCGACCCTCGTCAACGCCATCATCCAGAACGGCGGCCAGACCTGCTCGGCGGGCAGCCGGCTGCTGATCCAGCGCGGCATCTTCCAGGACGTGGTGGATGCGGTGGCGGAACGCTTCCGGACGCTGCGTGCCGGCCATCCCGAACATGAGCCCGATCTCGGGCCGATGATCAACCAGGCCCAGCAGCGCCGCGTCCTCGGCTATCTCGAGCGTGGCCGCAACGAGGGCCTGAATGTCATCGGCGAGGGCTCCGTAGCCTCCGACGCGCCGGCCGGCGGCTTCTACGTGGCGCCGGCCTTCCTGGCGCCGGTCCCGCACGAGAGCATCCTGTCCCAGGAGGAGGTCTTCGGCCCGGTCCTGGTGGCGACGCCCTTCGACGACGAGGCGGAGGCGATCCGGCTGGCGAACGGCACGCCCTTCGGCCTCGCTGCAGGCGTCTGGACCCGTGACGCCATGCGCTCCACCCGCGTGGCCCGCTCCATGCGCGCCGGCCAGGTCTTCGTGAACTGCTACGGCGCCGGCGGCGGCATCGAGCTGCCCTTCGGCGGCTTCGGCCGCTCGGGCCACGGCCGCGAGAAGGGTTTCGAGGGGCTGATCGAGTTCACCACGACGAAGACGCTCGTCATCGCGCATGGGTAGGCAGCGGACGAGCAAAGCTCGACCTCATCCTGGGCTCTGGCTCAGAAAGCGCAGGCAACTCTCCTCCTCCTTGTGCGGAGGAGTTGGAGGTGGGGGTGTGAGCGATAGCCTATGAAGGTCAGGCGCCGACACCCCCACCCTACCCCTCCCCACAAGGAGGAGGGAAAAGCACACGTTGAAAGGGAAGAAACATGAATCGCCTTGAAGGCAAGGTGGCGCTGGTCACGGGCGCCGGGTCCGGATTCGGATTGGGCATTGCGGAAACTTTCGCCCGCGAGGGCGCGAAGGTCGCCATCATCGACATCAACGAGGCGGCGGCCAAGAGCGCCGCCGAGAAGATCGGCGCCTCCGCCATCGGCCTTGCCGCCGACGTATCGAAGGCCGCCGACGTGAACGCGGCCGTGGAGAAGACCGTCGCCGCCTTCGGCAAGCTCGACATTGTGGTCAACAACGCGGGCATCAGCCACCGCAACCGGCCGATGCTGGAGGTGGAGGAAGACGAGTTCGACCGGGTCTTCGCGGTCAACGTGAAGTCGATCTATCTCTTCGCCAAGGCGGCCGTTCCGCTGATGCAGAACCAGGGCGGCGGCGTGATCGTCAATGTGGGCTCGACGGCGGGCCTGCGCCCGCGCCCCGGCCTGACCTGGTACAACAGCACCAAGGGCGCCGTGCACACCATGACGAAGTCCATGGCCGTGGAGCTCGCGCCGAGCAAGATCCGCGTCTGCGCGCTCGCCCCCGTGGCCGGCGAGACGCCGCTGCTCGCCACCTTCATGGGCGAGGATACGCCGCAGAAGCGCGAGCTGTTCGTCAACTCGATCCCGCTCGGCCGCTTCTCGACCCCGCAGGACATCGCCAATGCGGCGCTCTACCTCGCCTCGGACGAAGCCAGCATGATCACCGGCGTGGTGCTGGAGGTCGATGGCGGCCGGTGCATTTGAGGCGGGCCGCATTTCCGATGTCATCACCGGCCTTGTGCCGGTGATCGCGATACGGAGAAGCGCGGCGCTTCACAGGATCAGCGAAGGGGAAGGGAAACCATAGCGCCACTCGTGCGAGTGGATCCCCTTCCCGGCCTACGGCCGCCGGGGATGACACGAAGCGGTTTCGTCACCCTCTCACCCACTGGAACGGCAGCGGAGCCTCCTTGAAGGCGAACCGGTCGAGATGGGAGGCGACGACGCCCTTCATCCGCTGGAGGGTCTCGTCGTCCTGGGCTTCCACGCTCACCGTGAGTGCCTCCGGATCCGCCTTCATGGTCGCCACGGCGGCCGGGAAGCGGACGATGCCCTCGTTCTCCGAGAGCTGAACGTTCAGCTTGTGGCTCCAGTGCTTGCAGAGCTGCTGGAGGTATCGGGCGCCGTTGGCGGTGGGCACCCGGGCGGTCTCAAGAGCCATGTCAAAGCCTTTCATTCCGCCAAACGCCTCAGAACAAGAACAATTGGCGGATCTGTTCACGCCTGATGCTTAGGCCTCGGTCGCGGCGAAGTTAAGTGAAGATTCCGTAATGAGCATCTTCCATCCGGCGCGGTCCTGCGTAAGCTGGTCCCATCGCGATCCTGTCGCAGCCCGTGACCCGATGGAGTTCAAGCCCTGATGACGAAGCGCCTCCTGACCGCCGCCCTCCTGCTCTCCGTCAGCGTCATCCCGGCCCATGCGGCCAAGACCTCCCTCGTGGTGGGCATGCCCATCGAGCCCCCGGGCCTCGACCCGACGATCGCGGCGCCCGTGGCCATCCGGGAAGTTACCTGGGTGAACCTCTATGAGGGCTTGGTGCGCATCGATCGCACCGGCAAGGTCCAGCCGCTCCTGGCGAAGAGCTGGGAGGTGTCTCCTGACGGGCTGACCTACACCTTCCGCCTGCAGGAGGGCGTGAAGTTCCATGACGGCACGAGTTTCGATTCCGCCGACGTGAAGTTCGCCTTCGACCGCGCTCGCGATCCGAAATCGACCAACGCCCAGAAGCAGATCTTCGCGCCGATCTCCTCCATCGAGACGCCCGATCCCGCCACCGTGGTGATCAAGCTGAAGGAGACCTCGGGCAACTTCCTCTATTATCTCGGCTGGGGCGATGCGGTGATCGTGGCGCCCGAGACGGCGGCGAACAACGCGGCCAATCCGGTCGGCACCGGTCCGTTCAAGTTCAAGTCCTGGACGCGCGGCGACCGGGTCGAGCTCGTGCGCAATCCCGATTACTGGCAGAAGGACAAGGTCAAGCTCGACAGCGTCACCTTCCGCTTCATCAGCGACTCGCAGGCCCAGGTCGCCGCCGTGAAAGCGGGCGATGTGGATGCCTTCCCGAACCTCGCAGCTCCCGAGCTCTTCGCCGAATTCCAGAAGGATCCGCGCTTCAAGGCCGTGGCCGGCAATACCGAAGGCGAGACCGTCGCAGGCCTCAACAGCGCCAAGAAGCCGTTCGACGACGTGCGGGTGCGTCGCGCCCTCATGCATGCGGTGGACCGCAAGGCTCTCGTGGAAGGCGCCTATTCCGGCTTCGGCCAGCCCATCGGCAGCTTCTTCTCGCCGAACCACCCGGCCTTCGCGGATACGACGAACGTCATTCCCTACGATGTGGAGAAAGCCAAGGCGCTCCTGAAGGAAGCAGGCTACGGCAACGGCCTGTCGATCACCATCAAGTCGCCCCAGATGGCCTATGCCAGCCGCTCGGCGGAGCTGCTCTCCGCCATGATGGCCGAAGTCGGCGTCGACCTGAAGATCGTCCCGACGGAATTCCCGGCCAAGTGGATCGAGGAGGTCTTCAAGAACAAGGATTACGACGTCACCATCGTGTCCCACACGGAGCCGCTCGACATCGAGATCTTCGCGCGCGACACCTATTACTTCAATTACAAGAACGACAAGTTCAAGTCCGTACTTGCGGAAGCTGCCCGGACCACGGACGAAAAGGCGCGCTTCGCCAAATACGCGGAAGCGCAGAAGATCCTGGCCGAGGACGTGCCTGCCCTCTTCCTGTTCCAGCTGCCGAAGCTCGGCGTATGGAACGCGAAGGTGCAGGGCTTGTGGGAGAACTCGCCGATCCCGTCGAACGACGTGACGGAAGTTTTTTGGACGGAGTGATTTGATCCCCCCGGTGCCTCTTCCCTCCCCCTTGTGGGGAGGGTTAGGGTGGGGGTGTGAGCGCCAAGGCTTCAGAACGTGACGCTGACACCCCCACCTCCAACTCCTCCCCACAAGGGGCAGGAGGGTACACTGGCACACAATGAATTGCTCTCTCGATAGATGCATGACCGGCATGAGGCGCATCTAAGCCATGCTGCGTCTCGTCATCTCACGTCTCGTCTCTCTGGCTATCACCCTTCTGGCCGTATCGCTCGCGATCTTCCTGATCCTGGAAGTCCTGCCGGGCGATCCGGCCGCCATCATGCTCGGCACCGCCGCGCGCGAGGACACGCTCGCGGCCCTGCGGCAGGAACTCGGTCTCGACCAGCCGGCGCTCGTGCGCTACCTGCAATGGATCGGCGGGATCCTTCACGGCGATCTCGGACAGTCGATCACCTACAAGATGCCGGTCGCGACCCTCGTGGCCGAGCGCATGAACGTGACGCTGCCGTTGAGCCTGCTTGCGATCCTCATCTCGACGGCGCTGGCGCTCCCGCTCGGCGTCGCGGCAGCCGCGCGCCGGGACGGGGCGGTAGACCGCGCCGTGCTGGTGTTCAGCCAGCTCGGCGTGGCGGTGCCGAACTTCTGGATCGGCCTTCTGTTCATCCTCTTCTTCTCCACCTGGCTCGGCTGGTTTCCGGCCGGCGGCTTTCCCGGCTGGAGCACCGGCATCGGGCCCGCCTTCCAGGCGCTTCTCCTGCCCGCCGTGGCGCTTGCCCTGCCCCAGGCGGCCGTACTTACGCGCGTGACGCGCTCGGCCACGTTGGAAGTGATCGGTGCCGATTTCGTGCGCACTGCCCGCGCCAAGGGCGTCGACAAGGGAGGGACGCTGCGCCGCCACGTGGTGCCGAACGCGCTCATTCCGGTCACCACGATCCTCGGCCTGCAGCTCTCGTTCTTCTTCGGCGGCGCGATCCTCGTCGAGAACGTGTTCAACCTGCCGGGCCTCGGACGGCTCGCCTATCAGGCGCTCAACCAGCGCGACCTCGTGGTGATCAAGGACATCGTGCTGATCTTCTCCGGCCTCGTCATCGTGGTGAACTTCATCGTCGATATCGGCTACGCGATCCTGGATCCGCGCCTGAGGGGACGCTCATGAGCAAACGCTCGCGGCTTCCTCTCAACTCCGCCCTCCTCGTCGGCGGTATCCTCACGACGCTGCTGATCGTGACTGCCCTCGTCTCGCTCGTCTGGACGCCGGAGGTGCCGACTCGCGTGCGCGTGGCCCTGCGCCTGAAGGGCCCCGGAGAGGTCGGCATCCTCGGCACCGATCATTTCGGCCGCGACGTCGCCTCGCTCCTCATGGTGGGAGCCTGGAACTCGCTCGCCATCGCCTGGCCGGCGGTTCTCTTGGGTGCTGCCATCGGCACGGCCATCGGCTGCGCGGCGGCGGCCTGGAAGGGGATCGCCGACGAGATCGCCATGCGCGTGTCGGACGTGGTCTTCGCCTTTCCGGCTGTGCTCTCGGCCATCATGATCGGCGCGCTGGTGGGCTCGGGGCCGCTTGCCGCCATCCTGGCGATCGCCGTGTTCAACGTGCCGGTCTTCGCCCGCGTGACGCGCGGCGTCGCGCTCCAGGTCTGGACGCTCGACTACATCGCGGCAGCCCGCGCCATCGGCAAGCATCCGCTGCGCATCACCTGGGAGGACGTGATGCCCAACATCGCGGGCGCGCTCATTGTCCAGGTGACGATCCAGCTCGCGCTCGCGATCCTGACCGAAGCGGGCCTGAGCTATCTGGGCCTCGGCGTGCGCCCGCCCAATCCAAGCTGGGGCCGCATGCTGAGCGACGCCCAGACCTATCTCTCGCAGGCCCCTCACTTGGCCATCGCGCCCGGCATCGCCATCGCGCTCTCGGTGCTGGGCTTGAATCTGTTGGGGGATGGGTTGCGCGACGCGCTCGACCCGACGCTGAGGGGCAGAGGCGCGACGGCCTAAAGCATCGGACCCAAAAGTGGATTTGCACTTTCGGGATCCATCCGATGCTTCCTCCATAAATGAGAGCATCGTTCGTGCGGACCCGAAGGGCCGCACGATGCGCTAGGAGAGCGACGTCTCCCCTGTCCACTACGTCATCACCGGCCTTGTGCCGGCCATCCCGATGGGAAGAGCGCTGCGCTTCACCGCATCGAGATTACCGGCACAAGGCCGGTGATGACGGGGGAGCTTGTTGTATTGTCTAAGCCGCCTTCCTCATATCCTCCCGCACCTCGCTCAAAATCTCATACGAGCGCAGGCGCTTGTCATGGTCGTAGATGGCGGACGCGACCATCACCTCGTCGGCGCCGGTCTGGGCGATGAAGTTCTCCAGCCCGTCCTGCACGGTCCCGGGTGAGCCTACGAACGAGCAGGACAGCATGTTCATGGCCTGCGCCTTCTCGTGCGGCGCCCAGTAGCTCTCAATGTCGTCGATGGGCGGCTGGAGCTTGCCGCGGGTGCCGCGGAACAGGTTGGTGAAGGATTGCTGCGTAGAGGTGAAGAGATGGCGCGCCTCCTCGTCCGTATCGGCGGCGATCACGTTGACGCCCACCATGGCATAGGGCCGGTCGAGCTGGGCGGAGGGCTGGAAGCGCTCGCGATAGACCTGCAGCGCCTGCATCAGGGCACCGGGCGCGAAATGCGACGCGAAGGCGTAAGGCAGCCCCAGCATCGCGGCGAGCTGCGCGCCGAACAGGCTGGAGCCGAGAATCCAGATCGGCACATTCGAGCCTGCGCCCGGAACGGCCTGGATCGCCTGATCCGGCTGCACGGGTCCAAGCAGCGCCTGCAATTCGAGCACGTCCTGCGGGAAGGTGTCGGCGGCGGTCGGATCGCGGCGCAGGGCCCGCAGGGTGCGCTGGTCCGTGCCCGGCGCGCGGCCGACGCCGAGATCGATGCGCCCCGGGAACAGGGCGTCGAGGGTGCCGAACTGCTCGGCGATCACCAGGGGCGAGTGGTTCGGCAGCATGATCCCGCCCGCGCCGATGCGCATGGTCTTCGTGCCGCCCGCCACATGGGCGATCACGACGCTCGTCGCCGCGCTGGCGATGCCTACCATGTTGTGGTGCTCGGCCAGCCAGTAGCGCGTGTAGCCCCACCTTTCCGCGTGCTGCGCCAGGTCGAGCGTATTGCGCAAGGCATCGGAGGGCGTGGAGCCTTCGGGAACGGGCGCGAGATCGAGAACGGAAAAGGGAGGCATGGGCAATCTTTCTGGTGCGGTTCAAGGCCGAACGAGGGTTGCCATGAGATCATCATTCCGAGCCTCGGATGCAACCCATGAAGCTCCCCGCCTGAGGCACATCAGCCCTGCAAACAAAAACCCGGCGTCTCGGACGCCGGGTTCTTCTGTGACGTGACAAATGCAGACTTAGCCGCGGGTGCGGGCGCGGATCATGTAGGTGTCGAAGGCGTATTCGGCCACTTGGAACCAGAGATATTCCTCGTTGCGGAAGGCGCGGAGCGAGTCGATCAGCTTCTTGAAGTCCGCATTCTGGGCGGAGATCTCCGCATAGACCTCGTTGGTCGCCTTGTAGGCGGCGTCGAGGATTTCCTGGGAGAACGGACGCAGCTGCGCGCCGGCACCCACCAGGCTGCGCAAAGCCGCCGGGTTCTTGGCGTCGTACTTGGCGAGCATGTCCATGTTGGCCGCCATGCAGCCCGCCTGCAGGATCGCCTGATAGTTCTTCGGCAGAGATTCCCACTTGGCCTTGTTGAACAGGAAGTGGAGCGTCAGGCCGCCTTCCCAGAAGCCCGGATAATAGTAGAACGGCGCGACCTTCTGGAAGCCGAGCTTCTCGTCGTCGTAGGGGCCGATCCACTCGGCCGCGTCGATGGTGCCGCGCTCCAGAGATGGGTAGATGTCGCCTCCGGCCACCTGCTGGGGGATGACGCCGAGCTTCGCCATCACCTGACCGGCGATGCCGGCGATGCGCATCTTCAGGCCCTGCAGATCCTGAACGGTCTTGATCTCCTTGCGGAACCAGCCGCCCATCTGGGTGCCGGTGTTGCCGCCCGGCAGGGCGTAGAGGTTGTGCTTGGCCATGAACTCGTTGACGAGGCCGATGCCGCCGCCATGATACTGCCAGGCATTGAGCTGGCGGGCGTTGAGCGTGAACGGCACCGCCGCGGCGGCCGCGAAGGTCGGATCCTTGCCGACGTAGTAATAGGCGGCCGTGTGGGCCATCTCGACTGTGCCGGCGGA
This sequence comes from Microvirga sp. CF3016, assembly GCF_036314085.1. Taxonomy (NCBI): domain Bacteria; kingdom Pseudomonadati; phylum Pseudomonadota; class Alphaproteobacteria; order Hyphomicrobiales; family Methylobacteriaceae; genus Microvirga; species Microvirga sp. CF3016. The sequence goes on from NZ_JAYGGM010000004.1 coordinate 165,279, forward strand.
CACGGCGTCGGCGGCCTGGAAGGTGCCGACGATTTCACCGGCCGAGAACGGCTGGATCTGGAACCGGCCTTCGGTTGCCTCCGACACGTACTTCGCCAGGAAGTCGGCGCCGCCATAGATGGTGTCGAGGGACTTCGGGAAGCCGGAGGTCAGACGCCAGCGGATCTCCGGATTTGACTGGGCAATGGCGGGCTTGGCGACCGCGCCTGCGGCGAGGCCGGCGCCGGCCGTAGCGAGAAAATTGCGGCGTTTCATAGGTGCCTACTCCAGTTCGAGGGCATGTCGCGCTTTTAAGGAAGGCTCGGTAACAAGGGATGGTTGCCCTTGAGTAAAGTTAGACGAAAGACTCAGATTGCACCGTTCATTTCGGGCAACGGGTCGCCCTCCCGGCTGTTCCTCGGATTATTCGGGTGTCAAACTGTTGAAATGACGAAGGTGTGGCTCTTCATCACGAACGAGCCCCTGTCGGCAGGACGCCAGCGATCATCGACAGGCATGATCTCAGCGCATTGGGGACCCGCCAAGCTTGCATGAGAGCCGCGAGAAACGTTGAATTTGAGCCGTTTCAGCCGTCCTCGCAGGCTCAAGATCCAATGATATAAAGTCAATGAAGATAATCATCGTAGAGATAAATAATTCTTATTAGTAAACTCTCAGAATCTTGTAGCATTTACTATGAAAAGCACCAGTATTACGGAAGCATACCTCTTACGAGTCAGTACATTACTTAGAAGTCGCCACAGATTCGCCATAGTCAGCACATGAGTTTTACCCGAGCAAGGGGAAGAGCCAACGTGCTCTTATAGGCCGATGAAGAAGACGCTTATTTTGCTTGGAGCCTCCATCGTCACGCATGGGATGATGTTCAGCGGTGCGGAGGCGCGGTTGGTCCGATACGAGATCAACGGCAAACAGTACTCCTACAGCACCAACAACCGCGCCCAGACGGCGGAGGCCAGGAAGCGGATTGCGGCCGCGAAAGCGGCAGAGGCCGCAAAAACGAAGGCGGAGGCGGAAAAAGCCAAGAACCCACTCGCGGCAGCTTTCGGCTCCACGACGCAAAAGGAAGCCAAAGAGGCAGAGGGACGGCTGCAGCAAATCCTGTCCGGGCCGACGGAGTACATGGCGGTGTCCCAACCCGTCCGCGACCGGGTCGACGAACCCGCAAGGAAGCTCCAGGACAAGCAAGCCCGTCAGGCTTCCGTCGTCTCCAAGCCCACCCAACGGCCCGTCACCATTGTTCGCGCGCCGGCCAAGCCGGTCCTCGCATCTGCGGCAGCGGCATCCCTGGTCATCGCAGAGCCGATCACCCCCCAGAAGCAGACGAAGGTGAAGTCCGTCTCCTTCGATATGCAGACCGGCATCAAGACGATGATCATGATCGACGGGACGATCGAGGAGGAGCCGTTCGACAGCAGCGCTCTGGCGTTCCTGGCTCCCGAGCCGGGGCAGACGAACAGCCTGACGGCTTTCGTGAACCAGTTGCGCAAGATGGCGCCTGAAGAGACGACCGGCTCGATCAGAACCAGCGTGGCCGAACCGGAAGACGAGACGCTGATCCGGCATCGGTAGGATCGATCGGTCGAACGCGCAATGAAAACGGCGTCGCGCGAGCGACGCCGTCTCCCTTCATCGGATGGATGCCGGAGCTTAGAAGTCCATGCCGCCGGCGGGCATCGCCGGAGCGGCTTCCTTCTTGGGCTTCTCGGCGATCATGGCCTCAGTGGTGATGAGGAGACCCGCGACCGAGGCGGCGTCCTCAAGGGCGACACGCACGACCTTCGCGGGGTCGATGATGCCGAACTTGTAGAGGTCGCCGTACTCGCCGGTCTGGGCGTTCCAGCCCGCCGCGTAGTCCGTCGCCTCGGCCACCTTGCCGACGATGACGGAGCCGTCCTCACCCGCGTTCAGGGCGATCTGACGGGCCGGAGCCTGCAGGGCGCGACGCACGATCTCCACGCCGGTCTTCTGGTCGTCGTTGACGGGCTTCACGGTCTCGAGAGCCTTCAGCGCACGCAGAAGGGCCACGCCGCCGCCGGGAAGGATCCCCTCCTCGACCGCCGCCTTGGTGGCGTGCATGGCATCGTCGACGCGATCCTTCTTCTCCTTCACCTCGACCTCGGTCGCGCCGCCGACGCGGATCACCGCGACGCCGCCGGCGAGCTTGGCCAGGCGCTCCTGCAGCTTCTCACGGTCGTAGTCCGAAGTGGTCTCCTCGATCTGGGCCTTGATCTGGCCGACACGGGCCTCGATGTCGCGCTTGTCGCCGGCGCCATCCACGATGGTGGTGTTCTCCTTCTCGATCACCACCTTCTTGGCCCGGCCGAGCATGTTCAGCGTCACGTTCTCGAGCTTGATGCCGAGATCCTCGGAGACGACCTGACCCTTGGTGAGGACGGCGATGTCCTCGAGCATGGCCTTGCGGCGGTCGCCGAAGCCCGGAGCCTTGACGGCAGCGATCTTCAGGCCGCCGCGCAGCTTGTTGACCACCAGCGTCGCCAGCGCCTCGCCTTCCACGTCCTCGGCGATGATCAGCAGCGGCTTGCCGGTCTGCACCACGGATTCCAGGACGGGCAGCATGGCCTGCAGGCCCGACAACTTCTTCTCGTGGATGAGGATGTAGGGATCCTCCAGTTCTACGCGCATCTTCTCGGCGTTGGTGATGAAGTACGGCGAGAGATAGCCGCGGTCGAACTGCATGCCTTCCACGACCTCGAGCTCGGTCTCCAGGGACTTGGCCTCCTCGACCGTGATCACGCCCTCGTTGCCGACCTTCTGCATGGCCTCCGCCAGCATGCGGCCGACATCGGCATCGCCGTTGGCCGAGATGGTGCCGACCTGGGCGATCTCGTCGTTGGAGGTGACCTTCTTGGCGTTCTTCTTGAGATCCGCCACCACGGCCTCGACGGCGAGATCGATTCCGCGCTTGAGGTCCATCGGGTTCATGCCGGCGGCCACAGCCTTGGCGCCCTCGCGGACGATGGCCTGGGCCAGAACCGTCGCCGTGGTGGTGCCGTCGCCGGCGCGGTCGTTCTGCTTGGAGGCGACCTCGCGCACCATCTGGGCGCCCATGTTCTCGAACTTGTCGGCGAGCTCGATCTCCTTGGCGACGGTGACGCCGTCCTTGGTGATGCGCGGAGCCCCGAAGCTCTTCTCGATCACCACGTTGCGGCCCTTGGGACCGAGCGTGACCTTCACGGCATCGGCGAGGATGTCGACGCCGCGCAGCATCTTGTCGCGAGCGTCCAGGGAGAATTTGACTTCCTTAGCAGCCATTGTTCGTCACTCCTGATGAGACGTAACGATATGTGACTCTGATTGCGGGGCTAAGCCTTACGCGGCCTTCTTCTGGACGGCGGTCTGTTCCAGCACGCCCATGATGTCGCTCTCCTTCATGATCAGAAGATCATCGCCGTCGATCTTCACCTCCGTGCCGGACCACTTGCCGAAGAGCACCGTGTCGCCGACCTTGACGTCGAGGGGAACGAGCTGACCCTGCTCGTTTCGGGCACCGGGACCGACGGCGATCACCTCACCCTGTTGGGGCTTCTCCTTGGCGGTATCCGGGATGATGATCCCACCCGCGGTCTTCTGTTCGGCCTCGATGCGGCGCACGACGATCCGATCATGCAAAGGACGGAACTTCATGAAGCTTCCTCCAATGATTTCAGTCTATTAACTGCCTCAAGCGGAGCCGTTCGGGCCTCCGCGGTCGGAAATTTGGTTGAAAGAGCTTCACCGTTCAAGAGGGGGTGCGAAAATTTTTTGGCACTCCGGGGAGCCGGGTGCCAAAGAAGCTTTTCGCTATGGAAACTGGTCGCGATACAGATGCCTGCTCCACGTCATCACCGGCCTGTGCCGGTGATCCCGCTGAGGAAAAGCGTGGCGCTTCACAGGATCGGGATGGCCAGGACAAGCCCGGCCATGACGTGGAGACGCCAGCACAGTCTGCAAGGCGCCCCGGCTGCCGTTCGGGTCGACTAGTAATGCGGCGGCGGAGGCTCGGGCGCGGACGGCCCGCCCGTATTGTCCTCGACTTCCTGCACGCGGTCGAGCAGCTCGTTGAGCTGCCGCTTCAGGCCGTCGATCTGCTTCCATTGAGCGATGACGGTCTGGTTCAGGTCCTCGATCATCTTGTCCTGGTAGGCGACGCGCACCTCGAGCGCCTCAATGCGGGCTTCATGGTCACTCATCAGATTGCCCTGCCTCATCCGGCCGCTCCACGAGCCCGTGGCCGAGTGCCACCCGCTCGTCGAAGACGAAGCACCCGCCGTTCCAGCGGCTCTCCGCTGCCGGAACCTCTTCCAGGTATTTGAGGATCCCGCCCTTGAGGTGGAAGACCTCTTCGAAGCCCTGGGCGAGCATGTAGGAGCTAGCCTTCTCGCACCGGATGCCGCCAGTGCAGAACATGGCGACCTTCCTGTGCCGCTGCGGGTCCAGCTCGGTCTTCACGAAATCCTTGAACTCGCTGAAGCGCTTGATCCGCGGGTCGACCGCTCCCTCGAAGGTGCCCATCTCGACCTCGAAATCGTTGCGGGTATCAAGCAGCACGATACCGGGCTCGTCGAGCAGCCTGTTCCATTCGGCCGGCGACACGTAGGTGCCGACCCGGCGCAGCGGGTCGGTCTGGGGATCGCCCAGCGTCACGATTTCCTTCTTGAGCCGCACCTTCATCCGCTTGAACGGCATCTCGGCGGCGGTCGAGAACTTGAGCTCGAGATTGTCCAGACGCCCCCTGAAGAGCGCGCCGTCGCGCAGCTCGGCCATGAGGGCGTCGACGCTCTCCTGCGTGCCGGCCACCGTCCCGTTGATCCCCTCGTGGGCGAGCAGGAGCGTGCCCTTGATCCCGAGATCCAGGCAGAGCGTGTGCAGCGGGTCCTTTAGCGCCCGGAAGTCCGGCAGCGGGACGAACTGGTAGAGGGCGGCAACCTTGTACGTCATGGCGGCTGTTTATCAGCAGGTGGCTTCTAGGAAAACCCGAACCATCCGGCTTCGATGTCGCTACGGTACCCTGTCCTCAACGTCATCACCGGCCCTGTGCCGGTGATCCCGATTGTCTTGGGCGCCGCGCTCTTTATCGGGATGGCCGGGACCGATCCCCGGATCGAGTCCGGGGACGGCCATGACTTGGAGGGGAAGTCTTGCGGCATCAAAGCCTCGGCCAGGGCCGCTTGTCCGGGCACATCTCCTCCCAGGCGTGAGAGAGCCGCAGCACGCCCATGTCGTCGAACCGGCGGCCGATGATCTGGAGGCCGATGGGAAGGCCCGCTTTCGTGAAGCCCGCATTGACGGAGGCGGCCGGCTGGTCCGACATGTTGAAGGCGACCGTGTAGCCGATATGCTCGAACGGCTCCTCGGGATTGTGGATGGGCGATGCCAGTTCCGCCGGGTAGGCGGCGCAGGGCGCCACCGGCGAGATCGCGAAGTCGAAGCGATGGGTGGCGGCGACGGCCGCGTGGCGCATCACCATCATCTGGTTCATGCCGCGGTAGACCTCGGCACCGGTCAGGTCTTTTCCGCCCTCGGCCCATTGCAGGATGTAGGGCAGGATCTTTCCGCGCTCCTCGTCGCTCAGGGGCGCGATGTCCGTCCAGGCCCGCTGGCGCCAGAAATCGTCGAGGCCGTCGAGCATCTCGCGGGTGATGAAGGGCGGCATCTCCTCGACGAGAGCGCCGGCATCCTCGAATATCTTTGCTGCGCTCTCGACGGTAGCGCGAACCTCCGGGTCGAGGGTCATGCCGACGCCGGCCTGCATCATCACGCCGATCTTCAGGCCTTTGACGTCGATGTCGAGATCGAGCCAGGGCAAATCCTGATAGGGCAGGCTCATGGGATCGCGCATGTCGGGCCGCGTGAGGCTTTTCATCATGAGGGCCGCGTCGCGTACGGTGCGCGTCATCGGCCCTGCCACGCGGCCGTAATAGGTCGGGTCGATGGGAATGCGGCCGAAGCTGGGTTTGAGGCCGAACACGCCGCACCACGACGCCGGCAGGCGGATGGATCCGCCGATATCGGTGCCGATATGAAACGGCCCGTAGCCGGCCGCCGCCGCTGCGCCGGCTCCCGCTGAGCTGCCGCCTGGGTTCTTCGAAATGTCCCAGGGATTGCGCGCGAGCGGGTGAAAGCTCGACAGCCCCGAGGAGAGCATGCCGTAATCCGGCATGGTGGTCTTGGCGAGGATGACCACGCCGTCCTCGCGCAGGCGCGCCGCCGGAGGCGCATCCTCGGCCGCTGGAACCAGCGGACGCGCCGCCGTGCCGAGCGGTACCGGCGTCCCCTTGGTGGCGATGTTTTCCTTGACGGTCGCGGGGATGCCGTCGAGCGCCCTCGCCTGCCCGCTCATCCAGCGCTGCTCGGACGCGCGTGCATCGCGAAGCGCCGCATCGGGATCGAAGGCATAAAGTGCCTGCAGCCGCGGCTCATAGGCATCGATGCGTGCAATCACATGCTTCGCGACCTCGACGGGAGACGCCGCCTTGCGGGCATAGGCTTCCAGAAGCTCAGGAGCGGACCAGTCCGCCAAATCCGCCGTGCTGCCGCTTACCCGATACGAAGATGACTGCGTGCTCAATGCGGAGTTCTCCCCAGAGATTCTGAACGCGCCATGCTGAGGCCTTCCGTGGGAAGGGTAAACCGGTTTTGTCGCGGCGGATGCGCATGGGCCCATGACGCCAATGCAGAAGCCGGTCTTGAGCCGGTCAGCACGACCCGAGGCATTCTACTCTTCGGAGGCATGTCCGTCAGGCCATGGCACAAAGCCACAACCCTGTCGTTTCCCTGAAGTCGGCATCTGTCCGAGCCACATCCGACGACCCGCCTGCAAGGAGGACATGTTCTGAGCCCGAACCGCCTGTTCATAAGTACGGCCCGCGATTGCACATCCTGAAGTTGTGACGTTATTATCCTGTAAGGATACTCGGTAACTTCATCCGGGGATCCTCAACGCGGTGATGACCCTGCCATGAAGAATGGTACGAAGGCCGCCCTTCATCGAAGGAACCAGCTCCTCGCCGCTCTGGAGCCAGACGATTATTCATGGCTCGAGCCTTATCTCGAGATCGTTGAGCTGCCACGCGGCAAGATCGTCTATCAGACCGGCGAGGCGATCCGGCATACCTATTTCCCCCACGATGCAGTCATCTCTCTGGTGACGGATCTGCAGAACGGCGGCTCCGTCCAGATGGCGGTGTTCGGCCGGGAATCCGTCTTCGGCTTCGTGAGTGCGCTCGTTACCCGTCAGTCCTTCGGACGCTACGTCACCCAAATATCCGGCTCGGCATCACGCATCACCTTGGAGCGCTTGAGCAAGGACCTCGAACTGCGCCCGCCGATCCGCCGCGTGCTGTTCCGTTACTCGGAAGCGCTTCTCGCGCAAACGCTTCAAACCGTTGCATGCAATGCCGTTCACAGCGTCGAATCCCGGTGCTGTCGCGCCATCCTGAGCACGCATGACCGAACCGACAAGGACGACATCCCCCTCACCCATGAGATCCTGGCCGAAATGCTGGGGGTTCAGCGCTCGACCGTGAGCAGCGTCACAAGCGCGCTGCAGCGGATGGACTTGATCAGCCAAGGCCGAGGAACGATCAGGATTACAAACAGGGCTGGTCTCGAGGAAACCGCATGCGAGTGCTATCGCGCGATCCGCCAAAGCTTCGAGCGTCTTCTTCCGTCAGGTCACAAAGCGTCCGTGGTGAGCGCCCATTCTCATTCAGCGCTTGCCAAGAAGCGAAACACAACCCGTTGAACGGAAGAAAGATTTCTCCTGTCTTTGTCGGGTTCCAAACAGACGGGGTAACCCGACCTCAGTATTCTGACCCTCTTATTAACGCAAAGTTAATATGAGGAAAGAGATGAACGATACTAAGTTTCATAAAGAAGAAGCGAACAACGGGGCTCTCCTTCCAAGAATGTACTCACCCACCTTCCAGCCGTTGCTTCAGTCGCTTCTGGCGACCCTGGCCGACATCGATTTCGATTACGAACGGGAACGCGCGCAACTGAGCAACATTTCGCCTGACACCAACATCAAGATCCGCGCCCTCGAGAGGCTGAAGGCCCGCCATCATGAGCGGCGGCAGCCCTACATCCAGCAGCTCGCCATCCTGCAAAAGCGCATGATGGAATTAAGAGCCTAGTCAAACGTCTCTCCGTTCGGCGCATTCCAAACGCCAGGCGTCGAAGCCAAGAACGAGCATTCCTTGGGGCATAAGCACTCGACCGGACAGGTCATACGGATGCGTTCACACGATCTGGGCACACACCAACGGCTCACGAGGGATTGTCGACATGACTGAGGAAGAAGTTGAGATCGTCGCGGAGGAAATGGCCAAGATCGGTGGCGTAACCTGGTATCCAGGCCGGGAAAAGGGGACCCTGATGCGGGTCGTCTGCGACCGCTACCGCGACAGAGCCCGGGTGGCGATCGAGGCGCTCGACCGCTATCGGGCCGGTCAGCAACCCACCCTCGCGCAGGACAACGTGGAGGTCGAGAGGCACGCGACGACCAGCACGCCTCATCCGCCGGTCCATGAGGACATCAGGCCTGGGACGACCGTCATATACCGACCGCCCGGGGATCGGCGGGCCTATTCCTGCCGGGTGGTCGAGATCGAAGGCAATCGGGCCTATCTGACCCCCATCCTCAGAGCCTGCACGGAGTGGGTTTCCATCGAGCACCTCGTCCCGGACCAGGAGCCCGGCAAGGCCGCGGCCCACGATTGATTGTCGATCGACGATGCAAAAAGGGCGGCTCCGATGGAGCCGCCCTTGCTCTTTGCGGTCAGGCCGCCCGTCACTGAGTCAGCTTGCTGTACGTGCCGCCCTTCCAGACATTGATGTTGTATCTCGGATCCTTGATGTCGCCCTTCTCGTCGAAGGTGACCGGGCCGAGAACGGTGTCGACCGTTGTGCTGCGCAGGGTCTTCGCCACGGCTTTCGGATCCGCGCTGCCGGCTTTGCCGATTCCGCCGGCGATGGCCTGAACGGTCGCATAGGAGAACAGCGTGAATCCTTCCGGCACGAAGCCGATCTGCTTGAACTGCTCCAACGCTCCCTTGGCCGCCTCGCTGTCGCGGCCGTCGGGCGGGAAGGTGAACAGGGTTCCGTCGGCCGCAGGACCGGCGACGGCCCCGAATTCCGGCGTCGCGATGCTGTCTCCCATCATCAGCTGGAACTTGTAATTCTGATCACCTGCCTGGCGCATGATGAGCCCGGCCTCGGTGTGATAGCCGCCGAAATAGAGAAACTCAACGCCCTGGCTCTTGAGGCGGTTGACCACCGCCTTGTAGTCCTTCTCGCCGGGATTGATGCCCTCGTAAAGCACCTCCTTGACGCCGGCGCTGTTGAGGGAAGCCCTCACCACATCCGCGAGGCCTTTGCCATAGGCGCTCTTGTCGTGAAGGATGCCGATCTTCTTGGTGCCGTAATTCTGCTTGATCCACGGCCCGATGAACTTGCCCTGCGCATCGTCGCGACCGTAGAGCCGCATGATGGTCGTCCAGCCCTCTTCGGCTGCCTTGTCGGTCATGGCCGGGTTGCTGGAGGCCGGGCTCATCATCAGAACGTCCGCCTCGGCATAGACCTCGGAGGCCGGGATCGAGGAGCCCGAGCAGGCATGCCCGTCGACGAACTTGATGCCCTCGGCGATGATGCGGTTGGCGATGGCGACGGCCTGCTTCGGATCGCAGGCATCGTCGTAGATCACGACCTTCACGTTCTTCCCGTTGACGCCGCCGTTCTTGTTGATGGCCTGCGCCGCCAGCTCGGCCCCGTGCTTGAGCTGCTCGCCGATGCTGGCGACCGCACCGGTCATCGGCCCTGCCACGGCGATGGTGATGTCCTGCGCATGAGCAAATCCGCTTCCGGCCAGCAAGGCCAGGACGGACAGGTGACAGACGTAGCTTCTCTTCATGGCGGTACCTCCAGCTTCATGCTTCGCCGCTTCAGGCCGATTGCGATCGGAAGCGATCGAGCTTGAAACGAGAGATGTCGTTGGCCGGCGTTTTTCCAAGGGCGAGGTCCGCCAGCACGTCCCCGATCACGCTCGCGAACTTGAAGCCGTGCCCCGAGCAGGGCGAGGCCACGACGATGCGGGGATCGTCGGACGATTGATCGATCACGAAATCCTCGTCCGGCGTGCGGGTATACATGCAGGTGCGCATGGCCTTCAGCGGCCCGTTGGCATCCGGCATCGCAAGGGCGAGCATGCGCCGGATCTGCGCCTCGTCGGCGGCTCCGCCATCCTGCGCCAGGTCGTTGCCCGATGAGAGATAAGTCCCTTTGCGGTGGGAGGCCGCCTTGACGCCCGTGCCGGCGAAATCCGGAAAGCCGTAGCAGGCGTCGTCCTCGGATTCGAGGATGAAGACCGGGCAGCGATCCGGAGTGTAGGAGGCTGGCTGCAGGGGCTCGAACCAGCCGAGCACCTGCCGCGTCAGCTTGAGGTGCGGCTTCAGTTCGGGAGCGAAATCCCCGATCCAGGCGCCTGCCGCAATGATCACGGATCCGGCCTCGATCTCGCCGGCCTCCGTCCGGACACGCACGGCAGCGCCGTGCGGCTCGATAGCCAGGACGCGCGTCCGTGTCCGCACTTCGGCACCATGGCTTTCCGCTAATCCGACGAATTGCTGGATGGCGAGTTCCGGCCGCAGGAAGCCGCCATCAGGCTGATACAATCCGGTCCAATGGGACGGCAGCTTGAAGGCGGGAAAGCGCCGGTTGATCTCGGCGGCATCCAACACTTCATGCTTGAGGTCGTGCAGCCTCGACGCCTCGAGCGAGCCCTCGACGATCGGGCAACCGGGATAGCCCGCCTCCAGGACGCCGGTGACCGTGAGAACAGTCCGTCCGCAGAGATCCTCCAGCTCGCGCCACTTCTCCATGGCCCGGCGGGCCAGCGGCACATAGGACGGATGCTCGAAATACGAGAGCCGGATGATCCGGCTCTCGCCATGCGACGAGCCCTTGTCGTGTCCCGGCTCGAACTGTTCGATGCCGATCACGCGCCGTCCCCGGCGCGCGAGATTGAAAAGCGCGGCGCTCCCCATGGCGCCAAGGCCGATCACCGCCACATCGAACGTCGTCATCGACCTGCCTTTCACACTTGCATCGAGGATGGGCGCATACATTCCGCAGCGACCGAGACTTCGTCAATCCGGCGGACAGGCGAGCATGGCTGTCGCTGGCATTGCCATTCTCGACGGCAGCCGCTTGCCTGAACCATCCTTGTCGAAGGAGAGCCTCGTCCGGTTGACGATGGACCGATCAGCCGAACCAGGCGGCTGAATCGTGGAACTCTTTCGATGCGGCTGCTGTTCTCGTGCAGCGAATGAGGAGGAACACATGAGCCGCGGCTTTCCATCCATGACGGCCCTTCTGGGGCTTCTCGCCATCGCTGGATACCAGAACAGGGACAAGATCGCCGAGATGATCGGCGGGTTGGGACAGAATCCATCAGGAGCCCCGGGCGGTCCCGGACAGCAGCAAGGTGGCTCGGGCGCTTTAGGAGGCCTGGGCGGCTTGCTGGGCGGCTTGGCCGGCCAAAATCCAGGCAATGTGCTGAACGGGGGCTTAGGCGAACTGGTCGACAGATTCCGGCAGAACGGCCAGGGCGACATCGCCGAGTCCTGGGTCGGCACTGGACCGAACAAGGAGGTCGCTCCGCCGCAACTGGAGCAGGCGATCGGGCCCGATGTCCTGGCGACCCTGACGCAACAGACGGGTTTGTCGCGCGAGGAAATCCTGGCCCGCCTGTCCAAAGAACTCCCGCAGGCCGTGGACAAGTACACACCCGACGGGCGACTTCCCAGCTGACACGATATTCACAGACCTTTCGGTGAAGTGAGCGCTGCGGCTCTCGTGGGAGCCGCAGCGCTCTATCCTTTTGACCTGCCTGCTACCTCCATCGCTTCATTACCGAAAAAGCCGCATCAGGTAGCTTTTCGAAGGCTCCGCTGCGAAGCGGGGTTTGGGAGGGGCTGATGCATACGGACCGCTTTGTCGTGTTCAAGTTTCAGGACGAATGGCTGGTCACCTACGCAGACCGGGAACAGACGGCGTTCGCAACCCGTCAGGACGCGGAACGATCGGCCTTCGAGGCGGCGGACATGCTCGCCTCCAGTGGCCATGCCGTTTCCGTGCTCATCATTCCCGATGGCTCGAAGGAGGTCGCAAGACCCGATCCAACTCCGGAAAAGCCGACCCGCAAGGAGAGCCTGAACTAGGGTCATCCTTGCCTCTCCGGGTTTGGCCCGATTGGACGACGGGGATCGGAAGGAGCGATGGCAGCCCCTGCCCTCGCCCGATTAAACGCGTTTCCTCCTCACAGGCCTTGCTGCGATCGCTCCTGTACCGTCTCTCGCCTGTCGACGCAGACTAGGCTAGGATTTGACCCGTGAGGATTTCCTCGGGCGCAGGACTGGGCATATGCTTTGGGCGAAGAAGGTCATTGGCCCTGCTGACTGGAGCCAGACGCAGGATCAGTTCGAAGAGCTCTTCGTCAAGCTCGGCGGCCCGAAGCAGATGATGCTCGCCGCTGCGTGCGATCCGGCGTCGGGCCAGTCGATCCTCCTCATGAGCCTTCCGAACACGACCTTCCTCGGCTTCTTTTCAGGGTTCGAACGCGTGACCGAGGACGCCCTTCCCTCGGAAGCCGCGCTGCTGGTCGGCCACAACGACGAGTTGCTCAAGCACTTCCGTTATCCGGCACGGAGGATCGTGCCTTAGGCTGGATGCGTCTTTTCCGCTGAACTTCTGCTCGTCAGGCAAGCCTACCGCAAGCTTGGGCATTTGGTTGCCACAATTGGCTGCCAATGGCCGAGATTGATCGAGCCTTTGCAGTGGAGAGCATTGTGACCGCAGCCCACGATTTCGACGAGATGGTGGATCTTCTTGCATTAAGCCGCCCGTTCGAGCGATCGGCCGGCATGAACATGGCGTGTAAAATCGCGACATTGCCGCTTCGGGAGGCCATCGCCCTGGTCGTCGAGGATTGGGCCGACGACAAGTTCAGGCAGTTGAGCGCCGTGATCGTCCGGCAGTCTGCCCCGGCCATCCGCAGCTTCGACGAGATCCGGCGTCTCTACGAAACGGCCGAGATGGCACCTGTCTCGTGAACGACGGCGGCTCCCGCTCCCTCGGCGTCCAGAATGCCGAGGATTTAGGCGTTAGACATCATATTTGACCACCCGTGCCCCTTCCCTCCTGAGTCCATACCCGCTTTCATGGGTCATGCTCACGCACCGCAGGGAGGAACGGGTGGAAGTCAACGAAGCAGAGTGCTCATGCCCGAAGTGGTTTCCCGTTTTCCTGTCCGGCATCGGGCTTGCGAGTCTCGCCCTCTCCCACCTGTTCTGGTGAACCCCGATCCCTTGAGCTCGGCAAGGGCTTTCCCTCTCGGGCGGGCCTAATCGGGCGATTTTGGACCTTGACGAAGAGACCCTGTTCGCGTCTATTGCGCCACCTGCGAAGCGGGATCCCAGATCCGGCCTTTTCGCCTGGAGACGTGGCCGAGCGGCTGAAGGCACTCGTTTGCTAAATGAGCATACCCCAAAAGGGTATCGAGGGTTCGAATCCCTCCGTCTCCGCCATCCACTCCCTTCCCTTTTCCATGAATCGACCGTCTCGCGGACCTTCGGCTGTCCTCCGCGTGGCCACCTGTGGTAGGAGCCGGGACGGCGATCGGACAGGGGAGACCAGAGCGTGCCAGACATCCGGCGGATCGGCGTTGCAGCCCGTTACAGCGATCTCGTGATCCACGACGGGACGGCCTATTTCTCGGGCTATGTGCCTGAGACGACCTTGGGCCTCTCGGTCTCCGAACAGACCCGGGACGTCCTCGGTCAGGTCGAGCAGTCCCTTGTCGAGATCGGCAGCGACAAGTCCAAGCTGCTGCAGGCGACGATCTGGCTCGCGGACATCGCCTTCTACGACGAGATGAACGCAGTCTGGGACGCCTGGGCCGTCCCCGGTCAGACGCCGGCGCGCGCCTGTGTCGAGGCCAAGCTGGCCAACCCAGATTACAAGCTCGAGATCCAAGTCGTCGCGGCTCTCTGATCCCGCAGCCCGCCTAACGCAACGTGCGGCCCCCCAGGGACGCGCTCGACGATGCGCTCGTCAAAGAATGGAGCATCGGATCAGATCCCAAAAGTGCAATCCACATTTGGGTCCGATGCTCTAGGCCCGCTCCGTCCGGGCTCCGGATTTGGCGAGGGCTCCCAAACGCTTGCGCTCATAGTGCTTCGCCAGGCGCAGGTGGCGCCATGTGGCGTAGTTCATGGCGATCAGGAAGCCATAGGTGCCGCGCAGGAAGTGCAGCCGGCCGAAATAGGCCTTCAGGAACGCCGCCGGAAACTCGAAATAGACCCGCCATGTGGGGATCGAGATCCCCCTCACCTCGAGGTCGACGGCCTGCTGGTCGGTGTAGCTGTTGAGCTTGGCGAGCTGGTCGCCGAGGGAGCGCACGGATCGGTGATGCACGAGCCCCTTGAGCTTGCCGATCTTGACGCCCGGCTTCAGGTCGACCCGGTCATGGACGAGCGAGGACGAATACCGGCCGGCGTCCCGGCGATAGAGCCGGACGGGCGCGACCCGATAGGCCAGGGGATGGGGAGCGGTCTCCCCCGGGAAGGTTTCGGCGATCCGAATGCCGTAGGCCTGGCAGGGCGGCTCTCCATGAGCGAACAGCCCGCGGATTTCGGCCAGCAGCTCCGGCGAGACCTCTTCATCCGCATCGAGGTTCAGCAGCCATTCGTGCCGGCACTGGTCCTCCGCGAAGCGTTTCTGGAGCCCGTATCCCGGCCAGGGATTGAAGATCACCCGGGCGCCGAGTTCCTGAGACACCGCCTGGGTTCCGTCCGTCGAGCCCGAATCGATCACGACGAGATCGTCCGTCAGGCTTCGGATGGCGCGGATGGTCGCTCCGATCCGATCGGCCTCGTTCTTGGCAATTATGAAAACGGAAACAGGAAGCATGGCACCGGGTGCCTAGCCGCCCTGAGGTTCCGTGGCAAGGGTTTTGGATGCCCTAAGAGCCGTGGCGCGGTCGCTCCGCTCTTCCGACCCGGTGCCCAATGGTCAGAGGAGTTCGCCCTCACGGGCTTGGCTTGCCGCTGAAACCCCGTGCCGCTTGCGCACGCGCAGCTCCGCCAGAAGGGGGAAATGATCGGACGCGACCCGGGTCATAGAGTTTCGCACCGGCCCGGCATCGACCACCTGGATGGATTTCGTCACGAAGACATGGTCCAGCCGCAGGACGGGCGCCCTTGTATGGAAGGTCGGTTGCGGCTCCCCGAAGGAATTGGACAACTGGGCGTCCTGCATCCGGTTTGCGATCAGGCGGTAGGAACGGGAGTACGGCGGCGCGTTGAAGTCGCCCAGCAACACGGCCGGTTCGGCGCAATCCGGATGGCCGATCCAATCCGGCCCGATCAGAGCGGCCGCCTGCGTTCGCCTCTCCCCGGAGCGCAGCGACAGGTGAGCGTTGATGACCTGGATCGTCTGGCCATCGACCTCGACGGCCACCCAGAGGGCGCTGCGCTTCTCGAAGGACGGCCTCGTCGATTGCGTGGGCAGGCGCCCCGACCTCACGATCCTGGAGGCGTGACGGGCCAGAACGGCGATGCCGTATTGCTCGCCCAGAATACGGATCGTGGGCTGGAAATGCAGGTCCATGCCGAGCCGGGATGCCACGGCCGCGGCCTGATCGATCTCCCCTGCTCTCGCGCGGCCGACGCGAACCTCCTGCAGGGCGACGATATCCGGGTCGCAGGAGGCGATGACCTCCGCGATCCGCTGCGGTGAGATCTGCCTGTCCGTGCCGAGCCAGCGATGGACGTTGTAGGTGAGGATCCGAAGGGTTCGCCCCTGTTTGTCGCTATGCTTCAAAGGTCGGCACCGGCTTTATCGTTCGTTACAGGTAAGAGCACCGCGGCATGCGGCACAAGCAGGAAATTGTCCTCGCCCCTAGGCGGCAAACGTGTCGGATCAATGACCCAGGTTCGGGCCTGGTTCCCCTGCGGGTGGGAGCGGGACGGAGCCGGTCGAACCCGCACAGGCAGTTCGTCCGCCCTGCCATTAATATCCTTCGCCATCATCTCCTCGGACGACTTTTGGGAGGCGGTGCCGGTGACCTCGCTCGTGTGAGGCGACGCACTCTTCTAAGGTGCTGGAACAGGGTTGACCCTGTTCCTCTCCCTCGTTCTCCCCGGGCTCGCCACCCGCGCCGTCACCACCGGGCTTGTGGCGGTGATCTCGCTTGTTTGAAGCACGGCGCCCTTCCGATCGGGACGGGGCTGGCCGTGACGCCGCGGGTGTCCTCCCCGGCGCACGCAGTGCGGGAAGGGGATCCTTGGCGTTGCGCCTGATCGTGGATCCCTTCCCCTGCGAGGGCGTTCGCCCTCTCCGGCCGGGCATGACACGCCGGGCGTGCCGCAGACGGTTCTGGTGACCTGTGGTGATGTCAACGAGCCAGCACCTTCAGGCCCAGGGCTGGTGAGCCCTGAGCCGGAAGGACGATCGAGGGTGGCGCGAGTGGCAGCCCGGCTCGATGATGATGGTGGGAGATGGAAGAGCCGGACGGCGCCTCGCGCACGGTTCTTTTCAGGCGGACCAGCTGGGACGACACCCAAGGTCGGCCTCCTGCGCTCCCAGGCGTGCGAGGCCTGCCGCAGGACCGTGCCGGCTCCCGTCACTGCGACGCCTCGCGAGCGCGCCCCTCGCAGGAACCGATCTGCACAAGAGTATAGCTCAGATGCAACACCGTGTCAAGAACAAAGTGAGAACATAGCGTTGCGTCACAGCAGTGCCACCCCGCTCCTGCTACCCGTCCCGTCATCACCGGCCTTGTGCCGGTGATCCCGATCGGAAAAGCGCGGTGCTCCAAAAGATCGGGATGGCCGGGACGAGGGAGAGAGTGAGTCTGACAGTAGAAGGGCTGGGACCGATCACCGCATCACGTCCGGGACGGCCATGACGTCGAGGGTGAGCACGGGAGAGACGCCGCATGTCCGAAACCCATTTCTGAAACCGCTTGACCTTCCCATGATTGGAAGGATTACACCCTGGTCCCATATAGGGATCAGGAGATTCACCATGGCCGCCGGCACGCCCGCCCCAATCGACAGCATCGACATTCCCATCCAGGGCATGACCTGCGCCTCCTGCGTCGGCCGTGTGGAAAAGGCGATCCGCTCGGTGGACGGCGTCATGGCTGCCAACGTCAACCTGGCGACGGAACGAGCGCATGTGGAGTTCGCCTCCTCCGAGGCCAGTCCGACGGCGGTTGCGGACGCCATCCGGGCTGCCGGCTACGAGCCCTCGGAGAATACGATCGAGCTCACGATCGACGGAATGACCTGCGCGTCCTGCGTCAACCGGGTCGAGAAGACGCTCAGGCGTGTGCCCGGCGTGGTCGATGCCTCCGTCAACCTCGCCACCGAGCGCGCCTCCGTCCGCTATTTCGGTCGAGCAGACGTCGTGGACCGCCTGATCGGGGCCGTCGAGCAGACGGGCTATGAGGCCAAGCCCGTTCAACGCGACGAGGGTCAAGTCGACCGGGAACGGCAGGCCCGGGAGGTCGAGATTTCCGCCCTGCGACGCTCTGTGCTGATCGCGGCAATCCTCACCCTGCCGGTCTTCGTTCTCGAAATGGGATCCCACTTCATTCTCGCCATCCATGATTGGGTGATGGGAACGCTCGGGCACCGTACCAGCTGGTACCTGCAATTCGCGCTGACCACCCTGGTTCTGTTCGGCCCGGGCCTGCGCTTCTTCCGCAAGGGCATCCCTGCCCTGCTGCGCGGGTCGCCGGACATGAACTCGCTGGTCGTGATCGGTACGAGCGCCGCCTATGCCTATTCCGTGATGGCGACCTTCCTGCCCGGCTTCCTGCCTGCCGGCATGGACAACGTCTATTACGAGGCGGCCGCCGTCATCGTGACCCTGATCCTGCTCGGCCGGTTCCTCGAGGCGAAGGCCAAGGGCCGCACCTCCGAGGCGATCAAGCGCCTCATAGGGCTGCAGGCGAAGACCGCCCGCGTGGTGCGGGACGGCGAGGTCCTGGAGATTCCCCTCGACCAGGTCCTGATCGGCGATCGCGTCCAGGTCCGTCCCGGCGAGAAGGTGCCGGTGGACGGTGAGGTGGTGGAAGGTTCTTCCTATGTCGATGAATCCATGATCACGGGCGAGCCGGTGCCCGTGCAGAAGTCCCATGGTAGCGAAGTGGTGGGCGGCACCATCAACCGGACCGGCAGCTTCACCTTCCGGGCCACCCGCATCGGCGCCGACACGGTCCTGGCCCAGATCATCCGCATGGTCGAGCAGGCTCAAGGCTCGAAGCTCCCGATCCAGGCCGTCGTCGACCGGGTGACCGCCTGGTTCGTGCCCGCCGTCATGGCGGCAGCCGCCCTCACCTTCCTGGTCTGGCTCCTCCTCGGTCCAGAGCCTGCCCTCACCTTCGCGCTGGTGAATGCGGTCGCCGTGCTGATCATCGCCTGCCCCTGCGCCATGGGCCTGGCGACCCCCACCTCCATCATGGTCGGCACGGGCCGGGCGGCGGAGCTCGGGGTTCTCTTCCGCCAGGGCGAGGCCCTGCAGAGCCTCAAGGAAGTCGGGGTCGTCGCCCTGGACAAGACCGGCACCCTCACTCAGGGGCGCCCCGAGCTGACCGATTTCGTGACGGCTCCCGGCGTCTCCGAGGCCGAGGCCCTGCGGCTGGTCGCGGCCGTGGAACGCCGCTCCGAGCACCCGATCGCCCAGGCTATCGTGGCGGCCGCCGAGCGGCGGGGACTGGACCAGCCGCCGACCGGGAGCTTCGAGGCCGTGCCGGGCTTCGGCGTCTCAGGCTTGGTCGAGGGTCGAAGGGTGGCCGTGGGGGCGGATCGCTTCATGACGCAGCTCGGCGTCTCCGTCGCCGGCTTCGCCGAGGTTGCTGCCCGCCTGGGCGCTGAGGGCAAGAGCCCGCTCTATGCCGCCATCGACGGCAAGCTCGCCGCCGTCGTGGCGGTCGCCGATCCGATCAAGCCGTCGACCCCGGAAGCCGTTGCGGCGCTCCATGCGCTCGGCCTGAAGGTCGCCATGGTCACCGGCGACAACCGCAGGACCGCCGAGGCCATCGCGAGGCGCATCGGGATCGACGCGGTGGCGGCCGAGGTTCTGCCCGACGGCAAGGTCGAGGTGGTCAAGCGCCTGCGCCGGCAGCACGGCAGCATTGCCTTCGTGGGCGACGGCATCAACGATGCGCCCGCTCTGGCGGAGGCCGATATCGGCATTGCCATCGGCACGGGCACGGACATCGCCATCGAGAGCGCCGACGTGGTGCTCATGTCCGGCGACCTGCGCGGCGTCGTCAACGCCATCGCCCTGTCGAAGGCGACCATCCGCAACATCCGGCAGAACCTGTTCTGGGCCTTCGCCTACAACGTGCTGCTGATACCGGTCGCCGCGGGCGTGCTCTATCCCGTCGACGGCACCCTGCTGTCGCCGATCTTCGCGGCCGGAGCCATGGCGCTGTCCAGCGTCTTCGTTCTCGGCAATGCCCTGCGCCTGCGCGGCTTCAAGGCGCCCGTGGCGTCCGCGCAGGCCGCCGCTCACTCTCAACCCGTCGAAGGTGTCGCATGAATATCGGACAGGCAGCCGCGGCCTCGGGCGTTTCGGCCAAGATGATCCGCTATTACGAGTCCATCGGGCTGATCCCGAAAACCGTCCGCACCGAGTCGGGATACCGGGTGTATTCGGACCACGACGTGCATACCCTGCGCTTCATCCGGCGCGCGCGGGATCTCGGCTTCTCGGTCGAACAGATCGCCGATCTCGTCTCCCTCTGGCAGGACCGCGAGCGGGCGAGCAAGGACGTGAAGGCCATCGCGCTCGACCATGTCGGCGTGCTCGAGCGCAAGATCCGGGAGCTGCAGGAGATGGCCTCGACCCTGAAGCATCTCGCCAGGAATTGTCACGGCGATTCCCGGCCCCATTGCCCGATCATCGAAGAGCTGGCGAACGACGAGGCTGCGCCTCTCCCGGCAAAGGTGGACGCGAAGTTCGGCACGCTTGGAAAGGGGTCCGTGCGTTAACCGGGCCGCAGAAAGCTCCTGGGCATCACCCCTTCTCACGTCATGGCCGGGCTTGTCCCGGCCATCTCGATCGGAAAGGCGTCGCGCGGAATGAAGCGCGTCGCTGTCATCCCCGGCGCACGAAGTGCGGGAAGGGGATCCACTCCCGCGCTCAGCGCCCTGGATTCCCTTCCCTTCCGCTGACGCTCCGGCCGGGAATGACAAGGTGACGCCTCATACGATCAGGCTCACCGGGACGAGCCCGGTGATGCCGGGCGAAAGAGTGTCGGGCCGATGGCTGAGACAACTCGCGAGTTCCGTGCACAGCTCCTTCAAGCCGCCATCTCCACCTCGCGGCCGCGGCCGAGATCGTGCATCAGCTGGACGTAGTTCGGCATGCGCCGGATCTGGCGCCCGTAGTGCCGCCGCAGCGCATCGGTGAGCCGCCCGTTGCGCGACAGGAGATCATCCGCGAAATCGACCATGAGGGAATTCGGCCAGGCCTGGGGACGGATCTCCGCCAGCCGCTCGAACAGGACATCCTCGCTCTCGTGCGGATTGGCCTGAGCCATGAGCGTCAGCATCGCGGCGGTCGAGCGCGAGACGCCCATATGGCAGTGGACGAGCAGGTGCCCCTCCGCATGTTCGGCCCCTCCCCTCGCCACCTCGGTTCCGAACTGAAGGACCGCCTCCACGTCCTTCGGCGTGGGCAGGATCATGCCCGGCACCGGTTCGATGATGTCGTGGAAGCGCAGGATCGTTCTGTGATGCGGATCGTAGGCGCCGAACGCCTCCGGGTCGGGATGATCCGGGTCGAGAATGGACAGAACGTGCGTCACGGACCGGTCGCGCTGATCCGGTAATTCCGCGATGCCGCAGACCGTGAGCATCTGAATGGGTACAGGCCGCATGAAGAACGCTCGCTTGGTGACCGAATTGGGACAGAAACCTTAACGCACCTGCCCGAAGAGTTAACCCGTTACAAACGAAATGGATCAAGGCGTTCAAAATACTGTGTCTTGCAAACCACACCGGACCTTTGCCACATTTCCGCCACGTGAGATCCACCTTGTCGTCACCCGCTAGGCTATGTCTCTTCATGAGTAACGCTGCCGCTTTCAGACGTCGGCAGATGAACCCCAAAAACAGAAACTGCAGGTCACCCCACTGATGTTTGCTGCTCTGGCTTCGAGCCCGTCACCGTTGAAAAACGCGATCCGCTTTCTCGCGGTTCTTCTTCCAATGGCCCTGGCCGCCTGCGTGTCGACGCAGACGCCGCCGCAGCAAGCCGTGCGCCGCATCGATCCCGCTTATGCCGCCATGTACGGTCCTCGGCCCGACGAGCCGCATCCGCTGCCGGCCACCGACATCTCCGAGGTCGATCCGCGCTTCCTGCGCCGCGAGGTCGCCTATTACGGCCGCGAGGAGCCCGGCACCATCGTGGTCGATACGGCATCCCGCTATCTCTATCTCGTGCGCGAGGGTGGCCGGGCGATCCGCTATGGCATCGGCGTCGGCAAGGAAGGCCTCGCCTGGGGCGGTCGCGCCCGGGTCGGCCGCAAGGCCACATGGCCGAACTGGACGCCGACCGCCGCCATGATCCGCCGCGAGCCGGAGCGCAATGCCAAGTGGGCCGGCGGCATGGCCGGCGGCCTGAACAATCCGCTCGGCGCACGCGCGCTTTATCTCTATGAGGGAGGCCGCGATACCATGTACCGCATCCACGGCACCACGGAGCCCTGGTCGATCGGCCAGTCGGTGTCCAGCGGCTGCATCCGGCTGTTCAACCAGGACATCATCGACCTCCACAGCCGCGTGCCTGTCGGCTCGCCCGTGGTCGTGCTCCAGGGCCAGCGTCTGTTCGACGTGGAGGATGAAATGCGAGTGTCTTCGGCTTACTAAGCGAGTTGCATATGGATCAAAAGGGCTAGCCTCCGGCTGGCCCTTTTTCTTTTGCCCCTGTCAGGCTTGAGGTAAGATCGTCTGGTCTCTTCCGGAGGCATACCATGACAGTCGAACGCGCGATCCTTCTGACCGTCGGCGGGCTCATCATCGTCAGCGTCCTGCTCGCCGTCTATGTGAACATCAACTGGCTTTGGCTCACCGGAATTCTCGGCGCCCATCTGGTGCAGGCCTCCTTCACGGGGATGTGCCCGGTGGTGATGATGTTCAAGCGCATGGGACTGCCGAGCAAACCCGGCTTCACCTGATCCCACTGAGTGAGAGGCTGGCTTTAGAAGTCTCCAGACCCTCGGCGTCATCACCGGCACAGGGCCGGTAATGACGTGGAAGCTCCGGCGGCTCTTCTTTTCTCAGCCTGTGCCGCTGGAGCCTTCGCCTCCCTGTCCTATGAATCTATGTCCATGAAGCTCAAGGATCGCTCATGGATGAATGGTTTTTCTCGGCGCTCAAACTGACGACGCGCGCCATCGAGGTCGGCGGGATCGCCATCATCGTTCTCGGAATCCTCGGATCGAGCCTCGCGGTGTTCTGGCAGATCCTGCGCGGACGCTCGGGTTCGGAGGCCTTCAACCTCTATCGCTCCAATGTGGGTCGCGCGATCCTGCTCGGGCTCGAGTTCCTCGTCGCCGCCGACATCATCAACACGGTGGCCATCGAGCCGTCGCTCCAGAGCCTGCTCATCCTCGGCGGCATCGTCCTCATCCGGACCTTCCTCAGCTTCTCGCTGGAAGTCGAGATCGAGGGACGTTGGCCCTGGGACCGGCACAAGGGCGAGAGCGAGCCCTCGTCACGCAGCACGGCTTGACGCCGGAACGCAGGCCTCGCAGATCGCCGCGATATGGCGGTGGTCGGTGCCGCAGCATCCCCCGAGCACGGAAAGCTGCGTCAGGCGCTCCCGCAGCCCGCGATAGCGCCGGGCGAGATCGTTGGGATCGCCCGGGTCGAGCTCGGTGGCTTCATCGAGCTCGGCATGGCTCTTGGCCGAGGCATTGGCGCGAAGCCCCCGGACTCGCCGGGTCCATCCATCGCGCTCCGACAGAATGCCGTCGAAGTGGCTCGGGTGCGCGCAGTTGATCATGTAATAGGCCGGAGCATGGCCGGTCTCGCGGTCCGTCCGCTCGATGGCCGATTGCAGCGTCTCGCCGGACGCGAGCCGACCGTCCGTCTCGACCGTGAACGAGATCACCACCGGCAGGCCGAGAGCCTCCGCGGCCCGCGCGATGCCGATGGCCTCCTCGGCGTAGTTCATGGTGACGGCGCTGACCAGGTCGGCGGCGCCCTCGCGAAAGGCTTCCACCTGCGGCGCATGATAGGCCTGCGCCTCCTCGGCGGTCATCTGCGCATCGGCTCGGTAGCCGTCGCCGCGCGGGCCGACGACGCCGTTGATCAGGATACGATCCCGGGTATCCGAAAGCCGGTCGCGCAGGCCGGAGGCCCAGCGCACGGCCTCTTCGTTCATGCTCGCCAGTTCGGCAGGCGGGACATTGAGCTTCGCGGCCCAATCCGTGTTGGCCCGCCAGGTGGGCGTGTCGAGGATGAAGCCGACATCCCGCTCCACGGCGGTGCGGATATAGGGCTCGAAATAGCGTTCGAGCCTCGCCCGGCCCTCCTCGCTGCGCAGAAGGGGAAATGCCGCAAAGCAGGGAAGATCGACGCCGTCGAGAAAGACGAGCGTTGTCTCGAGACCGCCATCGGTCAGGAAGATCGCATCGCCCGAGGGCGGAAAGGCAAATCGGCTGCTGGTCATGAGAAGGGCTCCCGCATTCCTCGCGACAACGTGCCTCCGGCAGCCCGACCCAAGACGGCACTCGGCTTTATCTTCGATCTGTCGACGCAGGGTTGGGGCTGCGACAGGCGGCAAGATTGCCCGAATGCCCATGATCGCGATGTGCCTTTCCTCACGTTAGGGCAATCGCAAGATCCTTCTCCCATAGTGCCGTGTGGAATTCGCCAATGCTCGGAATGGAAACGTCAGTGGATACGAAGGTGGGATGTCAGGGGTGCCGGAGCGGCGAACCGCTCCCGTTCGATTTCACCATGGCGTTCCACCCCATCGTCGATCTCGACCGGGGAGTGGTCTGGGGCTACGAGGCCCTGGTCCGGGGCACGCAGGGGCAATCCGCCTGGCAGATTCTGAGCCAGGTCGATGACAGCCGGCAGTACAAGTTCGATCAGGCCTGCCGCGTCAAGGCCATCGAGCTGGCGGGCCGCCTCTTCCCGAAAACCGACGAGACCCGGCTTTCCATCAACTTCATGCCGAACGCCGTCTATGAGCCTGCGGCCTGCATCAGAACGTCCCTGGAGACCGCCCGCCGCGTGGGGTTCGACACCAGACGGATCATGTTCGAGTTCACCGAGAACGAGCGCATGGCGGACACGAAGCACGTGGCCCGGATCATCGCGGAATACAAGCGCCTCGGGTTCATCACGGCCATCGACGATTTCGGCGCCGGGCATGCGGGCTTGAATCTCCTCGCCAATTTCCAGACCGATCTCATCAAGATCGACATGGAGATCGTCCGCGGTATCGGGGATTCCGCCGCGCGCCAAGCCATCATCGCCGGCATCCTGGTGATGGCGCGCGCCCTGAACATCACGATCATCGCCGAGGGCATCGAGACGGAGGCGGAACTCTCGACGCTGCGGGATGCCGGAATCAGCCTGTTTCAGGGGTTCCTCTTCGCCAAGCCTGCCATTGAGGATCTTCCGGCCGTTTCGCTCGGCGCCTGATCCGAAACGCAACCTCGGCAGTTGACGTAACGGCCGGTTGCCTTTAGGAACACTGTCCCGGCCCGCAAGCCGCCGCCACTCTTCCAGTGTCCGCCGGCTCCATTCCTGTCTTTTCTGCCGCTCCAGCCGCATGACTGGCGCGCCCTGTCGGTCACGCATCGAAGCATCACCGACCAAGACAGATGTTTGTCGACATTCCTGCGCAGCGCGATCCGACCGGACACAGGCGCTGCAACGGGCTCCTCTCCGGCGATACGTCCATGAGAACATTCGATACGGGTCTGTTCCTCGACAGAATTCCCTTTGTGAAATCAGGATCCGGCGTCGATCCCATCGTCGTGCTCAACGGCGGGCAGGCTTTCGTCCGACGCCCTACCCCGGCGCGTGCGCAGAGGGACGCCAGGCGCATCGCACGCCTGCTCCCAGCCGACAGAGCCGTTTACATTCTGGGCTACGATCCGGCGCCGTGCGCCGATTATTCCATTGAGACGATCGTCGGGGACGTCGCGCGGATCCTGCGGGACGAGATCGGCCCCGCGACCGTGATGGGCATCTCCTTCGGCGGCTTCGTCGCCGCGCGGCTGGCCGCGGACCACGCCGATGTGGTGAAGGAGCTGATCCTGATGGTGAGTGCGCACCGCTTCTCGCCGGAGGGACGCCGCAGCGTCGACCGGCAGATCGACCATGCGTGGCAAGGCGATTTCGAAGGACTTTTGGACGAGTTCGGCCTGGTCTTCCGCCGCCCGTGGCTCAACTGGCTGATCCGCTGGCGCTTCCGGCAGGAGCGGACACGGCTGCACGAGACGATGAACGATCCGGCCACCATCGTGCGCGGTCTCAATGCCGTCGCGGGCGAGGATTTCGGCTGCGACCCGTCCTGGCTCTCCCGCGTCGCCGCGCCGACCCTGATCGTCGGCGCGACGCGCGATCCCTTCTTCGACGTCGCGGCGATCGAGGAGACCGCGCGGCACATCCCGTCCGCGCGGCTGCAGCTCTTCAAGCGCGAGACCCATATGCTGCCCGTCGAGCGGCCCAGGGATGTGGCGAAGGTGGTTGCGCGTTTTCTTTCGACGCAACGACGTGCTCGGTGAGCCCCGTCCACCTCCCTCACCACGTCATCACCGGCCTTGTGCCGGTGATCCCGATTAGGAGTAGTGCCGCAGTGTCATTCCCGGCCGGAGATGGCGAGGCCATCGGAGGGGAAGGGGATCCACGATCAAGCGCTGAGCGCATGGTGGATCCCCTTCCCGGTCCTGCGGACCGCCGGGGATGACAACGGAGTGCTTCTCGATCAACCGCTCACATGCACCAGCACGTGCCGTTTCTTGCCCGCCGTCAGCTTCAGGGCTCCATCCGTGAGATCCGCGGTGTCGACATGAGCATCCGCATCCTGCACGACCTTGCCGTTGAGCCTCGCCCCGCTGTTGAGGACCAGGCGGCGTGCCTCGCTCTTCGAGCTTGAAAGGCCCGCGCGAACGAGAAGCTGCGCGACCGTGACGCCGGCATCGAGTTCGGAGCGGGGGACGCCGATGCTCGGAAGCCCGGACGCGTTCTCACCCTCCTCGAAGGCGCGGCGGGCGGTGTCTGCCGCGTCCCGTGCTGCCGCCTCGCCGTGGGCGAGCCGCGTCGCCTCATGGGCGAGGATCCGCTTCGCCTCGTTGATCTCGGCTCCCTTCAGCTGCCCGAGACGGTGCACCTCGTCGAGGGGCAGTTCCGTGAAGAGGCGAAGGAAGCGGGCGACATCGTCGTCCTCCGTGTTGCGCCAGAATTGCCAGAACGCGTAGGGGCTCAGTTTCTCGGCGTTGAGCCACACCGCGCCGGTCGCCGTCTTGCCCATCTTGGCACCCGCCGAGGTGGTGAGCAGCGGCGTGGTGAGCCCGAAGAGCTGGCGCTGGTCGATGCGGCGGGCGAGCTCGATGCCGTTGACGATGTTGCCCCACTGGTCCGAGCCGCCCATCTGCAGCACGCACGAGTGGTGGCGCGACAGCTCGAGGAAGTCGAAGGCCTGGAGAACCATGTAGTTGAACTCGAGCAGGGTCAGGGGCTGCTCGCGCTCGAGCCGCTGGCGCACGCTGTCGAAGCTCAGCATCCGGTTGATCGTGAAATGGGTGCCGAAGTCGCGCAGGAACGGCAGGTAGCGCAGGGGATCGAGCCAATCGGCATTGTCCACCATCACCGCGTCGGTCGGCCCGTCGCCGAAGGCGAGGTAGCGGGAGAAGACCTGCTTCAGGCCGGCGGCGTTCCGGGCGATCTGCTCGCCATCGAGCAGAGGCCGGCTCGCATCGCGGAAGCTCGGATCGCCGATCTGCGAGGTGCCGCCGCCGATGAGCACGACGGGCTTGTGGCCGGATTTCTGGAGCCAGCGCAGGGCCATGATCTGCACGAGGCTGCCCACATGCAGGCTGTCGGCCGTCGCGTCGAACCCAATGTAGGCGGCCACCGGCCCGGCGGAGAGCCGCCCGTCGAGGGCGTCGAGGTCGGTGCATTGATGGATGAAGCCGCGCTCGGTCAGCGTCTTCAGGAAGTCTGATTTGGGAGTGCTCATCGTTTCGTCTCCTGGGGATTGGCGGGAGCCGCTGCCCGGAGACCTGATCACCAAATGAAGATGCCGCCGGAGAGCGGCGGCATCGAACGTCTGGTCGCAACCGAACGGAGCCGCCCTATGGGGACGGCGTAAAATAGTTCGTGAAGCTGGTGCGACCGGTGATCATGGGGCGCAAAATACGAGCACCAGGCCGGATCGTCAACCGGCTTCAGAAATATCCCTTCAAATTCCGCCGCACCCGCTCCAGCACCGGCACGTCCGCCGGCGGCAGGACGAAGGGCTGGCCGGTGATGCGCTCGAAGGCGTCGATGTAGACCCGCGCGGTTTCCAGCACCACGTCCTGCGGGATTACGGGGATCTCGTCCTTGTAGGGGTCGCAGCGGGCGACCACCCAGGTGCGGATGAAATCCTTGTCGAAGCTCTCGGGCCGCTCGCCGGCCTCGAAGCGTTCCTGGTAGCTCTCCGCAAACCAGTAGCGGCTCGAGTCCGGCGTGTGGATCTCGTCGGCGATCATGATCCGGCCTGTCTCGTCGATGCCGAACTCGTACTTGGTGTCCACCAGGATGAGGCCGCGCTCGCGGGCCATTGCCCTGCCCTTCGCGAAGAGCGCGAGGGCGTAGTCGGAGACGGTCTGCCACTGCTCTCTGCTCAGCAGGCCCTGCCCGACGATCTCGGCCGGCGTCAGCGGCTCGTCGTGGCCGCCGTGGAAGGCCTTGCTCGTCGGCGTGATGATGGTCTGCGGCAGCTTCTCGTTGTCGCGCATGCCCTCAGGCAGGCGGATGCCATACATCTCGCGCTGGCCGGCCTTGTAGAGGGAAAGGATCGACGTGCCCGTGGTGCCGGCGAGATAGTCGCGCACCACGATCTCCACCGGCAGGATGGTCAGCCTGCGGCCGACCAGCACGTTCGGATCCGGATATTCGATCACGTGGTTGGGGCAGATATCCGCCGTCGCCTCGAACCAGAACCTGGCGGTCTGGGTCAGCACCTGCCCTTTCAGGGGGATGGCCGCTAGATTCCGGTCGAAGGCGCTGATGCGGTCCGACGCGATGATGATGCGCCGCCCGTCGGGCAGGTCGTAATTGTCGCGCACCTTGCCGCGATAGTGGTTCGGCAGTTCCGGGATGGTCGCGTCCTCGAGGACGTAACCGGCATAGGCTCCGAGGGCCGCTTGATCCACCATGCTCACCTGCCAAGGATTTCGGGCGCCGCGCTCGCATAGCGCGCTGGCCGTGTTCTAGACTGAAATCCTCGGCGCGCTAGGCCAAAAATCGGCGGAACGCCGCTCTTTCCACGGGCACGGCCTCAAGCCCTACTGGCCTGCCCTCGCGTCCCGGCGATAGGTCACGTTGAGGCCCGACAGGGTCACGGTGGTCTCGTAGCCCTGGGCGTCGATGATGGTCCATTGCTTGAGCGCATTGGCCCGGCTGTCGAAGCGCAGGGTGATCTTCGAGGTGCCGCCCAGCGTCGCGCTGTCGTCGAACCGGACCGTCACCACGCCGTCGCGCCCCACCTGCACGTCGCGCACCTTGGTGTCCCGCGAGAGGTCGATATTGTCCTGGACGAGGAATTTCAGGGGGGTCTGCCCGACCGGATAGACGTCGTTGGTGCCGAGCTTCTTGTCGCGGATGGCCACATTGCGCCCGTCGGAGACCACCTCGAGGGTGCTCGGCGGCGCGTAGGCGAAGTGGAACTGGCCCGGGCGGCGCATGGAGAGCGTGCCCTCGGCCTGCTGGCCGTTGGGGTTCTTCTGCACGAAATAGGCCGACATCACGTCGATGCTGTTGAAATAGGCGTTGACCCGGTCGAGGGCCTCCTCGGGCGTACGGGGGCCCGGCGGCGAGGTCGGCGTCGGAGCGGAGGACGGCGCGGCGACGGCGGTCGGCGCAGGCACGGCCTGGGCCGGGGTCGCGCGGGCGGGCTTCGGCGGCTCGGCCACCTTGGCGGGAGGCGGCGTGGCGGGCTTGGCCGGCTCGGCCGCCTGCACGGGGGGCTCAGAAGCAGGCTTCTGCGGTTCAGGAGCGGCCGGTCTCGCCTCCACTTTCTCAGGAGCAGGCGCCCGCGGCTGCGGCTCGGGTCTCGTGGCGGTCTGAGGCTGGGCGGCCCGTTGGGGTGCCGGCTGGGGCTTCTGCACGGTCGCCTTCGGCTTGGCGGGCTGCGGACGCGCTTGCGGCTGCGCCTGGGGGCGCGCCGCCGGCTGGGGGGTGGCCTGCGGCGCGGGCTGCTGGGGAGCGCTGCCGGCCGGCGCCCCCGGCTTCTTGAAGATGCCGTCGAGGAAGCGGGTCACCGGATCGGAGGGCTGCTGGGCAGCGGCGGGAGATGCGCACGCGAGAGCGAGGGACAGACCGAGAATGCAACGCACAGACGAATGGAGCATGACGCCACTGTTAACCTGAGAATTCACCGATGGCCCGTGCGCAAAAGCACGGCGCAGCAAGGCTTTATGGCTTGGATAAGAGGCTGAATGAAGGCAGGAGCCTTGCAGACGAAACCCACCGGGTCCATAGCGCACGCCGATTCCAGAGGCCTCACGCGGCATCCGCCAGTTCGTCCTGGTCGTCCGCCACGGGCCGGACCGGCGCAGGCCGGGGCTTGGGAGCCCGCGGGCGGGACGGCTGCTTCTTCTTGCCCTTGGCGGGCTTTGCCTTGCCGCTGAGCCCCCGCCACCAGCCCTGCCAGCTCCAGGCTCCCGGCCCCATCAGGCCATAGAACAGGAGACCGGCCAAAACGCCGAGGTGGGACAGAAACACCGCCTGCTCGGCCTGCCGGTTCAGGCCGGCATAGTCCCAGAACCGGTGCATGGTGCCGGTCGTCACCACGAGCGCCGCAATGAGAACGGCGGCGCTCAGGCGCGGCGCGAAACCGAAGATGAGAGCCAGAGGCCCGAACACCTCGGCCAGGACGATCAGGGTCGCCACCACGTCTCCGTAGGGCATGCCCTTGAGGGTCAGGGTGGCGGCCAGGCCGGAAATGTTCGACAGACGCCCGATGGCGACCGGCAGAAAGCAGCCGGCCAGAAGCAGGCGGTTCAGCAGCAGAATTCCATTGACGCCCGTTCCCCTGTCCTCGCCCATGCTCTCGCCCTCCGACCACGTTGCTCGACGGCGCCGGGAATCGGCCCGGCGCCTCAACGAGCATTTGAGGCAGAGGTTCTTAACCCGCCCTTATCGAGAGCCGGCAATCCACGGGTAGAGCATTTTTCGGCGAAGTGGCTCCGGTTCGCTGTCAAAAAATGCGCAAACCAAGAAGAGAGATGATTCCACGTTAGTGGAACCAGCTCTCGTCAGAGCTTCAGGTTCCGCTCCCGGAGCATGCTTTCCCATCGCAGGGAGTGCTCCACGATAGTGGCGAGGTCGTCGTGACGCGGCTCCCAGCCCAGCCTGGCGCGGATGCGGGACGAATCCGCCACGATCGTCGTCGGGTCGCCCGCCCGCCGCGGACCGATCCGCGCCTCCACGGGCTTTCCGGAAACCTTGCGCACCGTCTCGATGACCTCGGAGACCGAATAGCCGTGCCCATAGCCGCAATTCATGACCAGGCTCTCGCCCCCCCCGTCGAGATGCGTCAGGGCCTGCAGGTGAGCGGCGATCAGGTCGCTCACATGGATGTAGTCCCGGATGCAGGTTCCGTCCGGCGTCGGATAATCCGTGCCGAATACCTCCATGTGGGACCGCATGCCGAGCGCCGTCTGCACCGCCACCTTGATCAGGTGGGTGGCGTTCGCGGTCGACTGGCCATGGCGCATCTGCGGATCGGCGCCCGCCACGTTGAAGTAGCGCAGCACCACATAGCGCATGTCGTGCGCGGCCGCGACATCGCGCAGCATAACCTCCGTCAGCTGCTTCGAGCTCCCGTAGGGCGACAGGGGCCCCAAGGGTGCGTTCTCGTCGATCGGCTTGTCGGAGGTGTCGCCATAGACGGCCGCCGTCGAGGAGAACACGAATTTCTTGATTCCCGCGGCAACGGCCGCCGCCATGAGGGAGCGGCTCTTGACGGTGTTGTTCAGATAATAACCCAGGGGATCGGAGACCGATTCCGGCACGATGAGCTTGGCGGCGAAATGCGCGATGGCATCGACCCGGTGCTGCTGGAGCGTGCGAAGGACCAGCTCGTAATCTCCCACATCGCCGACGACGAGAGGTACACCCTCCGGAACCGACCAGCGGAACCCGGTCGACAGATTGTCGAACACGATCGGGTTGTGTCCCGCATCGAGGAGCGCCAGAACCATATGGCCGCCGATATACCCTGCCCCGCCTGTCACGAGAACGTTCATGGGATCTCCTGAAAACCTACTCAACTTTTCGCCTGCTGGCTTTATAGGTGCTGAAATTCTAGATCAACGCGGTCTCAATGGAAGGCTACCGGGCCGATTTTGAGGGGATGCAGGATGGATGATCGCAAGGAATACTGGTGGGTTCACCATGAGGCGGCGGTGCAGCCGGCCGAGGTCGACTTCGTCGGCGGCATTCCTGTGAGCTTCCGCTTCATCGGACGAGCCGGCACCATTTCCGCCGCATCGGCCGAACTGATCGAGCGTCTGCCTGCGCCTCCAAGGCCCGTCATCCGCCCCCAGCAGCCGCAACCGCCCGTCGCCCAGCCGCAGCGGAGCGGCTCATGGCTGTGGTTCTTCGGCATCCTTCTGTTGATCCTGGTCGCCCAATGCTCAGGACAGCTTTTCGATCTCATCAAATAATCGAGCCCCTGCGGCGATCGGAATTGCAACCTGATCGATGGGGGTATCGAGGCACTATCAAAAAGGCTTCATCCCATTCGAGGTAGGCTTATACTTCGACAGCATTACACCTCTTCAGGGCATTCGACTCTTTAACTCCGAATTGCCCCGCGCGTATAAAATAGATCCATTTCACTTCTGCGATTATGCCTATTTAATTCCGAGTAATCAGGCCGACACCGCAGAGGAACACGCCAAGATGCTCACGACTTCCAGCGAGGCGGAAACCGATCCCGCTTCGAAGACCCGAACGCGTCACCTGTCCTTACGGCAGCGCCGCCTCGCCAGATCACCAGCGACGCAAACCTGAACAACGCCGTCGCACTGACGGCGTCCCCAAAACAGTCGGCATTTGCAATGCGCGCACCGGATCGATTCCGGTGACGACGACGCTCGCGGTCGCGCTGACACATCGATACTTGAACACTTAAGGACCTCATCATGATCTTCTATGTTGATCCGCCGACCGGCGATGCCACGAAAGACATGGCGGCCATTAATAAAGCGATTGCCGACGCAAACACATATTACGAAAGCCATAAGGCAGAGGGTCAGGTCACGGTCCAACTCGCCTCAGGAACCTATATGGTGAGTGGCGATCCGACGAATCCTTCCAAGGGTCCGGTCGAGCTCATGTCGGGCGTTGCCCTCGTCGGCGCGGGCACACGCGATTCCACGATCAAGCTCGTGGACAATTTCAATGCGCGCATCAACGGCATCGTGCGAACGGAACTGGAGACCGTCGAAAACGTCACGGTCGCCAATCTCGTCATCGACGGCAACCGGGAGCACAACACCGGACACCAGGCCGGCTTCATTTGCGGCATCAAGGAGGACGGCTCCGGCCGCACGCAGACCAACATCACGATCGACAACGTGGAGGTGATGAACTGCACGGCTTACGGCATCAATCCGCACGAAGTCACCTACGGCATGACGATCAAGAATTCCGAGTCTCACGGCAACGGGCTTGACGGCTTCGTGGCGGACGCCGTCGTGGGCGGCACCTACGAGAACAACGTCGCCTACAACAATGACCGCCACGGCTTCAACATTCAGAACGAGACGACGGGCCTCACCCTCAAAGACAACGAAGCTTACGGCAACGGTTACCGGTACATGTACCAAGGCGTCCTTGCAGGCGGCGCCGGTCTCACCATCCAACGCGGCAACATTCCTCCTGCAGGCTCGACCGAGATCCCCTGGGTCTCCGATATCGAAATCATCGGCGGCTCGTATCACGACAACGGCAAGGAAGGCATCCTGGTCAAGCTGTCGGAGCAGATCACCATCACCGATGTCGATATCTACGGCAATCAGCGCCAGGGCGTCCGGATCGAGGGATCGGACGACGTTACGGTTCAGGACAGCCGAATCCGCAACAACTCGCAGGAAGGCGATGGCGTCTACGACGAGATCAACATTCGCCTGCGTTTCGACGACGATTATTCCCAGAACACCTACTATTCTCACAACACGCAAATCCTGAACAACGTGATCTCGTCGACCGGCGCCGTCAACGCCCGCTATGGCGTTCGGGAGGAGCAGACCAATGACGATGCCGGACCGACAAACACGGTCGTCTCCGGAAACACGATCAGCGGAATGAACTCTGGCTCCATCTCGGTCCCGGGCTATGTCTGGACCGGCGATATAGGCAACAACGCGATCGACGGCACTGATGGCGCCGATACGATGGCGGGCGCCGCAGGCAACGATGAATACACGGTCAACCATTCGGGCGACGTCGTCATCGAGAATGCCGGAGAGGGAACGGACCACGTTTACTCCTCCATCACCTACGCCCTGACCTCCAATGTGGAACACCTGACCCTGCTGGGTGCGGGCGCCATCAACGGGCACGGCAACGGACTCGACAACGTGATTGTCGGTAATGCGGCCGTCAATACACTCAAGGGCAATGACGGCAAGGATACCCTGGATGGCGGCGCAGGCGCCGACAGTCTCGATGGCGGCAACGGCGACGATACATACTATGTCGACGATGCGGCCGACCTGATTGTCGAGAAAGCCAGCAAGGACGCGAACGGTATTGAACTGGGCGGCTACGACCGCGTGATCAGCTCGGTCAGCTACGCTCTCTCGGCTGAAGTCGAGGAGCTGACGCTGACAGGGTCAGCCAACCTGAACGCCACCGGCAACTCAGGCGGGAATGTTCTGAACGGCAACGGCGGCGACAACGTGCTTAACGGCCTGGGCGGCGCCGATACGATGAACGGCGACCTTGGCAACGACACCTACTATGTCGATCACAGCGGCGATACAGTGAACGAGGCTGCCGGAGCCGGGATCGATACGATCATCAGTTCCGTGTCCGGTTCCCTCGATAAACCTCTGGCCGCCAATGTCGAGAATCTGACGCTGATTGCGTCTACCGATCCGTTGAAACCTAACATCCAGGGTGTGGGAAATCAGCTCAACAACGCCATCATCGGCAACGATCTCGTTAACAAGCTGTACGGCCTCGACGGCAACGACACGCTCGACGGCGGCGCGGGAGCTGACTCGTTGACCGGCGGTGCGGGAGACGATGTGTTCATTCTCCGCAAGGGCGAGTTCCAGGACGAAACGATCGCCGACTTCATCGGCAACGACGCGCTTGCAGGCGACCGGATCGAATTCGTCGGCTTCTCCAGCCAGGCGGTTCTATTCTCCGCCGGCGGCGGCATCTGGACGGTCACTGACGGGGGCTACTCCGAGAGCTTCCGCGTGTCCGGCGGGGTGAAGGTTCACGCCAGCGACCAGAACCTTCAGTTAATGCCGGGGCCTGTCTGGAACGGTGACGCAGGCAACAACGAGATCGTCGGCACCGCCGGGGCCGATACGATGAACGGGGGAGCGGGCAACGACGTCTACCACGTCAATCATTCAGGAGATGTGGTGAACGAGGATGCGGGAGCCGGGATCGACACAGTCGTCAGTTCGATCTCCTTCTCCCCTGATAAACCTCTGGCTGCCAACGTCGAGAACCTTACTCTGACTGCTCCTGCCGATCCGACGAAACCCGCCCTTCAAGGTACGGGAAACCAGCTCAACAACGTCATTACGGGCAACGATCAGGATAACAAGCTGTTTGGTCTGGAAGGCAACGACACGCTCGTCGGTGGCCTCGGTAACGACACCCTGGATGGGAGTCTTGGCACGGACACGGTGATCTATACCGGAAAGAAGTCCGACTACACCATCACGATCAAAATCGACGAATGGAAAGTGACTGGCTCGGATGTCGGCACCGACACTCTGCGAGCCATTGAGATCGTGCAGTTCTCGGACGGGCGTCTGAACAACGGCGTCTGGGAGCCTACTCCGACCAACCCGGGCAATCCCGGCCCAGGGACGCCCAGCAATCCTGGAACCCCGGGCAATCCTGGAACGCCGAGCAACCCCGCGAATCCTGCAGTCGCGACCGAGAGCCGCAACGGCAACTCCAAGGCGAACACCCTCGTCGGCAACGACAACATCAACATCATGAAGGGCCTGGGCGGCAACGATGTCATCAAGGGCCGGGGTGCCGGCGACGAGCTCCGTGGCGGCGTCGGAAACGACAAGGTCTACGGCGAGAGCGGTGATGACTGGCTCTACGGCGACGACGGTGCCGACAGGGTCTATGGCGGCACGGACAGCGACCATGTCTATGGCGGCGGCGGCAACGACCGCGTCTACGGAGATTCCGGCAACGACTGGGTCTATGGCGGCGGCGGTCAGGACACGGTCGTCGGCGGCTCGGGCGACGATGTGATCGATGGCGACGGCAGCAACGACGTCCTTTACGGGAATGCTGGCAGCGACGCCTTCGTGTTCAGCGACAAGCTTGGAACGGCCGGCACGGATCGCAAGGTCAACTTCGATACGATCAAGGACTTCAACGTCACGCTCGACAGCCTCTGGCTCGACAACGCGGTATTCAGGAAGCTCGGAAGCGGGACATTGTCCAACCCGACGCAGCTGAACAAGGAGTTCTTCGTCACGGGCACCAAGGCACGGGAGAAGGATGACTACCTCATCTACAACAAGAAGACGGGCGTCCTCAGCTACGATGCCGATGGATCGGGTTCGAAGGAGGCTGTGGAATTCGCGCAGCTCTCCAAGAACCTCAAGCTGACCTACAAGGACTTCTTCGTCATCTGACGTCGACGTCGCAAGAAAAGGGCCCCTGCCGGTCGGCACGGGGCCTTTTTGCGCTTTGACGGCCGGGAACTGCAGGGCGCCGGATGGGCGCACGGGGACCAAAGCCGGTCCAGCGCCGTTGATGGGAGAGAACGACAGGTGACAATTCACCCGAGGATCTATAAGAACCAACCTGTTTCACGTCAAAAAAGAAACAAATAATTTATTCTACATCAGAGAGATGCAAAATGGCCGCCCGTGGTGCCCTGGACCTCATCGGAAGGACTCCCCTCGTCGAGGTGACGAATCTCGATACCGGTCCGTGCTGGCTCTTCCTGAAGCTGGAGAGCGCCAACCCGAGCGGCTCCATCAAGGACCGTCCGGCCCGCGCCATGATCGAGGCGGCGGAAGCGGACGGACGCCTGAAGCCCGGAGGCACCATCGTCGAGGCGACGGCCGGCAACACGGGCGTCGGCCTGGCCCTGGTCGGCGCCAGCAAGGGCTATCGCACCCTTCTCGTGGTGCCGGACAAGATGAGCCGTGAGAAGGTCCTGCACGCCAAGGCCCTGGGCGCCGAGGTGGTCATCACCCGTTCCGACGTGGGCAAGGGTCACCCGGACTACTACCAGGACCTCGCCCAGACGATCACGAACAGGACGCCGGGTGCCGTCTACATCAACCAGTTCGAGAATCCGGCCAACCCGGCCGCCCACGAAGCGAGCACCGGCCCGGAGATCCTCGAGGGTATGGACGGTGACGTGGATGCCGTCGTGGTCGGCGTCGGCTCCGGCGGCACCCTCACGGGCGTCGGACGCTATCTAAAGAAGGCGTCGCCCAAGACCGCCATGGTGCTGGCCGATCCGGCGGGCTCCATCCTCGCCCCGCTGGTCGAGACCGGGCAGATGACCGAGGCGGGCTCCTGGGCGGTGGAAGGCATCGGCGAGGACTTCGTGCCGCCGAACTGCGACCTCTCCCTGGTCAAGAAGGCTTATTCCATCGGCGACAAGGAGAGCTTCTCGGCAGCCCGCGAATTGCTGCGCAAGGAAGGCATCCTGGCGGGCTCCTCCTCGGGTACCCTGCTGGCGGCCGCCTTACGCTATTGCAGCGAGCAGACGGAACCGAAGCGCGTCGTCACCCTGGTGTGCGATACGGGTGCGAAATACCTGTCGAAGGTGTTCAACGACGCCTTCATCGCCCAGGAAGGCTGGCTCGACCGCAAGACGACCGGCACCGCGCGGGACGTGGTGATCAACCCCTTCGGCGAAGGCGCCACCATCTTCGTCTCGCCCAGTGAGACCCTGCGCTCGGCCTTCGCCCGCATGCGCTCCTCCGATGTCTCGCAGCTTCCCGTGATCGAGAACGGCAGCGTGGTCGGGTTGATCGACGAGAGCGACATTCTGGATGCGCTGGTCGCCCACGAGGGCGCTCCCCAGAGCGTCTTCGACAAGCCCGTGCGGGACGTGATGGTCTCGCGCCTTCAGACGATCTCCGCCGATGCTCCGGTCAAGGAGCTTCTGCCCCTCTTCGCCGCCGGCCTCGTGCCGGTGATCATGGACGGCGATTCCTTCGTCGGCCTCGCCACCCGCATCGACCTCATCAACTTCTTCCGGATCCACCCATAATGACCGCCCGCAACCAGCTCGATTTCGCCACCCGCTGCATCCATGCGGGTCAGTCGCCGGATCCCACCACGGGCGCGGTGATGATGCCGATCTACGCCACCTCGACCTTCGCGCAGGAGAGCCCGGGCGTTCACAAGGGCTTCGAATATGCCCGCTCGCAGAACCCGACCCGCATGGCATTCGAACGCTGCATCGCGGATCTCGAGGGAGGCACCGCGGCCTTCGCCTTCTCGTCCGGCCTCGCGGCGAGCGCCACCGTGCTCGACATGCTGGAGCATGGCTCCCACATCGTCGCTTCCGATGATCTCTACGGCGGCACCCGCCGCCTCTTCGAGCGCGTGCGCAGAAAATCCGCCGGGCTCGACATCACCTATGTCGATCTCGGCAACCCCGATGCGGTGAAGGCGGCTCTGCGCCCCAACACCAAGCTCGTCTGGGTCGAGACGCCCACCAACCCGCTCCTGAAGCTCGCCGATCTGGAGGCGATTGCTGCCGCCACGCGCGGGCACGGCACCTGGCTCGTGGCCGACAACACCTTCGCCAGTCCCTATGTGCAGCGCCCGCTCGAATTCGGGTTCGACATCGTGGTGCATTCCACCACGAAATACCTCAACGGCCATTCCGACATGGTCGGCGGCGTGGTGATCGTGGGCCAGAACCAGGAGGTCCGCGAGAAGATCGCCTTCCTGCAGAACGCGGTCGGCTCGGTCTCCGGACCTTTCGACAGCTTCCTGGCGCTGCGCGGCCTCAAGACCCTGTCGCTGCGCATGGAGCGGCACTGCACCTCGGCGCTCAAGATCGCCCAGTTCCTGGAAAGCCATCCGGGCGTCGACGGCGTGATTTATCCGGGACTCGCCTCGCACCCGCAGCATGAACTCGCCAAGCGCCAGATGCGGGGCTTCGGTGGCATCATCACGGCCCGCATCGCGGGCGGGCTCGACGGCGCGACACGCTTCCTGGAGCGCTGCCAGCTCTTCACCCTGGCGGAGAGCCTGGGGGGCGTCGAAAGCCTGATCGAGCATCCGGCGATCATGACCCACGCCTCCGTGCCGCCGGAGGTGCGGGCCGAACTCGGCATCGACGACGGGCTCGTGCGCCTGTCGGTCGGCATCGAGGACGCGGACGACCTGATCGAGGATCTGCGCTCGGCTTTGGCTTAAACGTCGTCCGAAGCGCTCTATCCTGCTCGTCATCACCGGCCTTGTGCCGGTGATCCCGATCGGAAAGGCACTGCGCTTCAGACAATCGGGATGGCCGGGACAAGCCCGGCCATGACGACGTGAGTGTCATTCCCGGCCGGAGCGTCAGCGAAGGGGAAGGGAATCCACCCGCACGCTCAGCGCTATGGATCCCCTTCCCGGTCCTGCGGACCGCCGGGGATGACACGCGCCAATCACGCAACCGGCGAGAACCGTCCGACGAGCTGGTGCCGATCGCCCGGATAGGTGATGCGCGCCTCGGTCACGAAGGCGCCCGCCTGCCATGTTCTGCGCTCCAACATGAGACAGGCGGTTCCCGTCTGGATCTGCAGCCGCTTCGCCATAGAACCGTCGGCATTGACGGCGCGCACGATGTGCTCCGCATCCGTCCAGGGCACACGCCGCAGCAGCCAAGTGCCGGGCGGATCGTCCTTGAACGCCTCCTTGTCGGCTTCGGGCACGGTGGCGAGATTGATCAGGCGCTGCTCGAAGGCCTGCGGCACGTCGTCCATGACGTGAAGGGTCGAGAGGCAGAGCATCTTCGTCCCCACCGGAAGACCTGTGCGCTGCGCGGCGGCGGCATCGATGGGCTCGACGGAGCGGTGCAGGATCCTGAAGCGGTATTCGACTCCGGCCCGTGCCGCCTCGAGGGCGAAGTCCTGGATCTGCAGCACGGCCTGCTGGCTGCTCGGCTCCGCCACCACCGTCCCGGCGCGGCGCCGGCGCGTGATGAGGCCGTTGGCGGCTAGTGTCGAGAGCACCTTGTTCACGGTCATGCGCGAGCAGCCGTATTCCGCCATCAGCTCGTGCTCGAAGGGAATGCGATGGCCCGGAGGCCATTCGCCGGACATGATCTTGGCCTCGATGTCGTCGCGGATGCGCTGGTGCAGATGCTTCATGCTTGTCTCATGCCAGGATGCGGGCCATGGCGCGCGCATAGCGGGCGCGGATCGCGTCGCGCTTCACATGCCGGCCGCCCGTGACCACGGGTTCGCCCGCAACGAACACCGTGTCGATGGCGGCCTTGCCGGTCACGAACACGTAAGAATCGAGCCAGCGGTCCCCTGAAACGGCCGCGAGATCGGGATGGCTCGGATCGAGCACCACGAGATCGGCGCGATGCCCTGCCGCAATCGCCCCGATGCGGCGGCCGAGCGCCTGAGCGCCGCCCGCCAGGGCCTTGTCATAGAGGCTGCGCCCGGTCGACTGGCCCTTGTGCCCGGCCAGGACATTGCGGGCGCGGTGCTTGAGGCGCTGGCTGTATTCGAACTGCTTGAGTTCGCCGGGAGCCGAGATCTCAATGTTGGAATCGGAGCCGACGCCGAAGCGGCCGCCAGCTGTGAGGTAATCGATCCCTTCGAAGATGCCATCGCCGAGATTGGCTTCCGTGATCGGGCAAAGGCCCGCCACCGCGCCGCTCGTGGCGATGCCCTCGACCTCCCGTGCATCGAGATGGGTCGCGTGGATCAGGCACCAGCGCCGGTCGACGGGCGCGTGGTCGAGCAGCCATGCGACGGGACGCTGCCTAGACCAGGCGAGGCAATCCTCGACTTCCTTCACCTGCTCGGCAATGTGGATGTGGATCGGCCCCTCACCCGCCATCGCCTCGACCTCGCGCAGGCTCTCGGGCGTCACGGCGCGCAGGCTGTGCGGCGCGACACCAACGACGGCATCGTCGAGATCGGCCACGGCCTGACGCGCGCCTTCGAGCAGGCGAGCATAGCTCTCCACATCGTTGATGAAGCGCCTCTGACCTTCGGACGGCGCCGCGCCGCCGAAGCCGCCCTGCGCATAGAAGACCGGCAGGAACGTCAGGCCCATGCCGGCGTCCCGCGCGGCGGCCGCGATGCGGCCGGAGAGCTCCGCGATGTCGGCATAGGCGCGGCCGTCCGCATCGTGATGCAGGTAATGAAACTCGGCGAGAGCCGTGAAGCCGCCTTCCAGCATCTCCATCATGGCGAAGGCCGCGATGGCTTCCACGTCGTCGGGCGTGAGGGAGCCGAGAAAGCGGTACATCACCTGTCGCCACGTCCAGAAGCTGTCCCCTTCCGGCCCGCGCGTTTCGGCAAGCCCCGCCATGCCGCGCTGGAAGGTATGAGAGTGCAGGTTCGGCAAGCCGGGCAACGCGATTCCGGCGATGCGCTCGCGCCCCTCTGCGGAGGCGTTCGGCATGACGGCGGCAATCGTCCCATCCTCGATGTCGATCCCGACGTGCTGCGCCCAGCCGTCCGGCAGCAGGGCATGATCGAGAATGAGCCTGCGCATGCTGACACCTTCCTTGTTGATGGTCCTGACGCGCAGCCGCCAAAAAGCCACGCCTGCACCCGAGCATCAGAGCCGATCGAATAAGTCTAGACAATACCGATGTTCCGCGATTATGTATAGACATTATCGCAACCTCACCGGAGCAGGAACATGCGCTTCGATCGGGTCTGGTTCAACGCTCGCTTGGCTACGCTTGCCGGCGACGATCTCGGGATCGTGGAGAGCGGGGCCGTTGCCGCCAGGGACGGCCGGATCGCCTTTGCCGGACCGGCGGAGGATCTCCCCACCGGCTGGGAGGCGGCCGAGCGAATCGATTGCCAGGGCCGCTGGATCACCCCCGGCCTCGTCGATTGCCATACCCATCTGGTCTTCGGCGGCGACCGGGCGCATGAATTCGAGCTGCGCCTGAAAGGCGCGACCTACGAGGAGATCGCCCGCGCCGGCGGCGGCATCGTGTCGACGGTCAAGGCGACGCGGGCGGCCAGCGAGAATGAACTCGTCGCCAGCGCCCTGCCCCGCCTCGATCATCTCATCGCCGAGGGCTGCACCACCGTCGAGATCAAGTCGGGCTACGGCCTCGATCTGGAAACGGAGGCGCGCTCCCTGCGCGCCGCGCGCCGTCTCGGCGAGGAGCGCCCGGTTTCCATCATAACCACCTTCCTCGGCGCCCATGCCCTGCCGCCGGAGGCGAACGGCGACAAGGATGCCTTCATCGACAAGGTCTGCCGCGAGATGCTGCCGGCGCTCGCCCGCGACGGACTGGCCGATGCGGTCGACGCCTTCTGCGAGGGCATCGCCTTTTCACCCGAGCAGACCGCGCGCGTGTTCGAGGCCGCAAGGGCGCATGGTCTCAAGATCAAGCTCCACGCCGACCAGCTCTCCAACCTGCACGGTGCGAAGCTCGCGGCCGATCACGGCGCCCTCTCGGCCGACCACCTCGAATATACCGACGAGGAAGGCGCCGCCGCCATGGCGAAGGCCGGCACCGTCGCCGTGCTGCTGCCCGGCGCGTTCTACATGCTGCGCGAGACGAAAGTGCCGCCGGTCGCCGCCTTCCGCAACGCCGGCACGCGCATGGCGCTGGCGACCGATTGCAACCCCGGCACCTCGCCGCTGACCTCGCTGCTGCTGACCATGAACATGGGCGCGACCCTGTTCCGCATGACGGTCGAGGAATGCCTCGCGGGCGTCACGCGCGAGGCGGCGCGTGCGCTAGGCCTGCTCGACGAGATCGGAACGCTGGAAGCCGACAAATCCTGCGATCTCGCGATTTGGAACATCGAACGGCCCGCGGAGCTCGTCTACCGCATCGGCTTCAACCCGCTTCACGCCCGTGTCTGGAGGGGACAGTGACCCAAGACGTAAAGCTTCATCCCGGCTCCGTTGCGCTCGCTGATTGGCGTCGCGCGTATTTCGGTGCGGGCATCACGCTCGATCAGGATTGCCGCGCCGCCATCGAGGCCGGCGCCAACACGATCGAGACGATCGTCGCCAAGGGCGAGCCGGTCTACGGCATCAATACCGGCTTCGGGAAGCTCGCGAGCGTGCGCATCGGCACCGCCGATCTCGCCACGCTCCAGCGCAACATCGTGCTCTCGCACGCGGCCGGCGTCGGCGAGCCGCTGCCGGCCGCGGTGGTGCGGCTCATCATGGCACTCAAGCTCGCAAGCCTCGCGCAGGGCGCATCGGGCGTGCGCTGGTCGACCATCGAGCACCTGACGGCCT
The DNA here is from genome assembly GCF_036314085.1 of Microvirga sp. CF3016. Lineage (NCBI taxonomy): Bacteria > Pseudomonadati > Pseudomonadota > Alphaproteobacteria > Hyphomicrobiales > Methylobacteriaceae > Microvirga > Microvirga sp. CF3016. Next base: position 208,235 of record NZ_JAYGGM010000004.1, read on the forward strand.
GCCTCAAGGCGAACCTCATTCCGGTCATTCCCGGCCAGGGGTCGGTGGGCGCCTCGGGCGACCTCGCTCCCCTCGCCCACATGACGGCAGCCCTCATGGGCGTCGGCGCGTTCTTCGTCGACGGCACCCGCATGCCGGCGGAGGCGGCTCTTGCGCGCGCGGGCCTCGCGCCGCTCGTTCTTGGACCCAAGGAAGGCTTGGCGCTTCTCAACGGCACGCAGGTGTCGACCGCGCTGGCGCTCGCCGGCCTGTTCGAAGCCGAGCGCGTGTTCCAGGCGGCGCTCGTCACGGGCGCGCTCGCGACCGATGCGGCCAAGGGTTCGGACGGGCCGTTCGACGAGCGCATCCAGAAGCTCAGGCGTCATCGCGGGCAGATCGAGGTCGCCGCTTCCCTGCGCGCCTTGATGCAGGGCAGCGCCATCCGCGCCTCGCATCTCACCAACGACGACCGCGTGCAGGATCCCTATTGCCTGCGCTGCCAGCCGCAGGTCATGGGCGCAGTCCTCGACCTGCTGCGCCAAGCCGGCGAGACGCTCGGCACCGAAGCGAACGGCGTGTCCGACAACCCGCTCGTCTTCTCGGAAACCGGTGAGGTCATCTCAGGCGGCAACTTCCATGCCGAGCCGGTGGCTTTTGCGGCCGACATGATCGCCATGGCCCTGTGCGAGATCGGCTCTCTGGCCGAGCGGCGCATCGCCATGCTGGTCGACCCGTCATTGTCTGGGCTTCCCGCCTTCCTGACGCCGAAGCCCGGGCTCAATTCCGGCTTCATGATCCCGCAGGTCACCGCCGCAGCGCTCGTATCGGAAAACAAGCAGCGCGCCTACCCGGCAAGCGTCGACTCGATCCCGACCTCCGCCAACCAGGAGGACCATGTGTCGATGGCAACCCATGGCGCACGACGCCTTATCCCGATGGCGGCGAATGCCGCCAACGTGATCGGCATCGAGTTGCTCGCCGCCGTTCAGGGCTGCGACTTCCATGCGCCGATGCCTTCGAGCGAGCGCCTGGAGCGCGCTCGCGCGCTGCTGCGTGCGCAGGTGCCGCATCTCGACGACGACCGGCACATGGCGCCCGACATGGAGCAGGCCACGGCCCTCGTCGTGTCCGGCGCGCTCGCGGATGCGGCCGGTGCCGACGTGCTGCCGCTCGTGACGGATGAGGTCCGGGCATGAGCGCGCATCCCGACTGGCTCAGCGTCATCCGGGGCGAAGCGCCCCTCGTGGTGAGCCTGCCGCATACGGGCACGGACATTCCATCTGACTATGAACATGGCCTCGTCTCGCCCTGGCTCGCGCGCAAGGATGCGGATTGGTGGATCGAACGGCTCTACGATTTTGCCGCCGATCTCGGCGCGACCGTGATCCGCACCACGATCTCCCGCACGGTGATCGACGTGAACCGCGACCCTTCCGGCGTGTCGCTCTATCCCGGACAGGCGACCACGGAGCTGTGCCCCACCACCACCTTCGACGGCGAGCCGCTCTACGCGCCGGGCACGGAGCCGAATGCGGAGGAGATCGCCGAGCGGCGTACGCGCTTCTTCGATCCCTATCACGCGACGCTTCGCGCCGAGATCGAGCGGCTGCGGGCACGGCATGACAACGTGGTGATCTATGACTGCCACTCGATCCGCTCGGTCATTCCGCGCCTGTTCGACGGCACTCTGCCCCATTTCAACATCGGCACCAATGGCGGCACCACCTGCGCGCCTGTCTTGACCGACGCCATCGAGGCGATCTGTGCCGGCAGCGGCTTCAGCCACGTGGTCAACGGCCGCTTCAAAGGCGGCTATATCACGCGCAGCCTCGGGCGTCCCGAGGCAGGCGTCCACGCCGTCCAGATGGAGCTGGCCTGCCGTGGCTACATGAGGGAGCCGCTCGGCCCCGTCTCCGAGGGCGAATGGCCGAGCGCCTACGACGAGGAATTCGCGGCGCCCATGCGCGCGGCCCTCACGCGCATCCTTCAAGCCTGTCTCACCTTCGCCCAATCCAAAGCCTGATCCGAGGATCCGTCCCATGACCCGCATCGACAATGCCCGCGTGATCCGCGCTCCCCACGGCACCGACCTGTCGGCCAAGAGCTGGCTGACCGAGGCGCCGCTGCGCATGCTGATGAACAACCTCGATCCCAACGTCGCCGAGAAGCCGGGCGAGCTCGTCGTCTATGGCGGCATCGGCCGCGCCGCGCGCGACTGGGACAGCTTCGACCGCATCGTGGCCGCGTTGAAGAACCTGGAAGCCGACGAGACGCTTCTGGTGCAGTCGGGCAAACCGGTCGGCGTGTTCCGCACCCATGCGGATGCGCCGCGCGTGCTGATCGCCAATTCCAACCTCGTGCCGCACTGGGCCACCTGGGACAAGTTCCACGAACTCGACCGCAAGGGGCTCATGATGTACGGCCAGATGACGGCCGGCTCCTGGATCTATATCGGCACGCAGGGCATCGTGCAGGGCACCTACGAGACCTTCGTGGAGGTGGGCCGCCAGCACTATAACGGGGATCTCTCCGGCCGCTGGATCCTCACGGGCGGCCTCGGCGGCATGGGCGGCGCGCAGCCGCTCGCCGCCACGATGGCGGGCGCCTCCTGCCTCGCCGTGGAATGCCAGCCGAGCCGCATCGAGATGCGCCTGCGCACCGGTTATCTCGACCGGCGCGCCGACACGCTCGACGAGGCGATGGCCATCATCGAGCAGTCCTGCCGCGACAAGAAACCAGTGTCCGTGGGACTTCTTGGCAACGCCGCCGAGATCTTCCCCGAGATCTACCGGCGCGGCATCCGCCCTGATGCGGTCACCGACCAGACCTCGGCGCATGACCCGATCAACGGCTATCTGCCGAAGGGCTGGACGCTGAGCCAGTGGGAGGCCAAGCGCGAGAGCGACCCGAAAGCCGTGGAGCACGCCGCCAAGCAGTCCATGGCCGAGCACGTGCGCGCCATGCTCGATTTCTACAAGGCCGGCGTGCCGACTCTCGATTACGGCAACAACATCCGCCAGATGGCCAAGGAGGAAGGCGTCGACAACGCCTTCGACTTCCCGGGCTTCGTGCCGGCCTATATCCGCCCGCTCTTCTGCCGTGGCATCGGGCCGTTCCGCTGGTGCGCACTCTCGGGCGATCCGGAGGACATCTTCAGAACCGACGCCAAGGTGAAGGAGCTGCTGCCCGACAACAAGCACCTGCACAACTGGCTCGACATGGCCAAGGAACGCATCAAGTTCCAGGGCCTGCCCGCGCGCATCTGCTGGGTCGGCCTCGGCGACCGTCACCGCCTGGGCCTTGCCTTCAACGAGATGGTGGCCAAAGGCGAGCTGAAGGCCCCCATCGTGATCGGCCGCGATCATCTCGATTCCGGCTCGGTCGCGAGCCCGAACCGGGAGACGGAGGCCATGAAGGACGGCTCGGACGCCGTCTCCGACTGGCCGCTCCTCAACGCGCTGCTCAACTGCGCCTCCGGTGCCACCTGGGTGTCGCTGCACCACGGCGGCGGCGTCGGCATGGGTTTCTCGCAGCATTCGGGCATGGTGATCGTCTGCGACGGCACGCCCGAGGCGGCCAAGCGCATCGAGCGTGTGCTCTGGAACGATCCGGCCACGGGCGTGATGCGTCATGCGGATGCGGGGTACGACATCGCGATCGATTGCGCGCGCGAGCACGGCCTCAACCTGCCGAGCCTGCGCTGATGACGGCACGCGTCATCCGCCAGCACGATCTCGTCCGGGTTCCCTGGAAGAACGGCCACGGCACCACCGCGGAGGTCGCGGCCTTTCCGGAGGGCTCGACCTTCGAGACCTTCGGCTGGCGCATCAGCATGGCGGATGTGGCGTCGGACGGGCCGTTCTCAACCTTTCCGGGAATTGACCGCACACTGATCGTGGTCGAGGGCGACGGCATCGAGCTCGATGTGGAGGGCATTGCATATCCGCTCGACAGGAGCTCTCCCAAGCTCTCCTTTTCGGGAGACGACATCACCGCCGGGCGGCTCCTGGTGGGGCCGATCCGCGACCTCAACGTGATGACGCGACGCGGAAAGTTCCGGCACCGGACCCGGTTCGTGGAATCCGGCGTGGCGCTGCTGTCGGAGGACACGACAGTGGCCTTTCTCGTCGCGCTCGACGGTTCCTTCGACGTGACGCTCGATTCGACCATCCATTCGCTTCAAGTGCTCGACACGCTGATGCTGGAGGCGACGCGGGATCTCATCGTCCTCTCCGGCACCGGGCGCGCGATCCTCGTCGAGATCGCGCCGGACCAAGCCTAGGAGCGCGATATTTGTCGCATGATGCCCAAAACAGTGGCAGGTCGAAATGTCTATACATTTGACAATGCCGCTGCGTCATGGTGCCATTCGCCCGCTCACAGAAGAATGCCGACCGCGGACAACACCTTTCAGGGGAACGGCCGGCGGAACGAGTCAGGGAATCAACAGAACGGAGGCTGCAATGAAGGCGGTATTGGGTGGATTGGCCGTGTTGGCACTGGCGGTCGGGTCGGCTTCGGCACAGGAGACGAAGGTGGCCATCGGCATCTCGGGCTGGACGGGCTTCGCGCCCCTCACCCTCGCGAAGGAAGCCGGCATCTTCAAGAAGAACGGCCTCGACGTCACGATCAAGAAGGTCCCGCAGGCCAGTCGCCATCTCGCCATCCAGTCCGGCGACATCCAATGCGCCGCCACCACGGTCGAGACCTGGATCGTATGGAATGCGAACGGCGTTCCCACCAAGCAGATCTTCCAGCTCGACAAGAGCTACGGCGCCGACGGCATGGTGGTGAAGAACGACATCGCCTCGATCAAGGACATCAAGGGCAAGCAGGTGGCGGCCTCCGCGCCCGGCACGTCGCCCTATTTCGCTCTCGCCTGGATGCTCAAGAAGAATGGGCTGTCCGTGAAGGACGTCACCGTCGTCAACATGGAGCCGGGCCCGGCCGCTCAGGCCTTCATCGCCGGGCAGAACGATGCGGCCATGACCTACGAGCCCTATCTCTCCTCCGTTCGCGCAGCCCCTCAGGCCGGCAAGATCATCGCCACGACCCTCGATTATCCGATGGTCATGGACACCTTCGGCTGCACGCCGAAATTCCTCGCCGACAATCCGAAGGCCGCCAAGGCTTTCGCGGACAGCTATTTCGAGGCCCTCGACATGATCGCCAAGGATCAGGCCAAGGCCTACGAGATCATGGGCGCGGACGTGAAGCAGACCGGCGAGGCCTTCGGCAAGTCGGCCCAGTTCCTGCGCTGGCAGGACCGCGAGGCCAACAAGAAGTTCTTCGCCGGCGAGTTCAAGACCTTCTCGGCGGAAGCCGCCGACCTGCTTCTTGAAACCGGCATCATCAAGCAGAAGCCGGACATGGAAGCCCTGGCCGATACGAGCTTCATCCAGTAACACCTTCGGGATACGGCGGCCGGTTTGACTGCCGGCCGCCGTATCGTTCTTTCTTCCCGCGCATCATCCGGCCCGATCGGTCGGATCGCAGAACAGATCACACATGCCTCGTCCTCTCGAACCCGTCAGCCAGGGCACGCGCATCGCGCTCGGCATCTCCTTCTTCGTGCTCTTCTTCGCGGCCTGGGCCTTTGCGACGCTGGGCGGCTTCGTCTCCCGCACGTTCCTGGCCGATCCGATCACCATGGTGCAGGACGGCTGGCTGCTGCTCACGCGCTTCGGTTTCCTGGGCGATATCGGCATCACGGTCTGGCGCGTCGTGGGCGGCTTCGTCCTGGCCGCGCTCGTTGCCGTGCCGCTCGGCATCATGATGGGCGCCTACAAGTCCTTCGAGGCGTTTCTCGAGCCTTTCGTGTCCTTCGCACGCTATCTGCCGGCCTCCGCCTTCGTGCCGCTGCTCATCCTCTGGGCCGGCATCGGCGAGATGCAGAAGCTCCTCGTGATCTTCATCGGCTCGGTCTTCCAGATCATCCTCATGGTGGCGGTGGCCGTGGGCAACACCCGCCGCGATCTCGTCGAGGCCGCCTATACGCTGGGCTCCAAGGACAGCGGCGTGGTCAAGCGCGTGCTGATCCCCGCCAACGCGCCCGAGATCGCCGAGATCCTGCGCCTCGTGCTCGGCTGGGCCTGGACCTACGTGATCGTCGCGGAACTCATCGGCTCGTCGTCCGGCATCGGGCACATGATCATCGACAGCCAGGCGCTTCTCGCCACAGGCCAGATGATCTTCGGCATCATCGTCATCGGCATCATCGGCCTCATCTCCGATTTCCTGTTCAAGGCCCTCAACCGCAAGCTCTTCCCATGGAGGCTCGCATGAGCAACACGATCCTCCAGATCGACAATGTCTCGCGCGTGTTTCCCGGCATGCGCGGCGGCGCGCCCGTTCGGGCGCTCGAGCCGACGAACCTGCAGGTGGCGCAGAACGATTTCATCACCATCCTCGGCCCCTCCGGTTGCGGGAAATCCACGCTCCTGCGCATCGTCGCCGGCCTCGACCGGCCGAGCAGCGGACGCGTCATGCTCAACGGCCGTGAGATCAAGGGCCCCGGTGCCGATCGGGGCATGGTGTTCCAGTCCTACACCCTCTTTCCGTGGCTGACGATTGCCGAGAACATCGCGTACGGCCTGCGCGAGAAGAGCATGCCGAAAGCGGAGCGCCAGGACATCGTCGCCTCGTACACCGAGAAGGTGGGCCTGCGCGGTTTCGAGAACCATTATCCGAAGCAGCTCTCCGGCGGCATGCAGCAGCGCACGGCCATCGCCCGCGCGCTCGCCAACGATCCGGACATCCTGCTTCTCGACGAGCCCTTCGGCGCCCTCGACAACCAGACCCGCGGCCTGATGCAGGAGCTCCTGCTCGGCATCTGGGAGCGCGAGCGCAAGACCGTGCTCTTCGTGACCCACGACATCGAGGAAGCGATCTTCCTCGCCTCCCGCGTGGTCGTCATGTCGGCCCGTCCCGGCCGCATCAAGGCCGACATCCCGGTCGACCTGCCGCATCCCCGCCATTACACCATGAAGACCACGCCTGAGTTCTCCGCCCTGAAGGCGCAGCTGACGGAGGAGATCCGCGTCGAGGCCATGCAGGCGGAAGCCGTGCACTAGAGCCTCGGACCCAAAAGTGGCTTCCACTTTTGGGTCCGAGGCTCCTTCCCTTAAGCGGCGCATCGTGCGGAAAACCGGGGCCACTTTTCCGCACGATGCGCTAGCATGTCCTCCGCCGCGACGCACAAGGCATTCGCGGTACTCTTCCGGGTGAATTGACGCTGCGGGCTCCTTCAGGCGACCCTTCCCGTCTCTGATGTGGGAAGGCACGATGCTCAAGCGCCTGCTAGCCGGATCCATCCTGATCGCCAGCGGCATGCCCGCCATGGCCGACATCCTCATCGAACAGGCAATGATCACCGCCGGCGAGCTGCGCGTCGTCGGCCGGTTGAGCAAACCCCGGCAGGTGTCGGTTTTTCTCGACGAGCGGTTCGAAACGAAAGCGGAAGCGAACGGCCGATTCACCTTCCGGGTTGCCTATCATCCCGTCAATTGCATCGTGAACCTCCAGGCGGAGAACGAGCAGCGGCAGGCGGTCGTCGGATTCTGCGGCCAGCGAGGTCCGGAAGGATCCGGAACGGCACAGCAATCGGCGGCCGCCGCACCGGCTCAGCCGGGGCCAGCGGGCCCGCCCGGCCCTCAGGGCGAACCCGGTCGCGACGGATCTCCCGGTCCGCAGGGAGCCGCGGGACCTGAGGGACCTCCGGGCCCTCAAGGACCGGTCGGGCCTCCCGGGCCGCGCGGAGAGGCGGGTCCTCAGGGCCCGCCCGGAACGTCGGAAGCTCGAGCCGCTCCTCACGGGCAGCCCGGACCTGCGGGGCCGGCAGGACCGATCGGGCCCGAAGGTCCGGCAGGCCCGCCAGGTCCCCAGGGGCCGCAGGGGCTAGCCGGTCACCAAGGGCCTCATGGACCTCAGGGAGCCCCAGGGCCGCGCGGCGAACCGGGACCGGCAGGTCCTGCTGGTCCGGCCGGTCCGCCGGGTCCTGTCGGGGCGGAAGGACCGATCGGGCCCATGGGCCCTGCCGGCTCGCCTGGACCGCAGGGTGTCGCCGGTGCCATCGGTCCCATCGGACCTCCGGGTCCCCTTGGTCCCATCGGCCCGGCAGGCCTCACGGGTCCCGTCGGCCCGCCCGGACCTGCAGGCCCGGAGGGCAAGGCGGGAACGGCTGGAACGATCCTTCGCGTCTTCGTGCAGGAATGCGCATCCCAGGGCCGATGCATGGCGCGTTGCGAGCAGGACGAATATCCGGTCAACGGCACCTGCAACCGCGGCGATCGCTTCGACATGGATGAAACAGGCGTCTACTGCTTTTCCACCAGCGACACGGCAAAAGGCATGATCGCGCGGGCGATCTGCGCGAAGAAGTAACTCAATCGGACTGGCGAGAATGCTCTGCTGGAAGGAGCGACGAGCGCCAAGGACGGAGCTCGCGATAAGACTGGCGTCGAGCTGATCAGACCGCGTGTCTGTCCTTGCGAGCCGACGTCGAAGCCTCATCCACAACCCTCGGAGCAAAGGTGCTGCTGAGCGGATGGGGGTTCCATGGGTGGTCGGAGGACGACACCACTTTGAGCGCACCGAACCAGCGACGCCTGAACCGCGTCGCGGTTTGCAAGTCGCTGAAGCCCACGAGCCCCCACTCGTCGAGCAGGTGATAGAAGTCCCAGTCGCTTTCCTGCTCGTCGAGCCACCGGATGACCTCCTGGTTCAGGTCGCGCCCGCTCTCGTTCCAGACCCGCCAGTCGTTGACCATGAACACGTAGGGCCAGAGCTTCGAATAAGCGTCGATGCCGTAGCAGGCCGAGGAAGCCATCTCGTCGTCGCGCCATGTTGCGGCAATGGTCTTCTTCAGTTCATCCAAATTCTTCATCGCCCAGGTCTCAGATTGCCCGATCCGCGCTGCGGGTCTGCGTTACGATGTTCACAATAGCATATAGGTGTAATCCAAGAGTAGTAGAAAAATTCTTACACCCCGTCGCATTGAAGTAAAAAATGATCATGAGCAATGGCGGCAGATCTTACGACCTGGATGCTTCAAGATCGTCTATGGAAATCGTCCTAAGGCGGGCCGTTGCTCGGAAGTATTAGCAGACTCAACGATATCAATGACTTTGCTTTTCTCACAAGTGGTAATCCCAAAGAGGAAGGGAACGAATCCCTCTCCAAGTACCTATCTGGTTAAAAGGTGCAGGGAGACTTGCATGACGCCAGACCAGGTTGAGCTTGTCGCGCAGGCGTTCTATGGCGCCGAATATCCAGGCGACTGGGACGATGCTCCCGAGATCCTCCAGGAGCAGTTCAGGGATCTGGCCCGCATGGCCATTTCGCTTCTGCATCGGCAGATCTCGCACAACCGATCATCCTTTGTGCTGGCGAAGATAGCCGCGCCCGTTCACGAAGAGGAAGCGGTCCGGCTCCCATCCTGATCGACAGGCGCTTCAGTCGTCACCGCTCAGCGGATCGCTCATCTGGGCTTGCGAATGGCAGCAGCCGTTCGCTCGAGACAGGTGCTCGCTTTACCCTTGTTCCTCAGCATTGCGCAGGGTCGGAGCGTCGCATGACTGCGACTTGCGACGCTCCGGGTTCGCTCACCAGCAGTCCAGCGGATCGCTGGGGCCGGGCGGCGTGCCGCAAAACGGGGGAATGCCGCCAGGGTCGCCGATCGGACCGGGAGGCGTGCCGCAGAATGGGGGATAGTCGCCCTCAGGCTCGTTGCTTGGAATGAACCACGGTGTGGGACCCTCAAACAGAAGGGTCGTGGGATCCACGCCGGGTAAAATGCCCCCGTCGCCAGGGTCGTAGGTGGGATGGCAATCGATCATGGGACGTCCTTTCAAACCGGGCTGCTCAATTCCGCCGAAGATGGTTTCCGTCGGCGAACGATGACTTTGCCCGTTATGGAAGGCCTGAACTGTGAGATGCATCACAAGGGGTCAGTTTCATGGAACGACCCACCTTTGCGACCACCGCAACTGGCTTCGAAGCTTTGGATGGAAAAGAGCCGAAATCATGAGGCTTTTACGCTTCGAGCCCTAGCGATTTCTTGGCTCCTCTGTCCTGCCTTCTCACTGGAGGAGACGCCACGTGGAAATGCAAACTTGCAGCAGACCGAAATGCAAAAACCCTCGGCTGAGCGCGCAGCCAAGGGTCTTTAAGTATATGCGATCTACTTCGGCTTAACGGCGACCGCCGCCATTGCCCCCGCCCTCGCCTCCACGGCCGCCACCGCTGCCTCGGCCGCTATCACCACCACGACCACCACCCGGGTTGGACGGGTCAGTTCCTTTCACATCGGTGCTGGTGTTGTCCGCAGGCTCCGATCCGTTGCCGAGACCATTGTTGTTGCCCGGCCCTTGGCCATTGCCGTTATTGCCCTGGCCACCGGCGGCGCTGCCACGGCCGTCACTCGATCCACCGATGCCCCCGGTTCCACCGGATGCATTGCCGGATGCGGTGGCTCCGCCGGAGTTCCCGCTCAGTCCACCGGAATTCGCATTGTCGCTGACGCCGCTGGCACCAGCTGTGGCCCCTGCGCTGCTACGTCCGGAGTTGCCGCTGTCAGCCACGCTCCCGGCTCGGCTTGCAGCTGTGCCGCCGCTGACAGAACCAGAGGTGCCGATGCCCAGCGTGCCCTCGGCGACACCGCTGTTGCGGGAACCTACATTACCGAAGCCAGAGCTACCCGATCCCGGAAGAAGGGCAGGACGGCTTCCGATCGATCCGGTCACGGCTTCGTCTGCATCCTGCGCCCTCTGCCGGTCGATGCGGCGCAGGGCTTGAGGACGGATGGCGCAACGGCAGACCTCTTGTCCTTGCACGATATGCAGACGGCAGTTCTGGTAACTGGAGGCATCTGCCACGGCCGGCACGCACTGCTGCCCTGCCCTAAAGGTTTGTGCGTAAGATGGGGCCGATATCGCTAAGAAGAGAGCAGCACTAGACAAGGCAAGAGCGTGCGAACGCTTCATGTTTTCACCTACAATACGCATGATTTCTGAGGTAGACTGAAGAATATCAGCCCGTATGCAGATGAAGACGCTCAAGCAAGGCTCAGGTTCCATTCTTCCTTAGGGAGTACCCATTTCGGGGTAAATGAAACCTTACCAGGCCCTCCCCAGGCCTCCCTCTTCTCTTCCAGAGGCGTAGGGGTGTCCTTCCCTCACGGCTAAAGCCGTTCCCCGGGGAAGTTTGTGTGAGCTCACCGGCCAACACCTCAGCACCCGGTCCGACCAGCAGTTTGGGTGGAATTTCAAGGCGCCCGATGAGGCTTGTAGGCGAGGATCTCCAAGCGCTCGATCTCGGGCGGATCGACAAAGAGATCGGGAGCTTGCTGGATCAAGGTCACGAGAGCTTCACCGGCTAAGTGGGCGTCCCGCGTAGCTTCGTCCTGGAAAGCGGCAAAAAGTGCGAAGGTGTTGTGATCAAACCGCACCGCATACCAAGTAGTTGTGCCCGGCTCCTTTTCAGCGAGGGGAAAAAGTGACCGAAGGAGCTCGGCTGCCTCGTCTCTCTATCCGGCCGCGCTTCTAAGGGCACATACAGGGCGAGCTTCGTCATGCAAGCATGCCTTTCCTCTTGTCCTCCGAGTAGCCAGGGAAGATATGGAGCAACCGTGAGCAACGCCTAGGCGACATGTCTTTGGGCCGGTTCCGTGAGCCCCTGGAACACTCTCCTTACCCCTTCATCTATACCCTTGGCATGACGTACTCCCGCGATCGATCGCCGTCTTCGAACTCACCGGCCAATCCATCAGCACCTGGTCCGAGAAATGGCGGATGGAAACACCGGATCGGATCCTGCTGAAGATGGTCGAGGCAGAGCATCAAGGACAATAGGAGTTACCCCTTCTCCGGCTCTATCTGACGGTTAGCTGGGGGCGCAGGATCGCTCCTCGCTCGACATCGTGCCGTGATGGATACCGTTGGGAGGTCCCGGATGTCATGTTCACAGAGCAAAGCGATCCTGCGCTCTACTGCCAGGACAGTTGTAGTGGCCATTGGACTTAGCATCGTCTCAGTCACAGGCGGCGTCGCATCCCCAGAGGACGAAGTCGCCCGGCTCAATCGGGTTCGCGCGAATCTGTTCGAGGAGCTGGTAAGGACGCGGGCGGAAGCGGCTTCCGCCCGGGCCGAACTTGAGGCAGCTCTCAAGGCGCGCGATACGGCCGAGGCTGAACTCGCTCGCCTGAAGGAGGCCGGTAATGCTAAACCTGCTGACCCTGGGCCGAGCACCGCGTCGAAGGCCGAGCCAAAGCAACCCGCCACGACTGCCGCCTCACCCGCGATTCGCCGCCAAAGCACGCGCCGAACGGCACCGGGAACCACGGGATCCATTCAGAGAACCGTCACGGCGAGCGCGCCGCAACGTCTCGTCCGACGCGATGCTGCATCGCGCGCAGTCGCCCGGCAGGCCAATCCGGCTCCGCGCCAGTCGGCGCCGCTTGCCCGGGCGCAGGAATTGCCTAGCGTGCTGCGCCTGCAAGATCCGCAATAGCCGCCTGCCCGCGAGCATTGACGCGACATTCAATGACGCCTTGGCGGGCTTCCCGCCCGCCGGGACGTGAGTAGACGATCCCAATCTCCACCGGCGCCCGCTGGCCGCTTCGGGCGAGCCGCATTTCGCCGGCGCTGGTGGCATCCACGCGGACCAACCTCGCGTCCGACGCGGCGGCATGCGCGCGCGCCGCTGCGATGACCGCTTGGCGACATTTTTCCACCACCTCATTGGGCGTACCAGGCCGATACTGAAGCTTCGGGACGATGGCCCGTTCGGCTGCGTAGCCGCCGCCCAATCCGGCGGCGCCGAGGAGAAGGATGACCCAGAGCATGTCTGTCCACCAAATGAGCCCTGCGAACGACGGGGCCAGGGCCTCATGACTGTCGCTTCAAGAAGTTCTTACCTGGGCTGTCAGTTCCCTATCCTGAGGTATGATGACGGCTACTCCGGGCTTGGTGCGGGCAAGGGGCCGGGCGAAACCCCGAGGAAGCCCCCGGGAGACGCCGCTAAGAGGCAGGTTCGGAATCACGAAGGGGGCGGTGCATGTGCAATCTCTACAGCGACTGCGCCACCCAGGCCTCCATGGCAAAGGCCTTCGCTGCGAAACGCGGCCGATCGGGTTCCGCTGAGGCGGGCCCGATCCCAATGAACAAGAGCCCTGCAATCGCGGGTGCATAGAACCGGACCATCGGGCGCCCGGAAGGAGGCGACCGGCTCAGCAAAGCCGACTTCGGAAATTCTGGGTGATCTTCTGCCGCACGCGTCGGGCTGGTAAAGCTGAGTCAGTTCGGAGATCGCCCATGGACGATGAGCGCCGCGACGAACAGGATCGAGCCAGGACGCTGGAAGTTGCTCAGTTCAGCCTGTTCGGATTTGAGAGACGGACACGGATCATCCTGCTCGCGTTCGCCCTCGTGAACATCGGCCTCCTCGCTTTGGTGGTCGGCTACCTCTTCACCTTGTCCTGGGATCCCTATAGCCCCGCCCGCTTCCTGTGGTAGGCGAATGTCAGGGGCTCTTTACTAACTTCGCTTGCAGGCGTGGATATTTTGCCTCCGAATACCCGCTGGCATAAACGCCGCCCGTGGCAAGCGCAGCTCCGATAACAAGGCTAAGCCCGATCCCAAGCGCCCATCCCTGTCGATGAGACTTCCAGAGGGCCATTACTGCCGGGGCCAGGCACATGCAGAGCAAAATGAGACCGAACATGAAAAAGGCGTGCAGGTTTGGAGAGTGATAGATGGCTCCAATATCGAAGCCCTGCTCCTTCGGCGGCTCTCCAAGAAAGAATTGAGCCAGGAATGTGAACATGGAGTGCCCCCGAAAGCTGCCGGGGAGTGTGACCCTCCCCCTGTTGGCGTGCCTGCGCTTTTGCGAGAGTTTATCTTGCATTGAACTGCAGGTCCATGTCGGGATCGACCAGATCGGGAAATTCAGATCTTCAAACGAGGGGAAGAAGATCATTCGTAAACTTGAGAAAACTCAGCGTCGCAGCGGCTAAGATCCAAAGCATGCGGTCAAACGACGTCAAAGGAGGTGGATCGCTACACGCGTGCGGCGGAGCAAAATCGGCTGGCTGCGAGTGCCTTGGGGGTCGAAGCTGAGTCCCACCTTGAGAGCCCCGCTTCTGAGAAGTGGTCTAGAACCAGCAAGTTATTGTGCGAAGTGGTGCCCAGGGGCGGAATCGAACCACCGACACTGCGATTTTCAGTCGCGTAGCTCCGGATTTTAGTGGACAATTGTGGACGCCGGCGGAATAAGCAACCTCTTGCATAATAAGCATTTTTCGTTCTCTACTGTTCGAGCTTGTCCACGGTCATCCAGCGATTTTGCGTCCCCGGCGTGTCCCCGGGACGCAACGCTCGAGGTCCGACCACCCGGAGACGCTCGTGCAAAAGTCCCTTACCGACGCCCTGGTGCGCTCGATCGCCGCGCCTGAAACCGGCCGTATCCAGATCTCGGACGCCCGCTGTAGCGGCTTGGCTCTTCGGGTGTCCAGTTCTGGCGCAAAATCCTGGTCCTTTAGGTTTCGCGATCCTTTGACGAATAGAGACGAGCGGATGACCCTCGGGTCATATCCGGACGTTACACTCGCCGACGCCCGGGAACGCGTCGACCAATTGCGCCGGCTCGTCGCGTCTGGCCGCAACCCGATCACTGAGAAGAAGAAGGAGCGTGAGGAGGTTGATACCAAGACGTTCGGAGCACTCGCGAGCCGGTATCTCCGGGAACACGCCTACCGCTTTAAGCGCTCGGCGCCTCGAGACGATCGGAACCTCGAGCTTCACGTACTACCCCACTGGCGGGATCGCCGGTTTGACGAGATCCGCCGGAGCGATGTGATCGCCCTTTTAGAGGGAATGATCTCGAGCGGCTTAAGCACCCAAGCGAACCGGATCCAGGCGCTTATCAGCAAGGTCTTTTCCTTCGCGGTCGATTGTGAGCTCCTCGGCGCGAATCCCTGTACGCGCCTCCGGAAACGAGGTGTCGAGAACGTAAGCGAGCGGGTCCTCTCCGACGCGGAGCTCCAGCTTTTCTGGGCGGGAATCATCCTCCCGCCGGTCTCTTACCAAGCCGGCCTGGCGCTCCGAATCGCGGCTACGACGGCCGCTCGCGTCAGCGAGATCGCGGAAGCGGCAAAATCCGAGTTCCAATACCTCGACGACCCGTCCCGGTCGGCTTGGATCCTGCCGGCGGCGCGGTCGAAGAACGGCCGCGCTCACTATGTCCCTCTCGTCGGGTTGGCTAGAGAGGCCGTCCTCGAGGCCTTCCAGCGCGCCGGCGAGAGCCCCTGGCTATTCCCCTCCACCGCCGTGTCGGACGCTCCAATCAAAGGCCACGCCTTGAGCGTCGCAATGATGCGCTTTCAGGCCGGCCTCGAGCCTGGGGAGGACCTAGCCTCCGAAGTCCGCATAAAGACGCCGGAGGAGCGCCTACAGCGGAGGGAGGCTAAGGCCGCCCTCCTAGCCTCTCCCGCGCACGAGGAGGCCGTAGAAACTTGGCGCAAGGTCCCGCCAACCCCTCACGATCTTCGGCGCACACTCAATACCCGGCTCTCTGAGCTCGGCGTGGTTCGCGAGGATCGGGAGGCTGTTTTGAACCACACTCCGAAGGGAGTGAACGCGGTTCATTACGACCTTTACGATCGCGCTCGAGAGAAGCGCCGCGCGCTTTCCCTCTGGAACGATGCTCTGAGCTCAATCCTTGAGGGGCGCCAGACAGGCGCCGACATTGTCCCGCTCCGGGCCAATTCAAGTCGGTTAGGATAGGCTTCGGCTCCGCCGGAGCTTCAATCGCTCAACGCCAATCCGATCGGAGAATGACTGGCCTCCGCTCTCAGTAATCGGAAAGCGAGAAGCGGCTTTTTGAAAGTGTCGAGGCGAGTCATTTCCGCCACAGACAAAGCGATTCCGGTCCGCCTAAAAAAGCGAGCCGCCGAGGTGCGACCAACACCTCGACGGCCCTAACCACGCGCCAACCTTAGGGGCATTGCGCAATGGCTTATCGCTTTTGTACGGGATCGCGGTCACGTGTCACGTCTGTTCGCTCTCGGACACCCTTAATCTCCATCGCCGTACTTAACTTTCGTGATCGCCTAATAAAGGCCGGCGGCCAGGTCGTCGAAATTGGCATCCTCGACGGCGAGATCTTTGTCGACTGGCTTCCAGTCGACGCGGATCCCTATCTCGAACCCCTCCGGGCGTCGTTCCTTCTCCCGTCACCAGCCGCCGAGAACGACATCGAGGAAAAGATCCAAGTACTCCTAGACGAGCCGGCAATCGCCGCGCTCGAGGACGAGGCTTTCGCCCTCGGCGCGGCCTCGCTTGAGGCTTGGCGCACGCGCAACGGCAATTAAGTAACGGCGATTCCGATTGGTGTCCAAAGAAGCGGCGAACTTTGGATCGCCGCTTTTATTTTATCCACAAGCTACGGCTTCCGATTATTTGGGTCAATTTCCGATTTCTTGCCCATTATCCGATCGGAAATCGGCTCTCTGAATGAAATAAGTCATTGTTAGACAAAGCATCTAAGTATTCATTCATTGGTAATTATGACGCTTTCCGAATTCTATCCATGATAAAATCGGAAAGCATCGCTGGTGCGCGGATTTCCGATCGAAATATTTTTTTCACCCGACTTCACATCTAGATCACCACTACGTCATTTTGCCTCCGACCGCCGACAAATCCGCCGGCGTACATTGGAGGCAGAACAAATGCTTGAGAAACCAGCATTCAGTATCGACGAACTCGCAAAGGCCGGCCCCCTCGGCCGTTCGAAGCTCTATGAAGCTATCAAGGCGGGCGATCTGATCGCTCGCAAAGCCGGTCGTCGGACGGTTGTTCTCAAAATCGATTACGACCGCTTCTTGAACGCTCTCCCCGTCGCCAATGCTCGCCACAGCGGCCGCGCAGCGTAACGGGAGAGACGACAGATGAAGAACTCCATTAAGTCCGCAGTGAAGGCCGTAGCGGCCGCCGTCACAGGCAAGCGCGGGAGCGCAGAGATCGAGGTCGAGCTCCACGCGGCGATCAAGGATCGGGATGCGAAGGCTTCGCGCCTAACGAACCTCACAGGCGATAAAGAGACCGCGTTCCGCCGTCTCGATCGCGAGCGCGTCGAGGAGCTCGACGCCGAGATCAAGGCGCTCGAGAAAGATCTCAATTACGCTAACCAAGCCGTCGCGAACCTCGAGGCAGAGGAACGCGAGGCGCTCGCTCGAGAGATCGTCGAGCGTTGGAACCAGAAGCGCGACGAGGTCCTCGCTCGGAAAGACCGAACCCGTAAGATCTTTCTCGAGAACGTTCCGGAGCTCTCGCGCGGCATCGTGCTTGCGGTTCGCGAAAAGGCCGAGACCGATATCGCGATCGAGGAGCTCAACGCGTCACGCCCCGACGGCGTCGAGCCGATCGCGACGATCGAGGAGGAGCTCACCAGGCGCTCGCTCCCTCGCGTTGTTCTCAGCGAGGAGCGCGTCGAGCTCTGGACCCATCCCACCGGCCAGATCCTCCCCGACGAGGCTCAGAAGCAAGTGCAGGACAACGGCGACGGAACGGGGACGCTCCCGGCCTCGCCCGATCGGTCGGAGCGGAAGCTCTATCGGCGTCGGTTTGTCCGCCGGAAGTTCCTCCCCGCGGTAAGCGCCGGCCTGATTGCTGATTACGAGACGGAGCTCCACCTCCCCGGAGTCGGAGACCAGCCTCCGTTCTTTGAGCCACTCCATAGCGGCGACTCCCGATCGGTCCTCGAGGCTCTCGCACGGCTTGAGGCTTACGCGAAGGCCGCGCCAGGTCGGACGCCACAGGTCGAGATCGTCCCCGTCGAGGACGAGCTCCCCGACGCGGCGGAGTAGCTCAATGAAATTGCGCGGCGAGATTTCCAGAGTTCCCCTTGCCGCGCCAGGCGCCGGCCTTCGGTCCTTGGGTGGAAACCCATGTGGCCGGCGCCTCTCTCCCTTCGGGAGTGGAGCGGCAAAGCCGCTCTCTCGCTCGGCGGCGGGGGCCAGGGCCATGCGGTCCCCGCCGTTTCCTTTCCCTCTAACGAGAAACCGCATGAGAACCGACCGAACCGATTTGGCGCCGAGGTCCTTCCCACGCCAGGCAAAGGCGAGCGTTTATCCATTCCCGCTCGCGCTCAATCGCAAGCTCGTCGAGCGCCTGGTCGACCGCTTCCTGGCGATCCCGCCGAGTGACGAGCGAGCCAACCTGTTCCGGAGGAGAGAGCTCGGCCCTCTCAAGAAAAAGCGCCTCCGCCAAGGGATTCCGCTCGAGCTCGTCGCCCTCGAGCTTAAAGCGGTCGAGCAAGCGATCGCGGTCCGCCTGGCGGCGATCTTCTCCGAGGAAGGGAGCAAGGCATGAAACCCGCCGCTCTCCTCAACGCTGATCCCATTCTGGATATCGACGAGTTCACCAAAGCCCCAGCGCCGTCGGCAACGGCCGGCAGGGCTCGAGCTCGAAAGCCCTCGGCCAAGCCGGCTCCGTTCAAGGTTCGCTGGTTGCTCCGGATCGCCGGCGAGAGAAACCTCACCGCTCTGGCCGTCCAGGCGGCGATCATCCTCGCCGACCACTACGACGAGGAAAAGGGCTGCGCCTGGCCGTCTCAAGAGCGGCTCTCGACCTTGCTCAACGCGAGCCGAGCCGGCGTCCGCCAGGCGATTAAGCGCCTCGAGGAGACCCGTTACGTCGAGTACATTCCGGAGAAGGGACGGACCAAAACAAACCGCTACTTTCTCCGCTTTCCGGACACCGAAAATGGCTACTAGCCTAGCCATTTTTCACGCCGGCTTTCCCCGCTGGAAAATGGCTACTCTGAGTAGCCACTACCCACTTACTATACAAACCTCCCAACCTCGCCGCTTTATGACGAGCGTTCCTGTCGGGATCATTCCGCCGACGTCTCTCGAGCTCGCGGGATGGGGGGCGCCCCTCAAGGGCGCGCCCCGCACCTCCCGTACCGCCGGAGAGGCTCCGAACGATCCAACGCTCTCCGCTTCACCTTCACCGACTGAGACTGTCCGCCAGGTCGAGCAATGACCTGGAATAGGGAGCGAGACGGACGCTCCTCGTCCTCATCATCAGCAGGAGCGCCATATGAGCACCGATTTAAGGTCGAGCCTCCACGCGCGAGACCGCGTCGAGCTCGGCCCCATACACCGCGACCAGGTCCTCGTCGCCGAGCGTCGCCTGGTTGAGATCGACGGTGAGGTCCTCCCTCTCCGTCTCCTCACAATCGAAACCGATCGCCCCCGGGGCGAACGATCGGCCGGCCTCCGTTCGAGGCCTAATCCCACCGCCCCCAGGAGAAAACCATGACCGCCAACGCTTCCATTCAGGCCGAGAACGAACGTCTCCGCCGCGTGATGAGCGACCCTCGTATCCTTGGCCTCGAGGTCGCGGCCGCAACACTGGCCCTCGGCTCTCCGTCCCTCTCGGCCGAGCAAGTCGTCGAGAGTGTCGCGAACGCCGCAGCGGCCAATGGATTCAACAGGACGGCCGGCCTCTCGGCAGCAATCGACGACGTGATCGCGAAGCATGGGACAAGGAGCTTAAGACAAGCTCAAGGCGATCTTTTTGAAGGAATGCATTAGCTCGGAACGCGGCGCGCTGACCGCGCCCCATCCCTTTAGGGACCGTACAAACGCCCTCGAGGGGTGCGGGCGCGCGCAACCCCGATAGTTGAGCGTATCTCGGTTTCCGATTTTCGGCTTTCGTTTCGTCGGAGGGCGCCATGAGCGAGGCCTCTAAACCGCTCCCTCGGCTCGTCTCAAGCGTCGGCGCGCGGAACATTCTTGACCTCCATCCTCAGACATTCGACAGGCTCCTCCGCGCCGGCGTCTTTCGCCAGGTTGGAGGCGCTCTCGAGGCCGCCTCTCTTAAGGAAAACTACGCCCGGGCGATCGAGATCGAGGCCGAGGCGAAAGCGCAGATCAACGCGATTAAAGACGAGACCCGCCGGCGCCTAGCCGTGATTGGAGAAGGCCTCGAGAATTGAGTAGGGGATGGTCGCGGAAGCCTCTGAGAATGCCAGGGGCCGGTCAATGATTTCGACCGGCCCCTTACGTGGTTAGTATCCAAGATCTTTACGCAGACGTTCGATCATCTCCTCGAGTCGCTTCCTTCTTTCGGGATCGCGTTCTGTTCGAAGCATATCTTCGAGCTCCGCCAGCTTGCGCATGAGTTTCAGGTCGAGAAGTTCGCTCGGATCTCTATAGAACGGCATGCTATTCTCCCAGAGAAAAAAGCCCGGCACTTGGCCGGGCTTTAGAAGGGAAGGAGTCCGCTTATTTGGTCGGGCCGCAAACGATAATGACACGGCAGCAGAAGTTGCACGAAGCCGCTTGGGCTGCCCCGAGGGGAAGCGCCGTGGTCGAGGCGAGAACCAGAGCCCCGAGGACGAGGGCGCTTACCTTTTTGGGAAGAGACTTGAAGATCATATTCAGTTTCCTTGTAGATGGTGGTTGATGATTACGCGCTCGCGGTTTCCCGCTTTGCGTACGGTGGTGGTCAGAGGAAGTGTCTCCATCAACATAGGGTTGACGGAGAGGAGACGGCGGACGGGCTGACTTGTTACAGGTAGTGAAACCCAGCTTTCGTATTAAGGAAAGCGATCCTACATGGATGGCGGGGGCGCCGGATTGCGGCCGAGGTGCTTCCTCAGCTCGTCGTCGGCATAGATCGAGGAGACGAACGCCGGAGCTCCCATCTTCTTGATAGTGGCGGGATCCGCGAGGCCTGCGGTGACTGCCCCAGAGAGTTTCGGTACGATGGTCTCGAACTCCGCGAGCTTGTTCTGCTGCCAATCGACCAAGCACAGGTAACGCCGACGACGGTCGGCCAGCTGAATGCGCGAGATGTAGCGCGCCCGGAGGGCGTAATCGATGTAGGGGTTGAACGCCTGGGGAGTGATCGCCTCCTTTTCCAACGGCCGGAGGCCCATATCCCTTTTGAGAAATCTGTCACCGTAGAACTCAACCAGTTCCTTGTTGAGTGGGTGCTTACCTTCCTCGCTTTCGAATAGGGCGATGGCGATCGGCATCAGGTAGACGTGCCTGGGCAGCTCCCTGTCCTTGCCCTTCTCGTTCTCCTTCTTAAGCACGAATTTGGGATAGACGTACTCGAGGACCCGCTGGTGGGCTTCGCCGAGGAGCCAGAAAGCCGAGTATGCAACGTAGCCGAGCCCTTTCGCCGGCTTTGGATCTTTTTTTAGGAAGTCTGGGAAGTGGTCCGGGAGGTACTTCGGGAGTGCCTGTTCCTTCGACTGGCCTATCTCGTCTGAACGGAACCAAACCGGTTGAACCGAGTGATCCATCATGTCCCGCCTCTGTTGAAGCCCCTGGAAACTCCAAACGCAACTTCCCTTATGCGAACCAACGCGCCCAAGTTTGGAATGGACGCAAAAAGTGTAATCACATTCTGTTTAACCCTAGTGGTCGGCATGGAGCGCAATACCTAACGAGAGCTCTCGAGAGGGGAACGGAGCGGAAAGAGCTCCGCGGCCACCTACGGTCAAACTGCGGAGGCCGAGATCATTCGCCGAAGCTCTCCAGTGCAATCGCTCCAGGCCTCGCCAATCTCGCCGCCATTAAGACGATCGGATCGCCCGCGTTCGTATCCTCGATCTATGCGGATAACGAGTTGAAGAAGCATCTCGGCCAATCCCGAGCGCGCATCCGTCCATGCTGCGATATAGGAATATAGGCAATAAAGCGAAAGCTGGCTTTCACAATCTGTAACCGAGAGGCCTGCCCGCCGTCTCCTCTCCGTCCACCCTTTGTTGTCCACGCCTTGTTGATGGAGATACTACATGAAACGCCGCTTCCTCATCCCTCTGGCCCCAGCTATCTTCGCCGCGACCTCCTTCGTCTCCGCCTCCGCCGAGGCGGCAGTCTCGACCCCTCTCCTCCAGGATCCGCACGTGCACGTTCACGAAGCGATCGAGCCCCCGTTCGCCACCCAGAAACAGGCTATCCTCATCCTCTTCTTCCTGGGCGGCAGCTCCCGCAGCGGCGCGGCGGTGACGAGCCTGACGCCGAGCTTCCCCAAGTCGGAAGTCGACCTTCCGATCGATCATCCCGGCGGGATGATGTTCACTAAGTCCAAGCGTTGGATCTGGTGGCTGATCATCTGACCGCTCCCCCTCCCCACTTACTTCATGGCCCGCTCGTCGGGCCTTTCTTTTGCATTGTCGGGATCGCTGGTGATCGTCCCGGCGCCGCTCGAGGGAGAGCCGTTAGGGAACATCGTGTTCCCTGGTGCCAAGGCCTAAAATTTGACCAAGGACGGCCGCGGAGTGTTTCCGCGGCCGTTTCACCTAGCGAGCCCTTAACGGCCGCCAGTGGCCGCGGGAGCAGCCCTTACGCGTTTGTTATGTCGGCTAGACTAACGGCGATTTACAGCGCGCCATCGACGCAACTCTCGCGAGATAGCGACGAAAGCTCCGGCTCTCGCCGATGCAAAACGAGATGATGACGGATCGGCGAGCGATCGTCAGGCATCGCGCAGCTTATCGCTCTCGTTGGGGATTTTCGCGCGAGTCTCCGCGAGCTTCTTTCTCAGGCCTGGCTCGAGAGGCCTGGTTATGATCTTGCCGACACTCGTCGAGACCTGAACTCGCATCATCCAAGCCGCGAGCTTCGGAAAGTTCGGATCTAGCTCTCCGGCCATTCTCTTCATCCATCCCCGATCCAAAGGGACGAAGAAGTTAGCTTCTTGGCCTGTTGTGAGTTGTATCGGCGGCACCTGGCCGAGGCCTATCTGGTGAAGCGTCTGAAATGCGTATTGCTTCCGGAAGATACCCCACCGCCATCCTACACTTGTAATAATGACGGGTTGTTGGCCGAGGTTCACAACGCGCACCGCGACGAACTCCGGAGTTTCTTTTTCGCCAGGAGTTACAACGATCCTGAGACCCGCTCGAACCGCGAGCTTTATAGCGGTTTGCTGTCTCGCCAGGTGCAACGAAACGACGACCGCAAGGAGAGTTCCGACCCCGGACAGCCAACTCCCGGCAACTTCCAACAAACGTAACGTGGCCTCATTCATCACGAATCTCGCTCCGCCCTTTCCTTACCCGCCCCGGCTTTGCCGAAAACTTTATCCGCTTGATCCTATCGTCTCTGGAAATCGCGGGTGCTGATCCGGCCGCGTCGAGAGATAGTCCCGATATGCCTCAATGACGCGCCGGCCGGCCGCGCCTCTGGTCGGTTCGGTTCCATTCGTCGGCCGGCCACCATAGCGCGGCCCAGGCAGAGAGACGGTCGTCGACCATTGCCAATGTCCGGATTGAGGTCCGCCCTCTATCCGGTGAACGTTCTATCCGGTGAACGTTGCCGGTCGTCTCGTCACCCGTCTCCATGTGAAAGCGCGGGAACCGTACCTCCGGATCGAACGCCATGAACCAGTCGGGACCATATCCGCCGTCCGGATATTCGTCGGCGGTTCTTTTCCAGTAGATCGACATTCCCGAATCTCACTCCGCCGGCGCCGTTAGACGTCCCCGTCTTTGCCGAGAACCCCTCTCCACAGCCGCTCCAATGCGTCCTCGAGGCGAGGGTTTGGCTCAAAGGCCGATGGAGGAAGGCCGCTTTTCTCTAACTGTCTCATAAGCACAGGGAATTCCGATTCGCTCTCGCTTTTAGGACACTTAGGCGAGGAGCTCGAAAAAGCGGCCAGGGACGGTCGCGGAGCCTGAGACCGTACAATCGACCTCCGAAAGCTAGAACGGCCGCCACGCGCCACGGCAGCACAGTTGTTCGAGGCGATAATGGCCTGAGCATAGTCGGAGCCGAATTGGAACAGGATCGGTTTCCGCCGAAGGCCATCCTCCGTCGCCTTGTAGCGAGAGCCCGAGGCTAGAGCTCGATCGAGAAAGCAGATCGCCTCAAGGACGCGGATTGCGCTCTGGACCTGGCGTTCCATCAATCGGAGATCCTCCCGGCTGCAGACCGACTCCGCTCTTCTGCGAGAGCATACGGAGGATCATGGATCGTCTTTTAAGAAATCCGCGCTTGCGGAATTACGACTGTACGGCGATACGATCCGGGAGATTCGGTTTGAGGCGGGTTAACGGATCTCAGGCAACGATCCGCTCTGACTTACCATTTGAGGACGCCAACGACGAAGGCGGGAGATGGTCGTCGGCGCCGGCCAACTAGATCTCAGTCCCGATCTTAGCCGGCACAACCTCATAATGAACGCGCGCTTTCATCCCCGCGATCCGGAAACGTAGACTCTCAATCCCTCCTGCGGCGGCCAGTTTCTTCTCCTGCCAACGGCTAAACTGAGTTGAGCTCGCGGCCTGAGGGGCGGCCTTAAGGCGCTTGTGCATAGGATGCTTTTGACGTGGCTTCCCTAGCCGGAGCGGTTTTGTGAGAGCCTCGAGTTCCGCCTCGCTAGTCTCCCGCTTAACCGAGGCCTGCGCGGTTTCGACCGCATTGTCATACAGGGCGGACCATCCGGAGCGGACCCTCTGGCCATCGACGAACACAGCCCACGCGTACGTGTAGGGCTTTCGGCTATCGATCGTCATCGTATAGCCGTTTGAGAACGTGGCCCAATAGATCAGTGCGGACACGGAGCTCCCCTTAAGCCGCGATCCTCGCCGGAGGAGCTCCGTCGGCCGCTAGGTGCCGGCGGAGCCGCTGGACGGACGCCGCGTCGAGATTATTGAACCGGCTCGCAGACGCCGGTTACAATCATAGATAGGCCGAAATAGATGAACCGAACACTGTGAACGCTTGGATCGATGGACCACGCTCGTATGCGGAGAACGTCCGTTGATGCAGATCTGAGGTTCGCCTGTCGCGACGCCACGAAGTCACCGTTGCTCGATCCGTTCTGGATCACGACCCATTGAGCGGAGGAGCCAGCGGACACGCCTTGGCCACTCCATCGAATAAGGCCGGTTGCGGTATCGACGAGGACGTCGGTCCAACGCTTGGTCCAGAAGTCGTTGTTAAACTGGCCGAGCGTTCCGTCGTCCGCAAACGCGGATACATTTCGCGCGGAGCAGCGATAGAGCTCGCCCTCAGCAATCGCCGGCGTTGCGCCGAGCAATAGGACCGCGCCGAGCGCGATTGTCGTCACTCTCATGTGAAGCCCCCCGGCTCGATTATCGCGAACGGTTCTCAGGTCGCAATCCTCGCCGGCGGAGGCGCTACCTATTCGTTTTCGGAGAAACCCAGCCTCACGTCATATGCTTTCAATATGAGCTTTGGAAATTCGTCATCAGAAACAAGCGCGCTGAATTCCTGACATTCCACCCATCGTTCGTTCGGCTTAATGATCCGGTCTGTGCCAAAACCCGTTTGTGCCAAGAAAATATGAGTGCTGTAGTTTGGCTTACGTGCTTGGATCTGAAAACGCGTATAATCGATTGCCTTCTCCGAACCGTTTATGATCTCAACAATAAGGGGAGAAGACTTGGGGCACGCTGCCAAGTCAATCATAACCTTGACCTGAACCTTCGCCGCGGGATCGTCGACGTTTGTCTCCTTCTGGCTCTCCTTCGGTTCCGGACTGGCCCACAGGCTCGGCCCGAAGAATAACCACGCTCCCATCAGAGCGGCACAAAACAATATCCCTATAACGAACCGGTCTAAGAACCGGTCTGTGGAGTCTGTCACTGAACGCCCCCTTCTCGGCTTAAAGGCCAAGTTTGCGGGGCATTATCCCTATCCTAGGGGAGGAGACAAGCCGGTCCGGATAGATAATAGTTTCGAGTATTGGCTCGTTCGCCCAGCCGCCAGTTTGACCACGTTTTACTGCATAGGCGCGGGCGGCGCGCCAGAACGGCCCCGAATACGCTCCGAACACTTTAAGACGCGTTCCATAATCGAGGTTATCGGAAATTCGCGGACGATTTTCCGCATCTACGGACCCCAATTGGTTACACCAGAGTCCAATATTTTACCGCACCGGTCTGTTGTGATGGACGCATCATAGGCATAGCTATCTGGTGATTTGTAATAAAAGCTAATATTCCAGCCCCGCTTTAGAATGCCGATATGTCCATAGATAGCTTTTACGCAAGTTGCGCAGGCAATTATTTCATCAAGTTCTTCTTGTGACTTAATATGCCTGCCATCATAATAATGCGAAACTAGAGCGTAAATCTTCCATTTCACATTCTCTATGGCAGCTGCACTGTCAGTGATTGGTGGATCCACCTTGCAGGTGTTTTGAACAACAGCGTAGTAAGAGGCATACGCGACGACTGCCCCGACGATCACAGCCATTACTCTCATGTTGATCGTTCCACACACGGCCTTATCGGAAATTCGCAGCGGGTTTTCAGGCGCGCGCGGGAGCCTCGGGGAGGGGGAGCAGTTGAGCGAACGGGCTATCCTTCCACCGCTCCCGCAGGCGATAGGCGGTCTCGATATGCCCCTCGGATAGGAACGTCAGCGCCTCGAGGTCCCTTAGATCAGCGTGCCAAGCGTCAGCCGCGATGATCAGATAAACCTCGCCGTTGTCTGGATCGAAGGGATCGGGAGCATGGCCGATCACGTAGCCTTCCTCGGAAATTATTTCGTCAAAGTCATATCGAACCAAATCGCCAATCTTAAACTCGCGCGTCACCCTGGCCTCCCTTTGATCGAATCAAGTGTCGTTAAAGGGCTACTGATTGTGCGCGCTGACCTTCAAGCTTGTTCTTCGAGCTTAACTCCGTTCCGGAACCGGCCGACGGCTAGAACAGGCGCCGGAGCTCCTCGAGGCCTCGCCTGGATAGACCGCGACCCTCACAGGTCGTTCAAAGTCGAGCGATCAGAGCTCATAGGATTCCGGTCGGCGTTAAGCGCAGGGGAGGCGACGGCTACAGGCGCGGGTTCCGCTCATTGCTCCATAAAACCTAGGAAAAACCCGCTCTAGGTGCGTCTTTTTGCCAAGCATGAGTCTTTGTCTTGCTGTCCGGGCTCGCGCGTGTTTGCATCTAGGGAGCCGAAACAAAATTCCCTGGGAGAGGCCTCCGTCGGCAAACCTCGGCCTCTCCCAGGGACGGATCACTCGGCCACGAAAGGAAACCCGCATGGCAAGAAGTAATCGCCGTGACGCTAACACACGCCCGAACAAAAGTGGTAGGGCAAAAAGGCGCAAGCCGCCTGACCGGCGGCCGAACTGGATCGAGTTTGCTTATCGTTTCGCGACCCTAGCAACTGCGATCGTAAAACTCGGATGCATTGGAGAGCCACGGATCGACCCTCCGGCTCTCGATCCTCCTGAAATCCATCATGACGAAATCGCCTAAAGCAAGCCAACGCCGATTGGTAATCGTTCACTCTCGGCGTGATCTCCCTTTGAGGGTTGGCGCGCGTCGCGGTCTCTTATCAGAACCCTTATCCACAAGGGGTTGTAAGCCGGCCCTCTGGCATCTAATTGCGCCGGATCCCGCTTGAGGAGCGCGGATCGGCTCTCAAACGCCGGCGGCGATCTCAGGATCGACCGTCGGCTAATTGTATGAATTTGAATCACTTTCTCGCAGTAATCGAGGCGCCGGATTAAAGATCGGAAACCGTTGGATCGTAAAATCGGAAACTCTCCGAAGCTCTCAAGGCCTTTCAGAGTCTATATTCCCGACAAATTCAAGCATTGACCCTCTAGCCGGTCGAGCAAAATCTAATTAGCTCTATTCCTACGCAGAGCCGACCAGGCCAGCGCGCGACATAACCTCGAAAATCTCCCCTACATCCCCCCATCTGTCCCAACTAGGGAGACGTTCAATGAACGCCGAAGGTGCGTCCGCGCGTCCGCGCGCGCCTCGCGGAGCTCTGCTCCGAGACAAAGAAGTTGCGGAGATCCTCCGCGTATCCGTCAGCACGCTCACCCTCTGGCGGAGCAAGCGAATAGGTCCTCCGTTCATCAAGATCGGAAACGGCGTCCGTTATCCGGAGGCCGATCTCGAGACCTATCTCGAAGCCGGTCGGCGCCCGTCGCCCAGCCAGGCGGCTTGAGGAGGCGCCGATGATGGATCTCCGAAAGCTCCTCCCCTCCGGCAAAACGCCAAAGACTGTCGATCTCGACCAAGCGATCGCCAATGCGAGGCTCGAGCGGTTCCGGATCGCCGCAGAGGCTGAGCGCCTGGTCGGCGAGCGCGAGAAACTCCTCCTTACAGCCGACGACGAGACGATCGCGAAACATGACCAAGCGATTGCCGCGGCCTGGCGCCAGCACGATCGAGCGGACGCCGTGATTGCGGAGCTCGAGCGCCAGGTCGCCGCGGCCGCAGAGCGCCAGGTCGAGACCGCTAACCGCAAGTTTTACGACGAGACAATCCGCGAGAGGGACGCCGTCGAGGCCTGGCTCCGCGACGAGTATTCACGCCACGCCGAGGCGATCGCGAAAGGGATCGAGCGGATTAAGGCTCTCGAGCTCCGGACCGCGGAGGCCAACCGACGGCTCCCGCCTGGCGCCTCTCCCCTGACCGATACGGAGTGGGTCGTTCGCCGGCCTCCTCGATCGGAAGCGGTCCTCCCTCTGGCGCAGACCGTGAACCTTCCCGGCCTGGTCGGCGGCGACCTCAATTTCTGGCCGCGGAACACGATCCAATGATCCGATCGCGCGGGAGTTTTCTCCGATCTCCCGCGCCAGGCGCCAGCCGCTCGATCATGGGCCGGCGCCTCCTCCCTTTCAGAGCGCCGGTTCGTTTCAACGGCCGGCATATCTCAACCTTTGAGGTCTCCCTCATGTCGAACCCGACAAACAAGCGCCATGGGATCAAGGCGCGCCTTTGGATCCGCTCCGGCACAGAGCCCGGGATCTCGCTCCACATTCCCGACGATCGGAAACCGCGGACGCTCGTCCTCTCACTCGAGGCCGCCGATCGCCTCCGTAACGTTCTCGACGCGAGGTTAATCGAGGCGAGAAAGCTCGAGCTCCCGATTGAAGGGAGCTCGCCTCATGCCTAAGACCAGCAACGCCAAGCGGCCGCAGCCGCTGATTTCGACCCTCCGGCTCGCGTCGATCCGAAAGCTCCTCGAGGATCGTCGCGGCGCTGGTTTCGCCGGCGCGACCCTCGTCGCAGAGGAGGAGCGTTGTTTCCGCGGCGCTCTGCCGTCGATCCTCGAGCTGAAAGGACGAGCAATCGGACCAGGCCTCGCGCTCTCATGGGCCGAGCTCTGGACGCCGGCGCTCCTCGCCGATTGTGCCGCCACGTGGGTTGAGGAGCTCGCTGCACAGCACCTAGCGCGGCCGCGGCATCTCAAGGCCGACGCTCTCGGACGGCTACTCGAGCTCTCCGACGAGGAGAGGACGCGGCTCCGGATCCGGACGATCGGGGCGATCGACAATAGCAAGCGCAAACGGGCGGCCGAGCGAAAGGCAAAGGATCGCGAGTACCAGAAGCGGAAGCGCCTCGAGAACGGCGCGACGCCGCGCGATCGGTCCCTCTCAGCCTCTAAACCATGGGAGGCCGCCGGCGTCTCTCGTGCGACGTGGTATCGCCAACAAAAGACGCTCGAAACGGCCGGATCCGCGTCTCATGAGACAGTTTCCTCGGCCATAAAAGAACCTTCGGTTCTGATACCTACACCGTCCGACGAATTTGTCTCACGACGGGAGGGAGTTCCCCTCAAGGGAACCCCCGCCTCTCGCGCCTCGCTCTCGATCGTTGACGAACTCAGATCTCTCCCCCTCCCCGCGATTGCGGCGATGGAGCTCCTTCGCTCCCGCTCATTCATGGAGCCCGCGCGATGAACCGGCGCCGACCCTCCTCAACTCCTATCCGCGTCGAGATCGGCCCCATGCACCGCGGCCAGTTTCTCGTCGCCGAGCGTCGCCTGGTCGAGATCGACGGCGAGCTCCTCCCCCTCCGCCTCCTCACCATTGAGGCCAGATCGTCCCGGGACGAACGATCGGCCGGCAGAAAGAGGCGCGACCACTCCGCCCCAAGGAGAAAACCATGACTGCAAAGACTAACGCCTCCATTCAGGCGGATAATGCTCGCCTCCGCCAGATCATGAGCAATCGGCGCGTCTTTGGCCTCGAGGTCGCGGCCGCGCGCCTGGCGCTTGATGCTCCGTCTCTCTCCGCCTCGGAGGTTGTCGAGGCGATCGCGAGCGCAGCAAAGGCCAACAGCTTCAATCGAACCACCGGACTCTCCGAATCCGTCGACAAGCTGGTCGAGGGGGCGCGATGAGCGCCCCCCTACCCCCACCCCCTATAGGGACCGTACAACGCCCCTCCTCCTATGCGGGTCCCTTGAGCCCCGGGTTTCGAGTGTGTCTCGGTTTCCGATTTTCGCGGTTCGCTTCGTAGGGGAATGGCTATGAACCAGGCTCAAAAACCGCTCCCTCGGCTCGTCTCGAGCATCGGTGCGCGAAACATTCTCGGCTTGCACCCGAGAACCTTCGACAGACTCCTCCGCGCCGGCGTGTTTCGCCGCGTTGGAGGCGCGCTTGAGACTGCTTCTCTCAAGGGAAACTACGCTCGAGCGATGGAGATCGAAGCCGAGGCGAAAGCTCGGATCGAGGAGATTCACGTTGAGACTCGACGAAATCTCGCGACAATCGGCGCCGCAAAGCCCGATAGCCCTTTCGAATGAACCGTAGTCCTCGAGCTTTGAGAGCTGGCCGACCGCGCTCTCATCCTCTCCGTTTGGAATATTCGGCGCGGATTTTCTGCTCGTTCTCGTAGATTCCTCGTATTTTCTCCGGATCTGGGTAAACCGGATCCATTTTGAGGAACGCTCGCAGCCTATTGTTTCGCGCGATATCGTAGGTACCACCGTTCTTATAAACTGAGTTCCTCATTCGCGGGACCACGTTGGCTTCAAGCAGCGGAAGCTTGCCTGTACTTTCATAAGTTGCGAGAGCGTCTCTAAACCCGCGAGTTCGCTTGCAGGCTGCGCAAGTGACTTCCGTAGGATCGAGGGTCATCTTATGGCCGAGATCATCGAGGTATTCGCTGTCCATTCCGTCCAAGACGCCGCAACTCGTAAGGCTCGCAGTAGTATAGCCGTCGGCAAAGATACTAATCTGCATAGGCCCATAATGTTTTTTCATATGGTTCAATCCGACCCAAATTGGTTCACTTCATTCGGAGGCGGTTACGCAACGCCAAACCGAAGAGGAAAATCAATGCTGCGCCAACCACAGTTTGCGCCGCAGCGAAGATTTTTAGGAGACCTGGCAAACCTTCCACCAGATGAGTGGGGACGAAATCTTTGCGAAAGCCAAAGACGCCAAATGTATTGGCTAGACTTAGACCAACAGCCTTTTTGAGTTTGAATGGTCCCAAATACATCCAGTAAGGCACTCCCCCAGGGAAGACCGTTAAGATCAACGCCAAAGTTGGCTTTGCGTAGCTTCGACCGTAGTCAGAGAGAAACCCGTAAATATAGAGGAAAAATCCGCTCCAAGGCCCATATAGGACCTGACGAGACCTCATCTCCAGGACGAAGAATCCAAGCTCGTCTTCGTGCTTTTTGAGTTTATCCATTTCGAGCTTCAATCGCTCATAGGCATGAACGAATTCGACTGCATAACGCTCGTTCCTCGGCCTCGTCGGCCATTTTGCTCCATACCAGCTGGTACCCTCGTGGAGCTTGGCACCGAAAAACTGGGGAGGCTCCGCCTCAAACGTCGCGGCGAACGATGACGTACCCTCTAGCGATGCATCCACGAATGACGCGGAACCTCCGAACGTTGCATCTTCAAAGTCGGCCCCGTCCTTAAACATTGTTTTGTCGAAACGAGCGCGGTCGTAGAAGGTTGTATTTGCGAAATAAGCTCTACCTGAGAACTCAGCTTTGCTGAAGTACACTGTGCCAGAGAACGTCGCTCGCGAAAACTCGCAGCCGTCGGCAAATTTCACTCCGCGGAAGGAAGCAATCTCAAGGAATGTGCCTCTTTTGAACCAAACGTAATCATTGAAGACCGCTCCGCTGAAAGTCGCTATATCCTTAAATACGGCGCGATCAAAATGGGCCCTCGAGAAAGTGGCATCCTTAAAGCTAACCTGACGAGAAAATATAGATGACCCGAAGCTAACCTCTTGCTGAAAGTCAACTTCGCTAAAATTTACTTCTCCCATGAATATCGCGTCTGAAAATATAGCTTCTTTATTGAAGATCGATTTACGGAAGTTCGCTTCGGTAGGGAATATGAATCCGGAAAAGATCGCAGCTGTCTCGAAGGTTAAATCGGACAAATCGATTGCGTCGGCTAAATTGGTTAAATTAAACCCCAGATAGGGAACCATATTGCCTTCCGCTCTGCGCTCTCTGAAAGTTTGGTTGTAGTATCGCCACTCATTGGGTGAACAAGGCTTCAAACTCTCAACGAGGTCGGGGCGCTCAGCGGCAAGTTTCGCTCGCTCCTCCTCACCGAGCCTACTCGCCATAATGCGGTTCCAAGCCGTCCGATTTTTGCTTTGCAGGTCTTCATCACCAATTGCAGGCTCTCCATAGAGAGTTGCCAGATGATACCAGGGATTTTGATTTGCTTCGGGCATTCTTGGTTACCTGGATTTTGTTCGAAGATTTAGGCCGATTGCGAGATGGCTCTGCTCTGGAGCCAGGCGGCCGCTTGATTGAGAGTGATGCGAGCGGGATCGGCCCCAATCGAGTTCGGCGAGAACAAAACGCCGGGTCCGGCCTGAGAGCGATCGACCTTCCACATCCCGTTCCGATGGACGATAACGAAGCGACGCCCCTCTCGCGCTGCCGGGAGTAGCTCATCTCTCAACCATTTGCGATGTATGACAACGGAGGGGAGAAGCTCCGCGACCTTGCGGTTTTTCGGTTCTTTCGAGAGAGAGGTCGAGCGGTACGCGACGGCGTTTACAATCGCAGCGACGCCCCGTTCTAGCCAAGGTCCGATCGTTCTCGCGCGATAGTATTGAGCCAGAGTATGCGGTGGTGGGTTTTCGCTATCGTGAAGCCAGTCGAGATAAGTCCGGACCGCGCTCTCGTCAGGAAATTCGAGCGGTGTCCTTTCCGGATCAAAGCCGCCGTTAGCCATGAGGACCATAATCGGCGCGCGATCCACGTCGCCGATGAAGGCCGGCGGGGGGAACCGAAGGTCAAAGGTATGGTCACGATGCCGGGCGAAGACGTCCGCATCTTGCGGATGGACAGGCCCTCGGAGCTCGCGCCAGAACTCCCGTATCATGGACAATTGCCGCAAGTCAGTTTCTCTTGAGTGAAGCGGCCAAGAATTTCATCGCGCTCCGTGGCTCCGTCCAAGCCAGCTATTTAACGCTTAAATGTTTTTGAATATTCTGTCGTTTCATCTCGTAGCTTATCATTGTCTACTAATTTAAACCCTTTTGTTATGAAACGATTTAGGTTAAAATTGCCAACAAGTTTCTTTGCATTTTCATCACCATTATCGACCATGACCTTGAGAATGCATGCAATATCATTGAAATTAGTTTGAATAATTATGTCTGAGGTCCGATCTCCCATCTCACCATTGAAGGTAAATATAGTCTGGACTGTCGGACCGCGCACAACATGGTACCCGTTTGGGTCAAATGAAAACGTAAATGATAGCGCCTCTGCGCTTCGACTTGCTCCCCGCCCTGGATATCGCAACAGCCACATTTTTCTTCATCTCATAGAGGTCAAGACGCCGACTCGCGGTTCCGAGCATGAAACTCGAAAGCTTAGAAAAGCAATTGAAGCGGGTGACGAATTCCACCGGAATCTTGTTAACCCCAGTTGTAGATTTCCCGTCGCATTCCCTGGCCCCGGCAAGGCGCGAAAATTGACCACAGGCGGCCGCGGAGCGTTTCCGCAGCCGTTTCATCTGGAATACCTCGATCGGCCGCCCCGGCTCGCGAGAGTGGCCTCGGGTGGCATAGGCTTAAGGAAATGAATATCTCCAGATCCGCTCCGCAACGAGCATGAGCGTAATCAGAGCAGCCGCTCGAAAAAGTTTTGCCTCGCCTTCAAGGTCCATGACCTTGATCTGAAGTTCAGCGATCATCTGCTGAACATCCTCCGGCAGATCCCCATAGTCCTCTAACCGCATAGCCGCCCGCCCCTTTTCGATCCCGCTATTCCCGTCGGCGCTCTGGCTCGGCAAACGCCTCAAGCGCTTGGCCGCCCCCGTTCGCCACTGCAACTATCGGAGAACCTTAATCGTCACGCCACGCCAAAGGTACTCAGCGTTTCGTCTCTCAATTTCCCGGCTATCATCCCACATGAATGAGACGCCCCGGACGCGTTGGTCGAGGCGCTCAATGATCTTGAGCGTCTTAACCAGGAGCTCCGTCTCGTCGCCTAGTTTCGGGATTGGGAGCGGTCCGTTTCCCTCGTCGCGCTCGCGGCGCGTGAGGCCGGTCGCGTGAGCGATGTATTTGTTTCGGAAATTGACGACGTTTCTCAGCGTCTCGGAGCGGGAGATCTCTCTCGCCTCCCGAATCGTGCGTCGTGTGACGACGCACGTGCGCCGGCGCTCCTGCCGCTCCTCGCGCTCGCCCATTCTAATCAGGGCCTTACGGATGATCTCCCGGTCCTCCTCCGTCTCGCCCAGCGGCCTTTCCGGATCGTGGACGTACCTCCGAGTTTCTCCCGCAAGTCGACTAATGCACTCAATCACGTCGTTGTTGTCGATCAGATCGATCACGGTCGGAATGCTAAATGCGTCCCGCTCGCCCCTGTCCCAAAGGCTGCAAAGCCGAACGAGCTCGATCTCCTGAAGGCCGCGAGTGAACGTATGGTAAGCATTGGCGGCGTATGAGCGGCCGACCTGGCTGCTCAATACGTCCGAATAGAGGACGATTTGATTCGTCGCGTGAAGCGAATTCAGGAAGTGAGCGACGTTGTTCACTCCCTCAAGCGCCTGGCGCGCATGGGTTAGGCGCTCGTCGAACGGGAGACCCTTAACCCAATCCTCGAACGAGATCCGTTTTGATTTCCGCGCCACTAGCCCCCACCCCATCCCGATCGCTTGAGACAACGCGTCCACGCTGGCCGACCAAGGCTAACTATATACGCAAGTTCGAGTGGCTCTTTCGATCAACTGCATTTAGAGGATTAATTCCCTCTCCCCTCTTTCTCCGTTCGGAGAGAGTTTCGCCGTCAAATGCATGCAACACTGATCAGAACGCCGAAAATGCTTACCGTCCCGGGAAAGTGGACGTCCGGCAAGATTCACCAGGGAGCTTTCCCCCTAAGCAGGAGCCCGATCAAACTCGGGACGGCATTCCGCTGGCGGATCGATGAACTTGAGGCACATGGACGCGCTTTTCGGCTCCTAACCTTCTTCCGAACCGATACAGAGAAGTTCGGGGCTTGGTTTGCCGAGGATCTTCCGGGGGGCGGGCTTGTAGTTATTGCTCGGCTTGAGGATCACGGAACCCACCCGGGTCTCCATATCCATGCCCCTTGCGACCCGAGTGTTACCCCGCCAGTGGGTCGTCAGGACTACGACGGGCTAAAGCGGATCCCCCGGCGGAGCTCCCGCCGGCGGGGAGCGTTTACGGAAGGGGACGCCTTGTCCTTGTCACACGGATTCTTCAAAGTAGTGGTACCAAAGACCCCGGGAGGTCTGCTGTGAACACCGTCGACGTCCTAAAGAAGGCCCTTTGTGGGACGATCACAACGCGGCGTCTCGCTAGTGGTGTAATCGCCGTCGGAACCGAGTTTAATCTCTCCGACGGAGATCAGATCGGCTTCTATGTATCTGGAAAAGAAGGTAATTATTGGATTGCCGATGATGGTTCAACGATTCCGTTTCTAGAAGCTCAAGGCGTTTCTTTCGAGAACAACACCCGAGGAAGCGCTCTTTCCGCAATGCTGGCCGAGTATGGCTTCTCCTACGACGAGGAGCGAGCAGAGCTCATAAGCGGCCCTTTTTCCGACGAGGAGCTCCCGAACGCCGCAATGCGGTTCGTGAGCCTTCGTCTCCGCTTGCAGGACTTTCTCCTCCTCCAACACCCGAAGACCGTCGCGAATACGTTCCGAGACGACGTTCGACAGGCGATAGAAGCAACATTCGAGGGCAAAGCCCGCCTAGCGTTCGATCAAGTGGTTAGCGAGAGTTTACCGGACATCGTCGCAGACGCGATCGTAGATCGGAACGGCGTGGAACCCGTCGCGGTGTTCTTTGGAACAAATGATATGCGCCTGACGGAGGCCCAAGTTTTGCGTCTGGAGGCTAAATACCAAGCCCAAGTCGCGGTCCGGGTCGTCTCGATCGTTGAAAGCCAACGGCCAGCCGCGGTTTCATCGCGGGTCCTCGGCCGCGCAATGAATCGGCTGGATAAGGTGCTCGTGTTCCGGGGAGAGGAAAAGTCCGCGATGCAAGCTCTCATGGAGCTCGTAGGGATCGATTCAACAGTCGTAGGTTCGAGCCACTAAACCCGCCTAAGCCAAACAATTTATTTCGTCCAACGCGCCGGGATTTGTGTCCCCGGCGTGTCCCTGGGGGAAAAAGCGAAAAGCGCCCAAAAGGCGCTCTTTTCATTTCATCAATCTATTCAAGGGGAAAGATGGTGCCCAGGGGCGGAATCGAACCACCGACACTGCGATTTTCAGTCGCATGCTCTACCAACTGAGCTACCTGGGCATCCGAGGCGCGGCGAGGCCGTGCGCGTCGTGGAGGGGTGTATAGTCAGACCTGCGTCGCATGTCCAGCGCTTCGAGCGACAAAAATTCCGGGAAATTTCGCTCACGCCTCCCGGCCGTCCTCATCGCTGTCGTCCTCCTCACTCTCGACTGCCGGAATGGCGTAGGTGCCGGAGAGCCAGCGGTTCAAATCCACATCGGCGCAGCGCCTGGAGCAGAAGGGCTTGTAGTCCGGCTGGGCGGGCTTGCCGCAGATCGGGCACTTGCCGGCTGACGCCAGAGGCTTGTTTTCGTTGGCGGCGTTCATCTCGCGCCTCCTTTTGTTTCAAACGGCAACGTGGTTGCCGGCGACCTGTCGTGCAAGACAGCTCCGAAATCAGGGAATGGCCTCAGGCCGCGTCGAGCCAGCTGGACCGGACGGGATAGCCCTCCCCGTCGAGCAGGGCCGCGGCTTCGTAGAGGGGCAGGCCCACCACGTTGGAATAGGAGCCGACCAGCTTGACCACGAAGGTGCCGGCGAGCCCCTGGATCGCATAGCCCCCGGCCTTGCCGCGCCACTCGCCGGAGGCGAGATAGCGCTCGAACTCGTCCCGCGACAGACGCTTGAAGCGGACTCGGGTCTCCACCAGGCGCTCGCGGACCGAGTCCTTCGGGGTGATCAGGCAGATGGAGGTGTAGACCCGGTGGGCACGGCCCGAGAGCAGCCTCAGGCAGCCGGCCGCCTCGTCCACGAGTTCCGCCTTGGGCAGGACGCGCTTGCCGACGACCACGACGGTGTCGGCGGACAGGATGTAGGAACCCTTCAGGTCGTCGCGGGCGCGGGCCACCTTTCGGGCCACCTCGGCCTTCGAGCGGGCGAGGCGCTTGGCCAGTTCCTTGGCGCCCTCGTTCTTGAGGGGCGTCTCATCCACATCGGCCGGCAGAAGGGCGTCGGGCTCGATGCCGGCCTGCTGCAGGAGGCCGAGCCTGCGCGGCGAGGCGGATGCGAGCACGAGCTTGGGCCGCCCACTGGGATTCGACACCTCGGAAGAAGACGCCACTTTTCTCTCCACACTCGCGGATCCTGCGGGATCCTTCAACGATACTCTTCGGGCCAATAGCTACGCCGGGTCACAACATGGCACCGGGGGCGATTGAATCAAGTCGATCAGACGATGGGCGGCTCCGCCCCGGGCGAGGACGGCCCGGCCTGCGGATCGCTCGTGGCGTCGAGCCGCTCGAGCTTGCGATAGCGCATCACGCTGACCGGGATCGTCACGAGGAAGACGACCGTGATCAGGCTCAGCATCTCCCAGGGGAAGCTGATGAGCAGGCCGAAGGCCGCGACCGAGAGGACAAAGATCGGCAGGACCCATTGGCGCGGCACGTACTTGCCCATGGTCTTTCCCGAATAGGTCGGGATCGTCGAGACCATGAGAAACGCGATGCCCACCACGTAGACGAGGATGACAGGCCCGACGGACGAGTCCTGGATGGGGATGCCGAGAAAGGACAGATAAAGCGGCAGCAGGGCACACATGGCGCCCATGGGGGCCGCCATGCCGACGAAGAAGTTCTTCTTCCATTCGGGCCGGTTGGGATCGTCGATCATGACGTTGAACCGGGCGAGGCGCAGCGCCGCCGCGATGGCGAGCACGATGGAGCCGATCCAGCCCACCCGCCCCAGTTCGTGCAGGACGAAGCTGTAGATGATGAGCGCCGGAGTGACGCCGAAATTCAGGAAGTCGGCCAGGGAGTCGAGTTCCGCGCCGAACCGGGAGGTACCCTTCAGCAGGCGGGCGATCCGCCCGTCGACCCCGTCCAGGAAGGCGGCCACGATCACGGCCACGACCGCCCGCTCGTACTGCCCGTCGAAGGCCAGCCGGATGGCCCAGAGCCCCAGACACAGGGCGATCAGGGTGATGATGTTGGGGGCGATCATCCGGAACGGAACCGGCTTGAACAGCCGCTTGCGCGGTTCGTTCGGATCCGGGGCAAAGGGCGGAAAGAGGTCACTCATGACACCAACCTAGGAGGAGCCAGCCAGAGCGGCAAGCAGAGCTGGGCAGTTTACGGCTGATGGAGAATCGCCGATCGCTGCGGGCGGTTCCGTCCAAAGGACCGTTGGGAGGGACGCCGCCCTCATGGGCAAAAGGGATCAGCCCACCCGGTACTGGCGTGCGGGCTCGTTGGCGGTCAGGTCCGCGAGCACCGTCTCGCCGGCGACCGCCGTCTGGCCGAGACCCACGAGAACCTGGGCGTTGAGCGGCACGAAGATGTCGAGGCGGGAGCCGAACCGGATCAGGCCGAAGCGCTCGCCGGTGCTCAAATGTTCGCCGATCTTCACGAAGGAGACGATGCGGCGCGCCACGAGGCCGGCGATCTGGACCACGCCGATCTTGGCATGGGCGGTTTCGATCACGAGGGCGTTGCGCTCGTTGTCCTCGCTCGCCTTGTCGAGCTCGGCATTGAGGAAGAGGCCCGGCGTGTAGAGGATCTGGGTGATCCGGCCCGTGACCGGCGACCGGTTCACGTGGCAGTCGAACACGTTCATGAAGACCGTGATGCGGGTCATGGGCTCGGGCGGCAGGTCGAGCTCGGCCGGGGGCACGGCGGTGGTGATGAGGTTCACCCGCCCGTCGGCCGGGGAGACCACGAGACCCTCCCGGATCGGCGTCACCCGCGGCGGATCCCGGAAGAAGTAGCAGACCCACACGGTCAGGATCGCGCCGATCCAGCCCAGAGGCGACCAGAGCCACGCCAGCACGATCGTCGCGAACAGCGCGATCAGGATGAAGGGATAGCCCTCCTTGTGGATCGGCACGAAGATGCGGCGCATCGATTCCAGGATATCGGTCATTCTTTCACAGCCCTAAGAAGGTTTGCGTGGGGATGGCAGGCTAAAACGTTTCCGTCAACCGGCCACGCTCTCGGGGCTGCGCTCCTCCTCCTCGGCCCGCTTGAGGGTCTCGCGCGCCTGATCCGCCTCGCGCTGGCGGTTCCACATGGCGGCATAGACCCCGCCGTGAGCCAGCAGGCTGGCATGATCGCCGCGCTCGACCACCCGCCCCTGGTCGAGGACGATGATCTCGTCGGCGCCGATGACTGTGGACAACCGATGGGCGATCACCAGGGTGGTGCGCCCGCGGCTGACCCGGTCGAGGGCGTCCTGAATTTCCTTTTCGGTGAAGGTGTCCAGCGCCGAGGTCGCCTCGTCGAGGACCAGGATCGGAGGAGCCTTGAGAATGGTGCGCGCGATGGCCACCCGCTGCTTCTCGCCGCCCGAGAGCTTCAGGCCGCGCTCGCCCACGGGGGTATCATAGCCTTCCGGCAGCAGGCCGATGAAGCGGTCGATCTGGGCGAGCCGCGCGGCCTCCCTGACCTCCTCCGGGGTCGCGTCCCAGCGGCCGTACTGGATGTTGTACCCGATGGTGTCGTTGAACAGCACCGTGTCCTGCGGGACCATGCCGATGACCTTGCGTAACGACGCCTGCTGCACCTCGGCGATGTTCTGCCCGTCGATGAGGATGCGACCGCTGGTGGGCTCATAGAAGCGGAACAGCAGGCGCGAGATCGTCGACTTGCCGGCACCCGAGGGGCCGACGATGGCGACCGTATGGCCGGCCGGCACCTCGAAGCTCACGCCCTTCAGGATCGGGCGCTCGGGAATATAGGCGAAATGCACGTCCTCGAAGCGCACCACGCCTTCCGTCACCTGCAGCGGCTTGGCGCCGGGCTTGTCCTGGATCTCGGGGTTGCGCTCGATGATCGCGAACATGTCGTCGATGTCGATGAGCGCCTGTTTGATCTCGCGGTAGAGCATGCCCATGAAGTTCAGCGGGATGTAAAGCTGCACCAGCATGGCGTTGACGAGCACGAAGCTGCCGATGGAGGCCTGCCCGGCCATGATGTCCCGCGCGGCCAGGACCATCACGACGGCCATGCCGATGGAGAAGATCACCGCCTGGCCGGCATTGAGTACGGCGAGCGAGGTATAGGTCTGCGTGGAAGCGCGCTCGAACTTCGCCATGGAGCGGTCGTAGCGGGCGGTCTCCCGCTGCTCGGCGCCGAAATACTTCACCGTCTCGTAGTTCAGGAGCGAATCGACCGCCTTGGTGTTGGCGTCCGTGTCGGAGTCGTTCATCTGCTTGCGGATCGAGATCCGCCACTGGGTCGCCTTGTAGGTATAGGCGAGGTAGACGACCACCATCACGAACACGACGGCGGAATAGAGCCAGTTGAACTCCCAGGCGAGCAGGCCCAGCACGAGGATGAACTCGAGGATCGTCGGGACCAGAGTGAGCACCACGAGGCGGGACAATTCCTCGATGCCCTCGCGGCCGCGCTCCAGCACCCGGGTCAGGCCGCCAGTTTTGCGCTCCAGATGGAAGCGCAGGGACAGGCGGTGCATGTGCTCGAAGGTCTGGAGCGCGAGGTTGCGCACCGCATGCATGGCGACCTTGGCGAAGAGGCCGTCGCGCAGCTGGGTCAGGACCGCCATGAGGATGCGGGTGACGCCGTAGATCACGGTCAGCAGGATCGGCGCCTTCCAGAGCCAGGACCCGGCCGTCGCCGCCGCCTCAGCCCCCTGGTTGCCGCCTGTGACGGCGACGAGCGCGTCCGTCGCCCATTTGAAGGCGAAGGGCGTGACCATGGTGACGCCCTTGGCCACGAGCAGAAGTCCGAAGGCCAGGAAGACCCGTCGCTGGAGATCCGGTCGTCCGTGCGGCCAGAGATAGGGCCAGAGCTTTGTCCAGGTCGCCGCCAAGCCGTTGGGCTGTGGCGCAGCAGCGCTCGTCGTCGGGACGGCGGTGGAGGGAGACATACGCGAGAATCCAATCGAAATATCGGACCTCGATATAGGCGATCGGCAGGATGAATTCACCCCGAGTCTGTAATTGTTCCAGGTTTAGGGCGAAGCACTCGTTGCGGCTATTCCGGCCTCCGCCCCTCCTCCCGGGAGTTGGGCCGGACATTCACCACTTTCGTCATCACCGGCCTTGTGCCGGTGATCCCGATCCCCTGGAACGCCGCACTCTTCCAATCGGGATGGCCGGGACAAGCCCGGCCATGACGTGGGGTGGCTATTCAGGATGGCTCGCGGTTCGTCTGGCGCAGTTCCCGGTCGGTCCTGAACGATTAGACTTAGCATCCTAAGGAAAGCCTCAGTTGCTCTTCGGCTCCTGGTCGCCCGGCAGGACGAAGACCTGGCCCGGATAGATCAGGTCCGGATTGCGGATCTGCTCCTGGTTCGCGCCGTAGATCACCGTGTAGCGCAGGCCCTTGCCGTAGACCCGCTGGCTGATCCGCCAGAGATTGTCGCCCCGAGACACGATGGTGGTGTTGATGTTGGGGATCACGACCATTCCGGCACTGGCCATCTGGCCTTCAGGCAAGGCGGAGGCCACCTCGCGCGACGGCTGGGGCGACGAACCGGTCGCCTGAGGCGATATCGGCGCCTGCGGCTGCGCCGAGGCCACCTGGACCGGCACGTTGAAGCCCACCTCGGCGCGGGACCTGACCTGGCCCGAGACCGGATCCACGTCGTCGAGGCGGATCCGGTAATCGCCGGGCTTCACGCCGCTGCCGATCGAGAAGGACACCTTGCCGTCGCCCCCGGCGCCGCCCGGAGCGATGAAGCTCTCGTTGAGGTAGAGGCGC
The DNA here is from genome assembly GCF_036314085.1 of Microvirga sp. CF3016. Lineage (NCBI taxonomy): Bacteria > Pseudomonadati > Pseudomonadota > Alphaproteobacteria > Hyphomicrobiales > Methylobacteriaceae > Microvirga > Microvirga sp. CF3016. Next base: position 250,373 of record NZ_JAYGGM010000004.1, read on the forward strand.
ACGGTCGCCCCCGGGGCCGACAGGCCGGACACGAAGAGTTTCCCCTCCTCGGATTCGACGGTCACGATCTTGATCTCGGGCCGCGCCGCCGACGGAGCAGGCGCCGGCGGGGGAGATACGGTCGGTGCGACGCCGGCCTGCTGCTGCGGGGCCGGCTGAGGCGCGACAGGCTGGGTTTCGGCGGTCTTCGTGTCCGGCTTCGGTTCTTCGGCCGCCTTTGTCGGCGGCTCGGGATTGGACAGAACCACCGTCGGCCGGTCCGGAGCCGTCAGGGTCACGAGAGGCCGGGTCTTGGCATCGGAGATGACTACCGTCACGCTTTGAGCCGAGCGCTGGCGGGTCCCGTCCGGCGCAATGGATTGCAGGACCACGAGATGGGAGCCGGGCGGCAGGGGCGGCGGCACGATGGCGAACAGGCCCGAGGCGTCGGCCGCGGCCCGGGCGTGAACCTGGTCGCCTCTCAGCAATTCGATCGTCGCCCCAGGGGCCGCGCGGCCGGCGATCACGCTCTCGCCGTCCGGCTCGACCCGGACCAGATCGAAGGACGGCGCGATGGGTGCGTCCTTCGGCTGCGGCGCGGCAGCCTCGGGGGCTGACGGCTTGGTGGCCTGCTGGCCCGGAGCCGCCTGGGTCGAAGCGGGGGCCTGGGTCGCCTGGGCGGGAGCGGCGTTCTGCGGGGCCTCGGACGTGCCGGACCAGGACCAGTAAAGCACCCCGAGAAGAACTGCGACAACGGATGCAGCAGCGGCGCCGAGCAACGCAATTGTACCTTTAATTTCCTTCGGATGCGCCATGGTGTTTTCTCGAACGCGGCACTTTCGTGCATTTAAACCGTTTATCTTTCAAAAGGCTACGGCCATAAAGGACAAATAATGCTCTACGACTCAGCGCGGGAGGCTCCCCGCCTCCCCGAAATGCCCATGCCATCCAACAGATCAATCAAATCCATTTGCGTTTATTGCGGCTCCGGTTTCGGGGACGACCCCGTTTTCGCGGAGAATGCGGCCTTATTGGGCCGCCTCATGGCCGAACAGGGGATCAATCTGGTCTATGGCGGCGGCAATGTGGGCCTCATGGGAACCGTGGCCCAATCCGTGCTCGATCACGGCGGTTATGTCACAGGGATCATCCCGGATTTTCTGAAGTCCCGCGAGAAGCTCCTCGACGACGTGCAGGAGACCATCGTGGTACCCGACATGCACACCCGCAAGCGCCTGATGTTCGAGAAGGCCGACGCCTTCGTCGCGCTGCCGGGCGGGATCGGGACCTTGGAGGAGCTCGTCGAGCAGATGACCTGGTCGCAGCTCGGCCGGCACACCAAGCCAATTCTGATGCTGAGTACCAAGGGCTTCTGGAAGCCGCTCCTCACCCTGATCGCCCACATGCGCGAACAGGGCTTCATCCGCCCCGGCCTGGAGCTCAACTATCTCGTGGCGGAACGGGTCGAGGAGGTCATCCCCATGGTCGAAGATTCGGCCCGCCGGATCGGAATCGTGGGGAACGAGGAAGCGATCGAGAGCCAGTTCTAGGGACGGCCTCCTAGCCTGTGCGGGACAGCACGAGCCCGCCCAGGATCATCCCGGCTGCCAGCAACCTCTGCCACGTAATCGCCTGCACGGGCAGGCCGAAGGCCCCCACGGCATCGAGAACCAGGGCAGCCGCGACCTGTCCGAAGATCAGGGCCGCAACGGTGCTGACCACGCCGAGCTGCGGCACGCCCCAGATCACGACGGCCACGTAGAAGGCCCCGAGAAAGCCTCCGAGCCAGGACCACCACGGGGCGGACGCCACGGCACCGCCCGATGGCCATGCGCCCCTGAAGGCGCTGATGACCGCCAGGATGACGAAGCCGATCCCGAACGAGATGCAGGCCGCGAGCACCGGATCGCCCAGGGTTTTCGCAAGGGCGGCGTTGATCGGCGCCTGAGACGCAAGGAACACGCCGCCCAGGAGGATGCCGAGGAGCGGCAGCAGGATCGAGACGTTCATGGAAAACCCAAGAGAAGCGTCGGCTTGAACGACAGGTAAATTCACACGCTCACCTCATCCTGAGGAGCCGCTGTAAGCGGCGTCTCTTAGGAGATTCCAGAGAGCGCGGGAACCCTCCTCCCCCTTGTGGGGAGGAGCGGAAGGTGGGGGTGTGAGCGATAGCCTGTGAAGGTGTGGCGCCACCACCCCCTCCCCGGCTGCTTTCGCAGCCACCCCTCCCCACAAGGGGGAGGGAGACAATCTCTGTGCCTCCCATCAAAGCGACGCGCCGCCCTTCAACAGCTTGTAGACCATGGAATCCGTCAGCGCCTGGAACGAGGCGTCGATGATGTTGGGCGACACGCCGATGGTGGTCCAGCGCTCGCCCGAGCCGTCCGTAAACTCGATCAGCACGCGCGTGACCGCATCCGAACCGCCCTGGTAGATACGGACCTTATAGTCGACCAGCTCCAGGTCCTGAATCAGGTTCTGGTACTTGCCGAGATCCTTGCGCAAGGCGACGTCGAGCGCGTTCACCGGGCCGTTGCCCTCGGCCGCGGAGATCAGCACCTCGTCGCCCACCCGCACCTTCACGATGGCCTCCGAGGCGGTGACGAGTTCGCCGACCGCATTGAAGCGGCGCTCCACGTTGACGGAGAAGCGCTCCACGTCGAAGAAGGCCGGCACTTCGCCCAGCATGCGCTTGACCAGCACGTAGAAGGACGCGTCCGCGCCTTCGAACGCGAAACCTTCAGCCTCCTTGCGCTTCACCTCGTCGAGCACGCGGCCGATGCGCGGATCGCCCTTCTCGAGCTCGAAGCCGCAGCGCTTCAGTTCGGCCAGGATGTTCGACTGCCCGCCCTGGTCGGAGACGAGAAGCCTGCGCGCATTGCCGACGGATTCCGGCTCCACGTGCTCGTAAGTGCGCGGATCCTTCAGGACCGCCGAGGCATGGATGCCGGCCTTGGTGGCGAAGGCGCTCGAGCCCACGAAAGGCGCATGACGGTTCGGCTGCCGGTTGAGGATCTCGTCCACCTGCCGCGACACATGGGTGAGCTGGCCCAAAGCGTCATCCGTGACGCCGAGATCGAAGCGGGCGGCATAGCCGTCCTTGAGCTTCAAGGCGCCGATGAGGGTGATGAGATTGGCGTTGCCGCAGCGCTCGCCGAGGCCGTTGAGGGTGCCTTGGATCTGGCGCGCGCCCGCTTCCACGGCCGCGAGCGAATTGGCCACCGCGCAGCCGCAATCGTCATGGGCATGGATGCCGACATGGGCGCCCGGCACGACATTCGTCACCGCCGTGACGATCTCGGTCACCTCGTGAGGCAGCGTGCCGCCATTGGTGTCGCAGAGCACGATCCAGCGCGCGCCCGCATCGTAGGCGGTCTTCACGCAGGAGAGCGCGTAATCGGGATTGGCCTTGTAACCGTCGAAGAAATGCTCGCAATCGACGAGCACTTCACGGCCCTTGGCGCGAGCGGCCTCGACGCTCTCGTGAATGCCCGCGAGGTTCTCCTCCGGCGTGGTCTCGAGCGCCACGCGCACATGGTAGTCCCAGGATTTGGCCACGAAGCAGATCGCATCGGCCTGTGCCTCGAGCAAGGCCGCGACGCCGGGATCGTTGGACACGGAACGCCCTGCCCGCTTGGTCATGCCGAAGGCGGTGAACTTGGCGTTCTTCGTGCGCTTCTCGGCAAAGAAGGCGGTGTCGAGAGGGTTCGCCCCCGGATAGCCGCCTTCCACGTAATCGATGCCGAGTTTGTCGAGGAGCGCAGCGATGGCCTTCTTGTCCTCGAGGGAGAAGTCGACACCCGTGGTCTGCGCCCCGTCACGAAGGGTGGTGTCGAAGAGGGTGATGCGCTCGCGGCTCATGACGACAACTTCCTGTCTTCCTGGGGCGCCAGGCGCTTTTCCATGGTGGTGGTGCCGAGCCATTCGTCGCCGAGCGGCATGGTGTTGCGGCGCTGCGGCTGGAAGCCGTGCTTCTGGAAGAAGGGCAGCGCATTGTCGCTGACCTCCGCCACGAGGCGTGCGGCGCCTCGCGCGCCGGCGAGCTTCTCGACCGCGTCGTAGAGCATGGTGCCGATCCCTTGGCCCGCCGCCGCGGGATGCACGTAGAACAGCTCGATCAGCTCGTTGTCCTTCAGCGCGATGAAGCCGACGGGCGAGCCTTCGACGGTGGCGATCAGGGTCAGGCTCTTCGTCAGCTTCTCGGCGAAGGCATCGTCCTCGGCGCGCGCGATCCACGCTTCCTGCTGGCTCTCGCTGTAAACTTCCCCGGTCAGCTCGGCGATGCTCTCCTCGTAGATGTCGACGAGGATCGGCAGATCCGCCGGCAGGAAGGGCCGCAGCCCCGGTTTCGGCAATGCCTGTCCCATCAGCGTGCAACCTCCCAGGTGGTCGTGCCGTCCTTGTTGTCCTTCACGACGACGCCGAGCGCCGCGAGCTCGTCGCGGATGCGGTCGGACTCGGCCCAGTTCTTGGCCGCGCGCGCGTCCTTGCGAGCCGCGATCAGCGCCTCGATCTGCTCAGGGTCGACGCCGAGCGAAGCCTGCTTGCGGGCCTTCCAGGCTTCCGCTCCTTCCAGGAGGAACCCGAGCGAACGAAGGTTGGCGCCGAGTTCCGCGTGAGCGCCTTGCCCGTCGAGGGCGTGAAGCTCCGCCAGCATCTTCGGCGTGTTGAGATCGTCCGCGAGCGCTTCGACGATGTGGTCCGAAAGGAAGGCCGCCTCGCCCCTGCCTGCCAGTTCATACCACCGGTCGAGGGTCTTCTCGCTCTCCTCGAGCCCCTTCTCCGTCCAGTCGATGGGTTGACGATAATGCGTGCGCAGCATGTTGAAGCGCAAAACCTCGCCTGGCCACTCCTGCAGGAGTTCGTTGATCGTGAAGAAGTTGCCCAGCGACTTCGACATCTTCTCCCCCTCCACCTGAAGGAAGCCGTTGTGCATCCACACATTGGCCATGCGCGGCGTGTCGAAGGCGCAGCAGCTCTGCGCGATCTCGTTCTCGTGGTGCGGGAAGACGAGGTCGATGCCGCCGCCGTGGATGTCGAAGATCTCGCGGGCCGTCGGGTCGGCGCAGGTGAGCCGCGTCTCGAAGGCCTGAACCAGGTGCCGCCATGCCATGGCCGAGCACTCGATGTGCCAGCCGGGACGGCCCGGCGTCGCGATGCCGGCCGGCGACGGCCAGGCGGGATCCTTTGGGCCGGAGGGCTTCCAGAGCACGAAATCCATCGGGTCGCGCTTGTAGGGCGCCACGTCCACGCGGGCGCCGGAGAGAAGCTCGTCGAGGGAGCGCTTCGAGAAGGCGCCGTATTGCGGAACGCCTTTGAGCGTGTGCATGGCCGCCACGGAGAAGAGCACGTGCTCCTCGGCCACATAGGCGGCTCCGCGGGCGATCAGCCGCTCGATGATCATCCGCATCTCGTCGATATGCTCGGTCGCCCGGGGCTCGATGAAGCGCTGAGGCTTGCCCGCCTCGTTCACGTCCTCCGGCATGAGAACGCCCAGCGCCCGGATATCGGCGTGGAACTGCTCTTCCGTCTTGCCGGTGACGACCCGTATGGCCTCGTTGGTGGCCAGATCCGGGTAATCCCGGGCGGCGCGGGCGTTAATCTTGTCGTCCACATCGGTGATATTGCGCACATACGTCACGGCTTCCGTGCCGTAAACATGCCTCAGCAGACGAAAGAGAAGGTCGAAGACGATGATCGGGCGGGCGTTGCCGATGTGGGCGTAGTCGTAAACGGTGGGTCCGCAGACGTAGAGGCGCACGTTCTCAGGGTCGATCGGGACGAATGCGTCCTTCGACCGGGTCAACGTGTTGTAGAGCCTCAAGCTTGCCGCCATGAAACCAAATCCCTGTCAGGCCGCAGGCCGGAGGGTGGTTTCGATCTTGGAATGAGAACGAGACGGCTCCAGCCAGCGAAATGCGCTAGCCGCAAATAATCCCGGAAATGAGGATCGTTGCCGTGTTCATGAAGCCATCAATGCCTTTTCAGGCTCGGAACGTCAAGATTTCCGATTCGGTAATCATGTTTAATTTGCACGGCCGCATGAAACGGGTTCTGGCCAAGCGCGTTAGAGCTTTGTTCACGCACACTCGTGGCATAATCGCACGAGTTCAAACAATGAGGTCTACGATGCGCCGCGCATTCGCCATGCTCGGAATGGGTACTGTCGTGTTTTTTGCAGCCGCGTCCTTGACGCTGCTCCCCAACGGATCCCAGGCCTCCTCGACCGAAGCCACCTTCATGGTTCCCGCCGCCGACGGCTATGGCGTCGCGGAATGCCTGATCACAAACCAGGCTTGTGGCCAAGTTGTGGCGAATGCCTGGTGCGAGGCGCATGGCTACACGAAGGCGGTCTCCTACCGGCAGATCACGCCCGACGAGGTCACCGGCAACATCCAGAAGGCCTCTCTCGGCCCCAAGGAGCCGCCGGTCTCCGTGACCTGCTCGAACTGAGGCCGCTTCCGGTTCAAGGCTCTATCGGCGCCAGCATGGCCCGGGCGGTCGCAAGGATGGCCCGGGTCAGGTCTGCCAGCAGGGGTCCGACGATCCGGCTCTGCTGCCAGTAGAGCGGCACCTCCAGGGGCTGGGACGGCTCCAACGCCACCAGCCGCCCGGCCCGGAGATGGTCCTTGACCAGGAGGTCCGGGTTCATCCCCCACCCCAATCCCGCCAGCGCCCCGTCGACGAAAGCCTGCGACGACGGCAGCCAATGGAGCGGCGGCTGCACCTCGCTGCCGAGAGCCTGACGCAGCCAGAGCGCCTGCAGCCGATCCTTCCGATTGAAGACGAGGCAGGGAGCGCGGGCCGCCGCCTCCCCGCTCAATCCCTCGGGAAACCAGCGCTCGACGAAACCGGGGCTCGCCGTCGCCACGTATCGCAGGGCGCCCAGGGAGTAGCAGTTGCAGCCCTGAACCGGCTGGCTGTGGGAGGTCACGGCGGCCACGACCTCGCCGCGCCGCAGCCAATCCGCACTGTGATCCTGATCGTCCACCACGAGATCGAACAGGAACCCCTCCGTCCGGGCCATGGCCGGGATGAGCCAGGTGGCGAGGCTGTCCGCGTTCACGGCAATGCGGAGGGTAACCGGCCGGTCTTCAGGCTCCAGACCCGGAAGAGTCTGACGCAGGGAGCTCTCCAGCAGGGCGACCTGCTCCACATGCTGGCACAGGCGCTGACCTGTTTCGGTCGCAAGACACGGCTGGCCACGAACGACGAGAACGGCCCCGATCCGCTCCTCCAGCAGTTTGATCCGCTGCGAGACCGCCGAAGGCGTGACGTTCAGCTGTTGGGCTGCCCGCTCGAAGCTGCCGGTGCGCACCACCGCGGCGAGAGCGGAGAGAAGGGCATAATCCAACATGGATCAGTTTTTCTAAATAAGCCTCAGAGACTTTAACTTTCCTAATCCTAGACCCGGACATAGAGAACGTCGATTCCTCACCGGATTATCGACATGACCGCTCCCCTTCTCGCCGGCTTCCTGCTCGGCCTCAGCCTCATCCTGCCCATCGGGGCGCAGAACGCCTTCGTGCTGCGCATCGGCCTGCGCGGCGAACATGTGCTCGCGGTGTGCCTCACCTGCGCGCTCTCGGACGCCGTGCTGATCCTGGCGGGGGTGTCGGGATTCGCGCAGCTCAGCGCGCGGGTGCCCTGGGCCGAGACGGTTCTGCTTTATGGCGGCGCGGCTTTCCTTCTGGCCTACGGCGGGCGCAGCTTCATGGCCGCCTTGGGATCGGCCTCCCTCCGACCGGCGGAGGCGGCCCCGGACAGCCTCGGCCGGGTGGTGCTCACCTGCCTCGCCCTGACCTGGCTCAACCCGCATGTCTATCTCGACACGGTCGTCCTGATCGGCTCGATCTCGACCCAGTTCGACGGAGGCAAGGGATGGTTCGCCGCCGGCGCCATGACGGCCTCCTTCGTGTTCTTCTTCTCCCTCGGCTTCGGCGCCCGGCTCCTGAAGCCGCTCTTCGCCCGGCCCGTCACATGGCGCCTTCTCGACGTCACCATCGGGCTCATCATGTGGGCGACGGCCGCACGATTGCTGCTCAACCGGAGCACAGGCTGATGGCTGTGGTCCTTACGACTTCAGCCATTCCCCGCAATTCGGCGGAACTTCGGTACCCCAGGGCATCAGCGGGACGGTCGAGGTGGAGTTCTTCGGCGAGCCCTCGATGGGCCGGTCCGAATAGACCATGTAGACCAGGGTGTTGCGCTTGGCATCGCAGCCGCGCACGATCTGCATCTTCTTGAAGATCAGCGACCGGCGCTCGCTGAACACCACGTCGCCCTGGCCGAACTTCTGCTTGAACTTCACCGGCCCCACCTGCCGGCAGGACAGGGAGATGTCGGAGACTTCCTCGGCCACGCCGAAGGTGCCGGAAATGCCGCCGCGCTCGGGCGTCGTGTAGTGGCAGGCCACGCCCTCGACCAAGGGATCGTCGATCCCGTAGACCGCGAGCTTGTCGTCCGGCGTCAATGCCCGCCAGACCGTGGACTTCTTGAAGATCAGGTCGGGCTCCTGGGCGGCGGCACCGGTCACGGCGGCCAGGGTCACAGCCAGAGCCAGGGCAATTCGGGCAAGCATCGTTCCAATCGTCTCCCACGGTTACGCTGTCATGTGGGGATTGTGCGAGCCTTTGACGAGAGGCTACTCCGCGTGATGGGTGACGATGCAGATCTTGTTGCCTTCGAGATCCCGAAAATAAGCGCCGTAATAGTTCCGATGATAATGCGGCCGCACGCCCGGCCCGCCCTCGTCCGTCCCGCCCTGCTCGAGGGCTGCGGCATGGCAGGCGTCGACGAGGCTGCGCTTCGAGGCCAGCAGCGCGATCATGGACCCGTTGCCGGGGCTCGGCTCCCGGCCGTCGAACGGGCGCACGACCAGGAACTGCGGCCGTCCGCCGGGCAGGCCCCATCCGATGATTCCGTCGTCCGAGTAGCGTATCTCGAGCCCCAGGGGAGCGAGCACCGCATCGTAGAAGCCCCTCGCCCGGGCGAGGTCATTTGCCCCGATGGTCGTATGAGAGTACATGCTGGGTCTCGTTTCGGAGTCGCTGTTCGGTGCAAAGCTAGACAGCTTCCCCCGAAGGCGACAAGGCGTTAATCACAATAGGGTCAAATTCCACCGGCACATGACCAGCCTACCCAGGCATTCGACGCCGCAACGGACCGGTTCTGCGATCAGCTCTATGGCAAAGACATCTTTTCTCCGCTCCCTCATCGCCGTGACGGCCTTTCTGGCCGCCGGCCAAGCGGCCTATGCCCAGTCGGCCCAGTGCCAGCGCTTCCAGGCCGAACTGGCGGCCCTGGAACGCAGCGGCGGGAGCGCGCCGTCCGGCCAGATGCAGGCCCAGCGGGCGGAGATCAACCGCCTCGTCGGCTATTACCGCAACATCGGCTGCGAGCGCGGACCGCTCGGCTTCCTGGCCGGCCCGGCGCCGGCCGAATGTGGCTCGATCGCCGGACAGATCCGCCAGCTCGAGGCCGGCTATGCGCGCCTCGCCTCGCAGGCCGTCGATCAGGGCCAGATCGAGGCCCGCCGCCGTCAGCTCCAGGTGGCCGTCCAGCAGACCTGCTCCACGGAACCCCGCGGCTTCTTCGAATCCCTGTTCGGCGCTCCCCGCCAGCAACAGCAGCAGGAGATCATGCCCGAGGGCCAGCCGATCATCGCCGACGACGGGCCGCCCTCCATGGGCGGCGGACGCCTGATCTGCGTGAAGACCTGCGACGGATCGTTCTTCCCGCTGACCACGCCTCCGGGCGGCGGTCAGAGCGCCAACGAGATGTGCCAGGCCCTCTGCCCCGGCACGGAAACCCTGGCCTTCGCCTATCCGGGCGGCGACCAGGGCCTCAACCGGGCCGCCTCGCTGTCCTCGAACCAGCCCTATACGTCGCTGGCGAACGCCTTCAAGTTCCGGAAGACCTTCGACGAGAGCTGCGCCTGCAAGAAGCCGGACGAGAGCTGGGCCGTGGTTCTGCGCAAGGCCGAGAGCATGCTCCAGCAGCGCAAGGGCGACCTGATCGTCACCGCCGAGAAAGCCGAGGAGCTGTCACGGCCGAAGACGCAGGCGGCCCGCAAGGCCGCCGACAAGAAGGCCGACGACGAGACCAAGGAGGCCGCCGAGATCGCCGCCGCCGCTCCGACCGCCAGCAAGGAATCGGCCGGCATCGGGCCGCAATCGATCGAGACCAGCGCCGTGGTCGGCCAGGGCGAGGGCGCGAAGCAGGAAGTCGTCGTGGGCAACGGCCAGAAGAAGACCGTGCGGGTGATCGCCCCCAACCTGATCCCGGTTCCGCACGCGCAGAACTGATTCCTTTCAGGACGGTGTTATTCCCGGCCGGAGCGTCAGCGGAGGGGAAGGAAATCCACCCGCATGCTTAAGCGCTATGGATTCCCTTCCCTCGCCTGCGGCTCGCCGGGGATGACATCCACAATGTCATGGCCGGGCTCGTCCCGGCCATCCGGTCAAGCGCCCCGGGAAGACCTCCCCATCAGGGCAGGCAGCGTGCGCATTCCGCACGGCCTACGGCCATGCTATGACGCCCGCATGAAACCGCTCGATTCTCTCGAGATGCCCCGGCCTGCGGGCGCATCGGATCCGATCATTGCCGTTTCCGGCCTCAGCAAGACCTATTCATCGGGCTTCCAGGCCCTGAAGACGGTCGACCTGGAAATCCGCCGGGGCGAGATCTTCGCCCTGCTCGGCCCTAACGGTGCCGGCAAGACGACGCTCATCAGCATCATCTGCGGGATCGTCAACCCGAGCACGGGCAAGGTCACGGCCGACGGCCACGACATCGTTCGGGATTATCGCCCCGCCCGCACCAAAATCGGCCTCGTGCCGCAGGAACTGACCACCGACGCCTTCGAGAGCGTGTGGGCCACGGTCACGTTCAGCCGGGGCCTCTTCGGCAAGAAGCCCGATCCGGCCTATATCGAGAAGATCCTGAAGGATCTCTCGCTCTGGGAGAAACGCGACAGCAAGATCATGACGCTGTCCGGCGGCATGAAGCGCCGGGTCATGATCGCCAAGGCTCTCTCGCACGAGCCCAAGATCCTGTTCCTCGACGAGCCGACCGCCGGCGTCGACGTGGAGCTGCGGCAGGACATGTGGAACATGGTCCGTCGGCTGCGGGAGAGCGGGGTCACGATCATCCTGACCACCCACTACATCGAGGAGGCCGAGGAGATGGCCGACCGGATCGGGGTGATCCGGAAGGGCGAGATCATCCTGGTCGAGGACAAGCACGTCCTCATGCAGAAGCTCGGCAAGAAGCAGCTGACACTCCATCTCCAGAGCCCCCTTTCGGGCCTGCCGCCGGAGCTGCGATCCGACAACCTGCAGCTTTCCGCCGACGGCAGCGAACTCGTCTACACCTTCGACACCCAGACGCAGGAGACGGGCATCGCGGGACTTCTGCGGCGCCTGAACGAGCACGGCATCGATTTCAAGGACCTGCAGACCTCCGAGTCGTCGCTCGAGGAGATTTTCGTCAGCCTGGTCAGGGGGCGCGCATGAACGTCTATGCCATCAAAGCCATCTATCTCTTCGAGATGGCACGCACCTGGCGCACGCTGATGCAGAGCATCGCCTCGCCGGTGCTCTCGACCTCGCTCTACTTCATCGTCTTCGGCTCCGCCATCGGGTCGCGCATGGCCAATATCGACGGCGTCAGCTACGGCGCCTTCATCGTGCCCGGCCTGATCATGCTCTCCATCCTGACGGAGAGCATCTCGAACGCCTCCTTCGGCATCTACATGCCGAAGTTCTCCGGCACCATCTACGAACTCCTCTCCGCTCCGATCTCGGCGCTGGAGACGGTGATCGGCTATGTGGGGGCCGCGGCCACCAAATCGGTGATCATCGGCACCATCATCCTGATCACCGCGCGGCTGTTCGTCGATTTCTCGATCGAACATCCGGTCTGGATGATCGCCTTCCTGGTGCTGACCTCGATCACCTTCAGCCTGTTCGGCTTCATCATCGGCATCTGGGCCGACAGCTTCCAGAAGCTGCAGATCGTGCCCCTGATGATCGTGACGCCGCTGGCCTTCCTCGGCGGCAGCTTCTACTCCATCAACATGCTGCCGCCCTTCTGGCAGACGATCGCCCTGTTCAACCCGGTGGTCTACCTGGTGAGCGGCTTCCGCTGGAGCTTCTACGGCGTCGCCGATGTGGGCGTGGGCTTGAGCCTCGCCATGACGCTCGTGTTCATGCTGATCTGCCTCGGCGCCGTCTGGTGGATCTTCCGGACGGGGTACAGGATCAAGGCGTAACCACCGCACGTCATCACCGGCCTTGTGCGGGTGATCCCGATTGCCCGAAGCGCCGCGCCATTCCGGATCGGGATGGCCGGGACAAGCCCGGCCATGACGTGGCGGGTGTTGGCCGCGCCGAGAGCAAGATAACCTGGAGTCCTTACGCTGCCTGCCCCGCCAGACGCGCCCTCGCGCGCTCGGGGCCGATCAGCGGCAGCAGCGCGCCCAGCTCCGGCCCGTGATCGAGCCCGGTGAGCGCGAGACGGAGCGGCATGAACAGGGCCTTGCCCTTCACGCCGGTCGCCGCCTTCACGGCTTCCGTCCAGGTTTTCCAGGTCGTCGCATCCCACGGCCCCTCCGGCAGGACGCCCGTGGCCGCGTCAATGAAGGCTTTGTCCTCGATCACCGGCGTCACCGGACCGCGCACGACCCTGGCCCATTCAGCGGCATCGCGGACCTTCGTCAGGTTGCCGCGCACCGCATTCCAGAAGGCCCCGCCCTCGTCGGCATCGAGCTCCGCCAGCCGCTCGCGGGCGGCCTCGTAGGGCATCTCGTGGATCAGGCGGGCGTTCAGGTGCTCCAGCTCGCTCTCGTCGAACTTCGCCGGCGCGCGGGAGATGTGGGAGAAGTCGATAAGCCGGGCGAGTTCGCCCAGATCCGCCACAGGGCGCACGGCCTCGGCCGAGCCCACGAGCACGGCGAGCGAGGCCACCGCCTGCGGCTCGAGTCCGGAATCGCGCAGGCCCTTGATCGAGAGATGGCCGAGGCGCTTCGACAGCCCCTCGCCGCTCGCGGTGATCAGCAGGCTGTGATGGGCGAAGGTGGGAACGGCAGCGCCAAGCGCCTCGAAGATCTGGATCTGCACTGCCGTGTTGGTGACGTGGTCCTCGCCCCGGATCACGTGGGTCACCTTCAGTTCGATGTCGTCGACCACGGAGGGCAGCGTGTAGAGATAGGTCCCGTCCTCGCGCACCAGCACCGGATCCGAGAGCGAGCTGCAATCCACGTGGCAGGGGCCGCGCACCAGATCGTCCCAGGTGACGTTGGTGGGTTCGAGGCGAAAGCGCCAATGAGGCTTGCGCCCCTCCTCTTCGAGCTTGGTCCGGTCCGCGTCGGTGAGCTTGAGGGCCGCGCGGTCGTAGATCGGCGGCAGGCCGCGGGCGAGCTGGCGCTTGCGGCGGAATTCCAGCTCCTCCTGCGTCTCGTAGCAGGGATAGAGCCGGCCCACCGCCTTCAGCCGCTCGGCGGCCGCGTCATAGAGGTCGAACCGGTCCGACTGGCGGACGATCACGTTGGGAGGGATGCCGAGCCAGCGCAGATCGGATTCGATGGAATCCGCATATTCCTGCTTCGACCGCGCAAGGTCCGTGTCGTCGAAGCGCAGGATGAAGGTGCCGCCTTCCCGCCGCGCATAGAGCGCGTTGAGCAGGGCCACGCGGGTATTGCCGATATGGATGTGCCCGGTCGGGGACGGGGCGAAGCGAACGATGGGCTTGGACATGCAGATGCTATGGCGAAGGGAACCCGGCGGCGCAAGGGGTGATGGGATTTTGACAGCGCTCGGACCTTATTCCCTCCCCCTTGTGGGGAGGGGTGCCGGCGCCATAGCTTGATAGACTATCGCTCACACCCCCACCTCCAACTCCTCCCCACCGCAAGTCGGGTGTTCCCGACTTGCGGCAGACAAGGAGCAAGTCTCGGGCAAGCCCGAGGCTTGTGGGGGAGGAGAGCATGTGGAGCGTGTCCTAAACGTCCTGCGGCCCCACCCGCGGCTTGCCCATGGCGCGCTCCAGGGCCTCGTCCTTCTGGTGGGCGACGAGGCCCTGGTCGCGGAAGCGGTTGACGATGGGGTAGCGCCGGTCGCGGCCGAAATTCTTGCGCGTCACCTTCACGCCGGGGGCCGCCTGGCGGCGCTTGTATTCGGCGATGTAGAGCAGCCGCTCCACCTTCTTGACGATCTCCAGGTCGTAGCCCTTCGCGACGATCTCGGAGACCCGCAGCTCCTCCTCCACGAGGCCGCGCAGGATCTCGTCGAGATCCTCGTAGGGCGGCAGTGAATCCTGGTCCTTCTGGTTCTCGCGCAGTTCGGCGGTCGGCGCCTTGGTCAGGATGTTCTCGGGGATGACGATGCCGTCGGGCCCCAGCGCGAACTTCGGCTTCCAGCGGTTGCGCAAGGCCGAGATCCGATAGACCTCCATCTTGTAGAGGTCCTTGATCGGGTTGAAGCCGCCGTTCATGTCGCCGTAGATGGTGGCGTAGCCCACCGACATTTCCGACTTGTTGCCCGTGGTCACCACCATGGCGCCGAACTTGTTTGAAATCGCCATGAGGATCGTGCCGCGGGCGCGGCTCTGGAGATTCTCCTCCGTGATGTCCCGCTCCCGGCCGGCGAACAGAGGCTGCAGGGCCGCCTCGAAGCCCTCCACAGGCTCGGCGATCGGCAGGATGTCGTAGCGGACGCCGAGGGCCTTGGCGCAGTCCTCCGCGTCCTTCAGCGACTCGCCCGAGGTGTAGCGGTAGGGCAGCATCACGCAATGCACCCGGTCGGGCCCGAGCGCATCCACCGCCATGGCGGCGCAGATGGCGGAATCGATGCCGCCCGAGAGACCGAGCACCACGCCGGGAAAGCGGTTCTTCTCCACGTAATCGCGAAGACCAAGAACACAGGCGGCATAATCCGCCTCCCTGCCCTCCTCGACCGTGGCCATGGGCGCTTCGCGGCACGCCCAGCCGTCCTCCCCCTTCTCCCAGACGGTGAGGACGATGCATTCCTCGAAGGCCGGCAGCTGGCCGGCGAGCGAGCAATCCGCGTTGAGGATGAAGGACGCGCCGTCGAAGACCAGTTCGTCCTGGCCGCCGACCTGGTTGAGATAGACGAGTGGCAGGCCGCTCTCCGTCACGCGAGCGGTGGCAATGCTGAAGCGTTCATCCGTCTTGCCGCGATGATAGGGCGAACCGTTCGGCACCAGGAGCAACTCGGCTCCCGTCTCGGCGAGGCACTCGACCACGTCGCCGGTCCAGATGTCCTCGCAGACGGGCACGCCGATCCGGATGCCGCGGAAATTGACCGGGCCCGGCAGAGGGCCGGGATCGAAATTCCGCTTCTCGTCGAACACGTCGTAGTTCGGCAGGTCGACCTTGTAGCGCAGGGTGATCGCGCCGTTATCGAGCAGCGCATAGGCGTTGTAGAGAGCATCGCCCTCCCGCCAGGGCAATCCGATGAGCATTCCTGGGCCGCCGTCGGCCGTCTCGCGGGCCAGGCGTTCCAGCGCGGCGCGGCAAACATCCTGGAAGGCGGGCTTGAGCACGAGGTCCTCGGCCGGATAGGCGGCGAGGAACTGCTCCGTGAACATCACCAGGTCGGCCCCGAGGCGGGCCGCCTCGGCACGGGCCTGGCGCGCCTTCTGCTCGTTGCCGGCCACGTCGCCGACGATGGGGTTGAGCTGCGCGAGAGCGATCTTGAGCGTGTTCTGAGCCATGATACCTGCAGATCTAGCGCGCCACGGAGGGCGCAACAACGCAAGCGTAAAGCTTTCCCGTGAACTCTTAAACGCTCACGGAGCAGGGCTGATCCAGGGACTTTGCATAAGTCGCGCGAAGGCCGGATCCGCGTGTTTCAAAGACACGTGCAAAGCTCAAGCTTTGTGGGAACCCGCAACAGTTCAGTTCGTTATTTTCACACGAAACACTGGGAGACTGACATGTTGAAAGGCGGCCTGCTCTGGCTCATCGGCATTCCTCTGCCGATCATTCTTATTCTCTTCTTCATGGGCTGGCTTAGTTAAGCCCAAATACGAGTAGAGTTGCGTATGCGTAAAGAAAAGGGGCGCTTTTGACGCCCCTTTTCTTAATTCGACCAATCCGTCATTCCGCCGCGAGGGCGGCCGGTTGTTCCCTTGACTGACGCTCCCGCTTGATGAGCTCCGAGGTCAGGAAGGCGATCTCCAGCGCCTGCTCGGCGTTGAGGCGCGGATCACAGTAGGTGTGGTAGCGGTCGCGCAGGTCCGCATCGGTGAGCGCCCGGGCGCCGCCCGTGCATTCCGTCACGTTCTTGCCGGTCATTTCAAGGTGGATGCCGCCCGCATGCGTGCCTTCCGCCTGATGGATGGCGAAGAAGTCCTGCACCTCGCCCATGACCCTCTCGAAAGGCCGGGTCTTGTAGCCCGAAGCCGCCTTGATCGTGTTGCCGTGCATCGGATCGCAGGACCACACCACCGTGCGCCCTTCCCGCTGCACCGCGCGGATCAGGCCCGGCAGGTGATCGCCCACCTTGTCGGCGCCGAAGCGGCAGATCAGGGTCAGCCGGCCGGCCTCGTCCTCGGGGTTGAGGGTGTCGATGAGCTTGAGCAGCCCATCGGCCGAGAGCGACGGACCGCACTTGAGGCCGATCGGGTTCTTGATGCCGCGCATGTATTCCACGTGGGCATGGTCGAGCTGGCGGGTGCGGTCGCCGATCCAGAGCATGTGGCCGGAAGTGGCGTACCAGTCGCCCGTCGTGGAATCGACGCGGGTCATGGCCTCCTCGTAGCCGAGGAGAAGGGCCTCGTGGCTGGTGTAGAAATCCGTCGAGCGCATCTCGGGATGGGTCTCGGGGTCGATCCCGATGGCCCGCATGAAGTTCAGGCTCTCGGTGATGCGCTCGGCGAGTTCGCTGTAGCGGGAGGATTGCGGCGAATCCTTCACGAAGCCGAGCATCCAGCGATGGGCGTTCTCTAGATTCGCATAGCCGCCGGTCGCGAAGGCGCGGATCAGGTTGAGGGTCGCGGCCGACTGGCGATAGGCCATGAGCTGGCGGCGCGGGTCGGGCGTGCGCGCCTCCGGCGTGAAGGCGATGTCGCTGATGATGTCTCCCCGGTAGCTCGGCAGCTCGACGCCGTCGATGGTCTCCGTCGGGGCCGAGCGAGGCTTGGCGAACTGGCCGGCCGCACGGCCGACCTTCACCACCGGCGAGCCGCCCGCATAGGTGAGCACCACGGCCATCTGGAGGAACAGGCGGAAGAAATCGCGGATGTTGTCGGCCGAATGCTCGGCGAAGCTCTCGGCGCAGTCGCCGCCCTGGAGCAGGAAGGCTTCGCCCTTGGCCACCTTGCCCAGCGTCCGCTTCAGCTTGCGGGCCTCGCCCGCAAAGACCAGCGGGGGAAAGCCGGCGAGCTGCTGCTCGACGCTCTCAAGCGCCTCAAGGTCCGGATAGGCCGGCACCTGCTGGATCGGCTTGTTTCTCCAGCTGTCGGGCGTCCACCGCTCGGTCATGACACTTACCCCCGTGTCCTTTCTCAAAATCCTCGTCGTTCACCGCAACAAGCGGCACGAAACGGCACCTATACACGACATAAACAAAAAGGCGAGTGCGTTAGCTAACAGACATGCAGCAGGGGACCGCATGCCGCGGCTCCTCGCATCGGGCCCGAAATCGCGGGAAATGGGAGAACGGCGCGTCTCAGCACGCGTGATGATGACGGCTCTCGCGCCGGGACATCCAAAGGGCGCCGAGCCCCATCGCTACCGCGATGATCGGGATGCCGAAATAAGCATAGGCTTCCAGGAGGGTCATGGCCGCGGATATCTAAGTTGCTAAACGTGAGCTGCGACACGCATGAAACGGCTTACGGCACCTTGTATTTCTCTGGATGTCCCACGCAACCCAAACACAAGAAGCGAAAGAGGAAGTATGGGAAGAGAAAGAGCCATAGCGAAAAATGCGGCCACAGGCCGTCTTATCCATCCAATGAGCGTGCTCAGCTTGTGCAACTGACGAAACCGAACGTCTGAACCAATTCGATCGCCCACTTGCGGGTAAGACGAAGACGGAGGCTCCTGATGGCCGGAAAGCCCACGCAGAGCATCTCCTAAGATGATCAGAGGGAGGATGAGGGGTGTTACTGCCAAGATGACAGCATTCATTGGATCTCCCCGCCCTGCACGCGCGAAGATCAACTCTTCTTCAATAGCCTCTCGATCCCGATCAGTAAATTTCGGATCTGACTGAAGTTCCGCGGCAAGTGCCTTCAATCGAACGCGACTCG
Source organism: Microvirga sp. CF3016 (assembly GCF_036314085.1). Taxonomy (NCBI): domain Bacteria; kingdom Pseudomonadati; phylum Pseudomonadota; class Alphaproteobacteria; order Hyphomicrobiales; family Methylobacteriaceae; genus Microvirga; species Microvirga sp. CF3016. The sequence continues at coordinate 268,631 of NZ_JAYGGM010000004.1, forward strand.
AGCGAACAACAAGGACCGATATGAGCTGAATCAGCGGCCAAGCAATGAGGGCAATAAATGCAAACAGAACTGGCGCAGGGATATTATTCATTTGTCGCGCTCCTCCAGCCAGTCATACATTCCATATACAATGAACGATAAAGTCAGAACGATCGTAACTAAAGATCGGTTCTCTACCACCCAGATCTTCACCTCATCCTCAAGCCCATAAAGCCAAGTCCATCCCTGGGCAGCGGCAATTACAGAAGCACTGAAAATCGCATACCGCCTAAGAAATCTGGAAAACCGCCGCCCCATAGGAAACTTAGTATCATATATTTTGAGACTTAGTCGACAGGTTTCAAGTTCTGCTCAGGATATACACCTTCTTTGCATACGAGTCGGTACAAATATAACTACCCCACCGCCACCGGCTTCTTGACCACCACGGGCGTGCGCATGGTGACCAGTTCCTCCGCGGCCGTTGGGTGAACCGCGACGGTGCGGTCGAAATCGGCCTTGGTGGCCCCCATGGTGACGGCGATGCCGGCGAGCTGGATCATCTCGCCCGCATCGTGGCCCATGACGTGGACGCCCACGACCTTGTCGGTGGCCTTGTCGACGATGAGCTTCATGAAGACCCGGTCCTTGCCGCCCGAGAGCGTGGCCTTCATGGGCCGGAAGGCAGTCTTGTAGACGTCGATCTCGCCGTAGATCGCCCGGGCGGCGGCCTCGCCGCAGCCGATGACGCCGATTTCCGGCGTCGAGAAGACCGCCGTGGGGATCAGGTCGTGGTCGACGATGGTGGGCTTAGCCCCGAACACCGTGTCGGCAAAGGCGTGTCCTTCGCGGATGGCGATGGGGGTCAGGTTCGCCCGGTTCGTCACGTCGCCCACCGCGTAGATCGAGGGCACGAGGGTCTGGGAATAGCCGTCGACCGGAATGGCCCCGACCTCGTCGACGGTGATGCCCGCGTTCTCCAGGCCGAGCCCTTTCGTGTTCGGGCGCCGCCCTGTGGCGACGAGAACCTGATCGACCGTAAGGCTCGACCCGTCGGACAGGGTCGCGGCAATGCCGTCGGGTGTCTTCTCCAGGCTCGTCAGCGTCGTGCCCAGAGCCAGTTTGATGCCGCGCTGGGCATAGGCCTCGCCGAGCGCATCCCGGACATCCTCGTCGAAGCCGCGCAGAAGCTTGTCGCCCCGGTGCAGGAGCGTGACCTCGCTGCCGAGGCCGGCGAAGACGCCCGCGAACTCGACGGCGATGTAGCCGCCGCCCACCACGAGGATGCGCTTGGGCTGGGTTTCCAGATGGAAGACCTCGTTGGACGTGATGCCGAGTTCGCCGCCCGGAATGACCGGCTCAAGGGTCGGATGGGCGCCGACGGCCACGAGGATGTAACGGGCGCGGATGCGCGCGCCGGTCTTGAGCACATGGACCGTATGCGCGTCCTCGATCACGGCGCGGCTGTCGACGATCTCGACGCCCGCCTTGTCCAAGTTCGCCCTGTAGATGCCCTCGAGCCGGTCGATTTCCCTGTCCTTGTTGCGGATCAGGGTCGTCCAGTCGAAGCGCGTCTCGCTCAACGTCCAGCCGAAGCCTTGCGCATCGTGAAAATCATCGGCGAAGCGGCTGGCATAGACCATCAGCTTCTTCGGCACGCAGCCGCGGATGACGCAGGTCCCGCCGACCCGGTATTCCTCGGCCAGCATGACCTTGGCGCCGTAGCCTGCCGCGATCCGCGCCGCACGCACGCCGCCCGATCCGCCTCCGATCACGAAGAGGTCAACGTCGAATGAGGACATGGGGCGGTCTCCGCTCAATTCTGCAACTCGGATTCATTCATATAAGGACGGTTTTCGCCGAAGCCGCCCGCCAGCCCTGCTCGGGGCACATGGCTGCTCACCCGGATCGTGAAGCTCTTACGCCAAGGTTCGATAACGATAAAGGTGCAAGCCGCTTGCCGCTCTCCTGTTCCCTCATTAGGGTCTGCCGCTGACACGCCGACCGGACGTCGGCGTCAACGGAGGAAATCGATGAGCCAGTTTCGTAAAGGTCTTTGGCGCAGCGCTCTCGCTGCGGCAGCCGTGGCAGGATTCGTGACATCGGCGGCAGCTCAGATGGAGCTCAAGATCATGGCTCCGGCGGCACCGGGCGGCGGATGGGACCAGACGGCCCGCTCCATGCAGCAGGCCCTGACCCAGTCGGGCATCGCCAAGAGCGTGCAGGTCACCAACGTTCCCGGCGCCGGCGGCTCGATCGGCATCGCCCAGCTCGTCAACAACTCCAAGGGCGACGGCAACCAGCTCATGGTCATGGGCTACGTGATGGTGGGTGCGCTTCTCACCAACAAGTCGCCCGTCACCCTTGAGCAGACGACGCCGATCGCCCGCCTGACGACGGAGTACGAGGCCATCGTGGTGCCGGCGAACTCGCCGATCAAGACCGCCAAGGACCTCGCGGACGCCATCAAGGCCGATCCGTCCAAGGTCACCTGGGCCGGCGGCTCGGCCGGCGGCGTCGACCACATCGCCGCGGCGCTCTTCGCCAAGGCTGCGGGCGCCGATGCGACCAAGATCAACTACATCCCATTCTCCGGCGGCGGCGAGGCCCTGGCGGCCATCCTGGGCGGCAAGGTGACGGCGGGCATCTCGGGTTATGGCGAGTTCGAGAGCCAGGTGAAGGCGGGCAAGCTGCGCCTCATCGGCCTGACCACCCCGGCCGACAAGGCCACCGCCGACCTGCCGTCCATCAAGGCGCAGGGCGTCGATCTCGAGATCGCCAACTGGCGCGCGGTCGTCGCCCCTCCCGGCATCTCGGCCGACCAGAAGAAGGCCCTGACGGACGCCATGGACAAGATGGCCCAGTCGAAGGAGTGGCAGGAAATTCTCAAGGCCAAGGGCTGGGAGAATGCCTACCTGTCCGGCGACGCCTTCACCAAGGTTCTTGCCGACGAGCAGGTCCGCACGAAAGAAGTGCTCACTGCAGTGGGGCTGGTGAAGTCTTAAATTTCAATATAAAGCCGCTTGGAAGCGCCGCGTTCTCGGAGCGCGGCGCTTCTTTTTTGGGATATACCATGACCACATCTCCCCAGCGGCGCATCGACGTGGCAGGCCTCGTCATCGCGCTCATTCTTCTCGGACTGGCCGCTCTCGTCTGGTGGGACATGACCAAGCTCCAGATCCTGTCTCCTTACGATCTCGGCCCGAAAGTCATGCCCATCGTGGTCTCGGTCTGCCTCACGCTGCTCGCCATCGGCAACGGCATCGGGGCCCTGCGGGGCGATCTCCCGGCCCGCGACAGCCTGGACTGGAAGCCGATCATCCTGATCCTCGGCGGGCTCGCCTGCCTGATCGTCCTTATCCGCTTCGGCGGTGGTTTCATGATCGGAACGGCCATCCTGTTCGCCACCACATCGGCTGCCTTCGGGCGCCGCGCGTTCCTGACCGATCTCTTGATCGGCGCGGTCATCGCCGTCTTCGTCTATGTGCTCTTTGCCAAGCTCCTGACCCTGTCCCTGCCGGCCGGGCCGCTCGAGCGCCTGTTCTGAGGCCTTGCCAATGGAAGCCTTCACGTCCCTCGCAAGCGGCCTCGCCGTCGCCATTCAGCCGATGAACCTGCTGTTCGCCCTCATCGGGGTCCTTCTCGGCACGGCCGTCGGCGTTCTGCCCGGCATCGGCCCGGCGCTCACCGTCGCGCTGCTCCTGCCGATCACCTTCAAGCTCGATCCGGCGGGCTCGATCATCATGTTCGCCGGCATCTATTACGGCGGCATGTATGGCGGCTCGACCACCGCGATCCTGATCAACACGCCGGGAGAGAGCGCCTCCATGGCAACGGCGCTCGAGGGCAACCAGATGGCCAAGTCCGGCCGCGGCGGCCCGGCTCTCGCGACGGCCGCCATCGGGTCCTTCGTGGCGGGCACCATCGCGACCCTCGGGCTGACCTTCCTGGCGCCGTATCTCGTCGACATCGCGGTGAGCTTCGGGCCTGAGGATTACTTTGCCCTCATGGTGGTGGCCTTCGTGACCGTCTCGGCCACCTTCGGCGATTCCCCCGTCCGCGGCCTGACGAGCCTCTTCATCGGCCTCCTGCTCGGGCTTGTCGGCATCGACATCCTGTCCGGCCAGTCCCGCCTGAGCTTCGGCGTAGCAGAGCTCTACGACAACATCGAGGTGACGACCCTGGCCGTCGGCCTCTTCGCCGTGGGCGAGGCGCTCTACGTCGCCTCCCGCCGCCACGTTCACGAGGAAAAGCTCGAAGCCGTGCGCGGTTCGCTCTGGATGACCAAGCAGGACTGGAAGCGCTCGTGGAAGCCCTGGCTGCGCGGCACCGCCTTCGGCTTCCCCATCGGGGCTCTGCCGGCCGGTGGCGCGGAAATCCCGACCTTCCTGTCCTATTCGACCGAGAAGCGCCTGACGAAGCACCCGGAGGAATTCGGCAAGGGCGCCATCGAGGGCGTGGCCGGTCCCGAAGCCGCCAACAACGCGGCCGCGGCCGGAACCCTCGTGCCCCTGCTGACCCTGGGCCTTCCCACCTCCGCCACCGCCGCCATGATGCTCGCCGGCTTCCAGCAATACGGCCTCAACCCGGGTCCCCTGCTCTTCGCCGATCAGCCGAAACTGGTGTGGGGCCTGATCGCGAGCCTGTTCATCGCCAACGCCATGCTGCTGGTGCTGAACCTGCCACTGGTCGGCCTCTGGGTCCGGCTCCTGAAGATCCCGCAGCCCTGGCTCTATGCCGGCATCCTGGTCTTCGCCACCATGGGCACCATTGCGGCCAATCCGTCCCCGGTCGAGCTCATCATGCTGGCGGTGTTCGGCGTGCTCGGCTTCCTGATGCGGCGGTTCGACTTTCCCATCGCGCCGGTCGTGGTCGGCCTGATCCTGGGGCCGATCGCCGAGAGCCAGCTCCGCCGAGCCCTCTCGATCAGCTTGGGAGACCCGATGGTGCTGCTGCAGAGCCCGATCTCGGCGACCCTGCTGGCCATCGCCCTCGTTGCCCTGGTCCTTCCCTTCTTCCTGAAGGGCCTGGGGCGCTTCAAGGCGGTCGAGGATTAGCCCTTCGAGAGCCCAGCTCACAAAAAGAAAGGCCCGGGAAACCGGGCCTTTTCGCATCGGAAAGCAACCGATTTCAGTTCAGCTGATGGCCGCGCTTTTTCATTTCCTCGCGGGCGCGGGTCAGGATGAACTCGGAAGTCCTCTGGGTCCAGATCGACATGTCCCGGACCACGTCGTCGAGGACGCCGGGCTGGATCTGCACGTATTTCTGGCCGACCGCGGACTTGTAGAAGGCCGCAACTTCCTTCAGCTCCGCCTCGGTCATCCGGGTCGTGAAGATCCGCGCGGTGGCCTCGACCATTTCCTGTTTCTTCTGCTCGACCTCGGGCCGGATGAGGGTCACGACCTGCTCCAGATCCTGGCGGATCTCCGGTCGGGTCACGTTCATCTGCTGAAGCTGGTTCAGAAGAGGCCCGGTCATGGCATCGAAGGCGCCCGTCATGCCGGAGCTGATGGCGACCTCACGGGCCGCGGCCAGGTGACCGGCGCTGGGCTGCTGGGCCTGTTGCGCGAAAGCCGGGCTCGCAAGCATGAACAGCGCGACCGAGGTCGCGGCCAGGCGGGAGGCGTTGCGGATCATAAGTGTGGCTCCAATCGTCATGGCTTCAGGGTCAGAGCTGACCGAGTTCAACGAGCCCGTCGGCCGTTGCGAGGATCGCCCCGGTGGCCAGGCCCAGGAAAAGACCGTGCTCCACGACGCCGGGGATGTTGTTCAGCGTCGAGGCAAGCACGTTCGGCTTGTCGATGCGCCCGAGATGCGCATCGAGAATGAAATGGCCCCCGTCCGTGACATAGGCGGCCCCGTCGGGCGCATGCCGGAGATGCAGCTCCCCGGTCATGCCGAGGCTGTCCAGAAGCCTGATGATGGCCCGCTCGGTGGCCGTGAGGCCGAAGGGCACGACCTCGATGGGCAGGGGGAAGCGGCCGAGCTTCGGCACATGCTTCGATCCGTCGGCGATCACGATCATCCGCTGGCTCGAGGAGGCGACGATCTTCTCGCGCAGGAGCGCTCCGCCGCCGCCCTTGATAAGGCGAAGGTCGTCGTCGAGCTCGTCGGCTCCGTCGACAGTGAGGTCGAGGTCCGGGGTCTCGTCGAGGGTCGACACGGGAATGCCCTCGCGCTGCGCCTGGTCGCGGGTCGCCTCGGAGGTGGGGACGCCCACCACCCGGAGCCCGCCGCGGACGCGCTCGCCGATGGCCGCGACGAAATGCGCGGCGGTCGAGCCGGTGCCCAGGCCCAGCCTCATGCCATCGGTGACGAGCTCGGCAGCCCTCTCGGCTGCAGCGCGCTTGAGATTGTCGCTCACTGAGATCCTCTAAGAATGCGTCCGCCCTGGCGTGCGACGAGCCGTTTTGCTCGCCTCTAGCATGTCAGGACGGCAGGAAGAAAGAACGTTTCACCTCTGATCGGCCGCGGATTGCCTTGCCGGGCCTCTCAGGGACGCTGCGGCGAGGCACCGGTGCCCGAACTGACCGTCGGCGTACCGGCGGTCGGCGCAGCCGTCGACGCGGCCGGGGACGGGGTCATCTGAGGCGTGCAGACCACCCGCTCGTCGAAAACGTAGCAGATGCTCATCTGGCCGGTCCGGTAATTGACCCGGAATACGCCGCCCTCCCGCTCATGGCGCGACGCGACCAGCCCGTATTCCCCTGGAGCCTGAGCGCCGGCGCCTTCGCCGGCGCTGTAGCAGAGGGTGACCCCGACCGTGCCTTCTTGTAGCCCATATTGGCAGGAACTTACCTCGCCTGTGATCCGATCGATCCGATAAATCCTGTTCAGGTCGGTCTGAGGCGCAGGCACGAAATCATACGATGCGGCCGTGGCGGGGCTGGAAAGCCCTCCCAGCGCCAGGACCGCCAAAATCAACGCCGCGGAACCAAGGAACCGCATTCAACACTCCATCCGGTAAGAACGAATCAACCATAGGCACCATATCATCCCAGGCTTGATTCCCTTGCCTCCAGCAGGTAGCCGACCTTCATGGCCATTGATACCCCGCACATCGTCTCGCCCATCGCGGTCTTCGACCTCGATGGAACCCTGGCAGATACGGCCGGCGACCTCGTCGGGACCCTCAACGTGATCCTCGGACGGGAGGGGCTCGCTCCTCTGCCGTTGGCGCAGGCGCGCGACATGATCGGCGCAGGCGCCCGGGCCCTGATCGAACGCGGCTTCGAGGCCGCCGGCAAGGAGCTCACGCCTGGCCATCTCGACGAGCTGTTCCGCCAGTTCATGGTCCATTACGGGGAAAACATCTGCGTCCGGACGCAGCTCTACCCGGGCGTGGCCGCAGCCCTGGACCGCTTGGAGGAGGCAGGGTTCATCCTGGCGGTGTGCACCAACAAGGTCGAGGAGCATTCCGTCAAGCTCCTCGACGAGCTCGGCATCGGCCATCGCTTCGCGGCCAATTGCGGCCGCGACACGTTCCCCTACTTCAAGCCCGATCCGCGTCATCTGACCCTGACCATCGAGCGCGCCGGCGGAAGCCCGGGCCGGGCGGTGATGATCGGGGATTCTCGGACCGATATCGTCACGGCGAAGAATGCCGGCATTCCCGTGGTCGCGGTCCCGTTCGGCTATACCGAGGTGCCGGTCCGCGATCTGGGACCCGATCTGGTCATCGATCACTTCGACGACCTGTTCGCTGCCGTGCAGGGCCTCCTGCGGCCGCTGGCCGCCTGACGCACAGCATCGTTCCTGTGCGACGCGTCGCACACGAAAATGTGAAGCTTGGCTTGTCAGGAAGGAATGGTGGGCGCGACAGGGATTGAACCTGTGACCCTTCGCGTGTGAAGCGAATGCTCTCCCGCTGAGCTACGCGCCCTGACAAGGGCCTTCTAAAGGCGCAGAACCCTCGGCGTCAAGCCAAAGTAGCGCGCGCTGAACCAAGTATTTTGTTACCTGGATTGTGGCACCCCGGCTTTAACGGCTTGCTTACGATGCGGCGGAAATGAGGCATTTCTGCACTAGGATTGTATAGCAGAACCTTGATAAAGCTTGGATCCGAAGCGGGGCTGTTGCGTTGAACAGTGGCAGAACCCGCCATCAACCGTGTTTTCTCTGAGGCAATAATGGGACGCACCCGCGCTGCCCTGTCCGGGCTCGCCTGCGCCTTCGTCGCCCTCGCGACGCCGGCTGCGGCATTTACGGCAATCGATCCACTCACCCGTCAGCCGCTCTACAGCGCGGAAGAGGCCCTGAAGGCCCAGGCCGCGCCGGTTCCGCGCGAGGTCGTGACCTTCACGGGCCGCTACGCTCCCGGTACCATCGTCGTGTCGACCAGCGAGCGCCGGCTCTGGTACGTGCTCGGCAACGGCCAGGCCATTCAGTACGGCGTCGGCGTGGGCCGCCCGGGCTTCACCTGGTCGGGGAGCCACTCCATCACCATGAAGCGCGAATGGCCGGATTGGCGCCCGCCGGCGGCCATGCTGAAGCGCCGCCCCGACTTGCCCCGCTACATGAGAGGAGGCCCGGACAACCCGCTCGGCGCTCGCGCCATGTATATCGGCAGCACGATCTACCGCATCCACGGTTCGAACGAGCCGGAGACCATCGGCGAGGCTGTCTCCTCAGGCTGCATCCGCATGACCAACGAGGACGTGACGGACCTCTACAACCGCGCCAAGGTGGGCGCCCGGGTGGTTGTGCTTCGATAAAGCATCCCTTTCTGCCGTCATGGCCGGGCCTGTCCCGGCCATCCGATCATGTGAGGCGGCAGCGCCGAGGGAAGCGCTCCGGTGTCATCCCCGGCGGCCGTAGGCCGGGAAGGGGATCCACTCATTGGTGCTGCGGGTGACACTGGATTCCCTTCCCCTCCGCTGCGCTCCGGCCGGGAATGACACTGCGGCCCTTCTCATATCGGGATCACCGGCCCTGATCCCCGGATCAAGTCCGGGAAGGTAATGACGTGCAGAGGAGACGAACGGCTGCCCTGTCACCTCACCCGATCCCGCGACAGCCCCTTGGCGGCGAGCTCGTCGAGATAGGCCTGCCACTTCTCCCCCTGCTCGGCCCCGAGCCGATAAAGATAGTCCCAGCCGTAGATCCCGCTGTCGTGCATGTCGTCGAAGATGAGCTTGACGGCATAATTGCCGACGGGCTCCACCCCGACGATCTCGACCTCCCGCTTGCCCGGCACGGTCTTGCGTTCGGCGGGGCTGTGACCCTGGACCTCGGCCGAGGGGCTCGTCACCCGCAAATACTCGGCCGGCAGGTCGAAGGCCGTCCCGTCGTCGAACGCGATGCGCAGGCTGCGCTTGTCCCTGGCGAGGCGGAGTTCCGTGGGCCAGCGCTCGGATGTCATAGGCCTCGCCCCTTTCCTGGTTTGCGATTTCACGCTAACTGCTTGAAGATCAAGTTGAAGGCAAGCATTCGCGCGAACAAGGATTTCTCCGCCATGGAGCCCTTCCCGGCTCATCCCGAGAACTCTGATACCGACCGGTCCCTCCTAGACCCGTTTGGCCGGGCGATCACCTATCTTCGGGTGTCGGTGACGGACCGCTGCGATTTCCGCTGCGTCTATTGCATGTCCGAGGACATGGCCTTCCTGCCCAAGCGCGACCTGCTCACCCTGGAAGAGCTCGACCGCATCTGCTCGGCCTTCGTCGACCGGGGCGTGCGCAAGCTGCGGATCACCGGCGGTGAGCCCCTGGTGCGCCGGGACATCATGACCCTATTCGGATCGCTCTCCCGCCATCTGGCGTCGGGTGCCCTCGATGAACTCACCGTCACCACCAACGGCTCGCAACTCGCCCGCCATGCGCAGGAGCTCGCCGCCTGCGGGGTGAAGCGGATCAACGTGTCGATCGACACGCTCGATGCCGACAAATTCCGCCGCATCACCCGCTGGGGCGACCTGACCAAGGTGCTGCAGGGGCTCGATGCGGCTCAGAATGCCGGCCTCAAGGTCAAGATCAACACGGTCGCCCTCAAAGGGGTGAACGAAGACGAGATCGAGACCCTCCTCGCTTGGGCGCACGGGCGCGACATGGACCTGACCCTGATCGAGGTGATGCCGCTGGGCGAGATCGACGGTCAGCGCATCGACCAGTTCCTGCCCCTCTCCCTGGTGCGCGCACGCCTCGCCGCGCATTACGCGCTCGAGGATCTTGCCGACCGCACCGGCGGGCCGGCGCGCTACGTGCGGGTGAAGGAGACCGGCGGACGTCTCGGCTTCATCACCCCGATGACCCACAACTTCTGCGAAAGCTGCAACCGGGTGCGCCTCACCTGCACCGGTCAGCTCTTCATGTGCCTGGGGCAAGAGGACGCCGCCGACCTGCGGGCGCCGGTGCGCGCATCCGAGAGCAACGATCTTCTCGAACGAGCCATCGTCGACGCCATCGCCCGCAAGCCGAAGGGCCACGACTTCATCATCGACCGGCGCCACGCCCGCCCTGCCCTTTCTCGCCACATGAGCGTCACAGGGGGCTGAGCGCAATTCCATGAGTGTGAGAGTTCCGATGTTCGCGCGACGGCTGGCGCTCCTGGCGGGTGTGCTCCTCGCGTTCGGAGGGCATGCCTGTCTCGCGCAGGATGCCGCGCCGAAGCCCGCGATCCGCATCGCCGTCGAGGGCGCCTACCCGCCCTTCAACTTCATCGATGCCAACAACGAGCTTCAGGGCTTCGAGGTCGACCTCCTCAAGAGCCTCTGCGACGCGATGAAGGTCACGTGTGAACTGGTGCCCCATGCCTGGGACGGCATCATCAAGGGGCTTGTGAACCGCGAATACGATGCGGTCATGTCCTCGCTGGAGATCACGGAACGGCGCCAGAAGCGGATCGCCTTCTCCGATCCGTACTACCGCATCCCGGCGGTCTTCATCGGTTCGAAGGAGACGGCTCCCGGCGACGTCACGCCGGCCGCGATGGCAGGAAAGAAGATCGGCACCATCGAGCGCACCGATCACGAGACCTACCTCAAGACCTTCTACAAGGAGTCCGAGATCATCCTCTTCGCCAAGGCGGAAGAGGCCAATCTCGATCTTCTCGTCGGCCGCATCGATGCCGTTTTCGCCGACGAGCTGCTCCTCTCGAAATTCCTGGAGAGCCGCGAGGGAGCCTGCTGCCACATCCTCGGCGATGCGCCGGCCGAGCCCGCCTACAAGCGCGAGGCCTATGGCATCGGCCTGCGCAAGGAGGATGCGGGTCTTCGCGAGCAGTTCAACCGCGCCATCGCGCAGGTGAAGGCCGACGGCACCTACGACCGGATTCGTGCCAAGTATTTTTCGTTCGACATTAAGTAGAGGCGTGCGGTCAAACCTCCTCTTGTCACGGCCGTCCCCGGACTTGATCCGGGCATCAGTCCCGGCCATCCCGATCGGAAAGGTGCGACGTCTCGCGCATCGGGATCACCGGCACAAGGCCGGTGATGACGTGGTGAGTGTCATTCCGACCTGCGGCAGTCCGCGATGCCCTAGGCGTCGTTCTGCACGAACCAGAGTTCGTGAAAAACCGGGTCCACTTTTTCGCGCGATGCGCTAGAACCGAACGGCAATTCAGGGAGCGAACGATGGCGAAGGTTGCATTCCTCGGACTCGGCGTGATGGGCTATCCCATGGCGCGTCACCTCAGGGCGAAGGGTCACGAGGTGACGGTCTACAACCGCACGGCGGCCAAGGCCGAGCAGTGGGTGTCCGAGAACGGCGGCCGCGCCGCCAAGACGCCCCGCGAGGGCGCCGAGGGCCAGGAGATCGTGTTCGCCTGCGTCGGCAACGACGACGATCTGCGCCAGGTGACGCTCGGCCCCGACGGCGCCTTCCACGGCATGGGCAAAGGCACGATTTTCGTCGACCACACCACCGCATCGGCGGAAGTGGCGCGCGAGCTCTATGCCGCCGCCAAGGACAAGGGCTTTTCCTTCATCGACGCTCCCGTGTCGGGCGGTCAGGCGGGCGCGGAGAACGGCGTCCTCACGGTCATGTGCGGCGGCGATGCGGAGGTTTACGCCAAGGCCGAGCCGGTGATCATGAGCTTTGCCCGCGCCTGCCGCCTGTTGGGCGAAGCCGGGGCCGGCCAGCTCACCAAGATGATCAACCAGATCTGCATCGCGGGCCTCGTCCAGGGTCTCGCCGAGGGCATCCATTTCGGCAAGAAGGCCGGCCTCGACATCGAGGCGGTGCTCGACGTCATCTCGAAGGGCGCCGCCGGCTCCTGGCAGATGGAGAACCGGGGCAAGACCATGAACCAGGGCAAGTTCGATTTCGGCTTCGCGGTCGACTGGATGCGCAAGGACCTGTCGATCGTGCTGGGCGAGGCGCGCAAGAACGGCGCGAGCCTGCCGGTGACGGCCCTGGTCGACCAGTTCTATGCCGACGTCCAGAAGATGGGCGGCAAGCGCTGGGACACGTCGAGCCTGATCGCCCGGCTGGACAAGTAGGGATTCAGATCTTCATCGACGGCGAAGCGCCGGAGCCTCTCGGTTCCGGCGCTTTTGTTTCAACGGACTTCTTCCGCGCAGGGCCGCCCGGGCCGGCAACGCTCCGCATTGCCGCCACCCTGGCGCCCACCGGAGGGACCGGGAGCAGGACGCATCTGCGGCATCCGCTCCATGTCGCGGCCGGGACGAGGCTGAACCGAGGGGCGCGGCGGCTCGCGGAAGACGCGCTCCTCCCGCGGCAGATCCATGCGAGGGACAGGCCTCGGCTGGAAGACCGGCGTCTCCGGACGGTCGATCCGCGGCGCCATCCGTGGCGAGGGACGCTCACGGTCCGGCCGCTCCACCGCGGCGGGACGCTCGCGCTCGAGCCGGAAGCGCGGGCCATCATCGTCCCGGCGGGGACGGCGCTCTTCCGGTTGCGGCAGCACGACCGGCGGACGACCGGCAACAGGGGCTCCCCGCTCGGGCCTGATGCGCGGCTCCGGGCGATCGAAGTCGCTCCGTCCGGGCCGCTCGCGCTCGATCTCGATCCGGGGCCTCTCGGGCCGGGGCTGCCGCAGAAGGATCTCGTCCCTGTCGAGGCGCGGATCTCTCGGGCGGGCCGCATCGCGCACGGGAGCCTGTGGACGGATCGTCCGGGGATCCGGGCCGCGCTCGGCAGGACGCAGGCCGCGCGGCGGCTCCGGACGCAAAGCCGGCTCGCCGATATCGGACCGGCCCGGACGCGGGCGCTCCTGTGGCAGGTCCACGAGCGGGATCGGGCGCGGGGGAATGCGGACCGGACGGGCGCGCGGCGGTTCGCCCGGACGGGCTCCCCTGTCTTCGCGGGGCCCTCTCGGATCGACCGATACGGGAATCGGCCGGATCGGCGCCGCGAGCCCGGGCTGACGCGGAACGACCGGCTGCTCGGGGCGCAGGCCGCGGCGTGGGCGGGGTCCGCGTTCGTCACCCATGAGCGCGCCGAAGACGGGCGGGGCTGCAACCGGAATGGCCATCGGACCGCGCGGCGTGATCGGCGCGATGGGCTGGTAGAAGGAACGCGGCGGCCGGGCGCGCACCGGCACCGGGATGGCCATCGGGATCGGCAGCACCCCGGCCATGACGGGCGGCGGCGGCGGCTCGCGGACGATCGTGACGAACTCCTCGTCCTCCTCCCATCGCGGAAGGAGATAGGCCGGCGTCCGGGGCGGCGGCACGTCGCGGATGATGGTCACGACCTCCACCACCTCGACCCGCTCCACCTCCGGCAGGGGCGGCGGCAGATCCTCGTAGACCACCTCCTCGAAGGCGGCCGGCGGAGCATAGGGGGCCGACAGGCGCGCCAGCCGGCGCTGGCTGTCCGCCGCATGAGGCCCGTTAGGGTAGCGGCGCAGATAGGTCCAGTAGGCCTCCCGCGTGTTGCTCGCGAGGGTCCGGCGCCAGACGATGGCTTCGCGACGGGCAGCGAGCAGCGCCGTCACCCGACGGGCGAGGCGATGGTCGGGATAGCGGCGCAGGAAGGCCTGGTAATCCTGGATCGTGTCGCGTTCGACCGCGATGGCATAGGCCTCCTCGGCCGGCACCTCTTCGATCCGGCGCACCTCGCGCACCAGGGGCGCCGCGGCGGCCTCCGCCTGCTCGAAGAACGCGAAGGAGGCCTGGCCCAGATTGGCCGAATGCCAGGGGATCTGGAGGCCGTTGGTGGCCTCATGGGTCCGCAGACGCGCGCGGGCGAAGACCTCGTCGAGGGGCATTCCCGGCTGGCGGATCATCTCGGCGAGCGCCGTCGCATAGGCGCCGTAAGGACCTTGCCCGTCGGGCGCGGTGATGTTGGGAGCCGACGAGAAGGCCATCAGGAATCCCGCGGGCGGCTCCATGAGGGCGAGCCCTTTGGCCACGGGTTCGCCCGTGGAGCCCAGGGGATAATCCCGCGCCATGTCGGCGACGACCACCCGCACCTGCGCCGGACTGCGCTCGAGGGAGCGGACGAGATCGGACAGGCGGAAGCCCTCGATCGGCACGTCCACGTCGCGCTCGATGCGGGCATCGACCGGCAGCAGATAGTTCTCGCCCTCCAGCTGGATACCGTGACCGGCCAGATAGACCATCACGGCAGAGCCGGGCTCCAGATCCTGGGCCTTGTCGAGAAAGTCGCGGACGAGGCTGCGCAGATCGTGGGCGCCGAGATCCCGCCCCTGGATCACCTCGAACCCGGCGCTGGTCAGGGTCTGGGCGATCAGGCCGGCATCGTTGACGGTGGTCGGAAGTGGCCGCCCCTGATAGGCGCCCTGCCCGACCACGAGGGCGAGGCGGTCCTGGGCTGAGGCCAGAGAGGCCGGGCCGGCGACGGCAGCAACGGCGAGGCCGAGAAAAACGATAGCACGTTTCAGACGAGACACGGTTCAGGCACCCTTTCACCCGCTTTCTTACGGGTCTTGCGCACAGGAAAGGTCATAGCATTTGAATGGGCCGTGAACAAAGCGGGACAGCATGATCGAACCAAGCTCTCCCTAGGCCCTCATCCTGAGGAGCGAAGCGTCTCGAAGGGCGAGGGCGGATTCAGTGCACTCTGGACCCTCCTTCGAGACGCAGACTGCGTCTGCTCCTCAGGATGAGGCCGAGATCAATCGATCAGAAGAGTTGGGCGCCCAAGCGCTCACCGCCGCGTCATCGTCAGATAGACCACGAAGGCGCCGATCGCGATGGCGAGGCCCATGATTGCCATCTGGCGCGTCTCGCCCGTCAGGGCAGCGTCCCGGTACATCTGATTGAGCCGCTCGGCCCGTTCGGGATCGCGCGACATGAAGAGCCCGATCACGATGCTTAAGGTAGCCAGGCCGAGAATCCAGTAGGTGGGGCGCATCCGTTTGATCTCCTTACCGTCCCTCGAACCGGGGAGCGCGCTTCTCGCGGAAGGCCGCGACGCCCTCCATGAAATCCTCGCTCGATCCGGCCTCGCTCTGGAGCCTGGCTTCGAGGTTGAGCTGCGCCTCGAGGTCGTTGGTGAGGCTCTGGGCCACCGCCTGCTTGGTGAGGCGATAGGCCAGACCCGGCCCTTCGGCGAGTCTTGCGGCGAAAGCCGCCACGTCGACCGCGAAGGACGCGTCGTCGAACACCTTGTAGACGAGACCCATGCGCTGGGCCTCCTCGGCCGGAACGGCCTCGGCGCTGAGCATGAGGGCGAGAGCCTGCTTGGGACCGACGAGGCGCGGCAGGATCCAGGTGCCGCCGGCATCCGGGATCAGGCCGATCTTGGAGAACGCCTCCTGCAGATAGGCGGAGCGGGCCGCCACGACGATATCGCAGGCGAGCGCGATGTTCATGGAGGCGCCGACCGCCGGGCCGTTCAGGGCCGCGATGGTGGGCTTCGCGTAATTGGCGAGCCTGAGAACGAGCGGGTTGTAATCGCGGGCGAGCGCAGGCCCGAGGTCGATCCGGCCCTGCTCGTCGCGTTTCAGGTCCACCGTCAGATCCTGGCCCGAAGAGAAGGCCCGCCCCTCCCCGGTGAGCACCACCACGCGCACCGCCTCGTCCCGCTCGCATCGGTCGAGCGCCTCGCGCAGGTCCGCGTGCATGGCGGCGTTGAATGCGTTCATCCTCTCGGGCCGCGCGAGCGTGATGGTCGCGACCGATCCGTCGACGGTGCAGCGCAGGGTCGTCGGGCTCATGGTTCAAGCTCCTTATCGTCGAGCTCGAACATAGTACGGATCTGGGAGCGGAGAACCCGGAAAAGTCGGGCTCAGACTAAGGAAGGAGGCTGGCGCTGGCGGCCGACGCCTTGAACGGTTCGGGACCTCTTTTGAGATTCCCCATCAAAGATAGGTCGGCTGGACGATTTCGAAACGGGCGTTCAGCTCGCTCTCCAGAGCCGGGATGCGCGGCTTCTGCGGTCAGATCAGGATCATCGTGAAAACGCCGAAGCAGAAAATGACTGCAAGCCCTGCGAGGATCAGGGAAGTCCGCGCGTTCGCTGTCAGCGGGAGGCCGCGCTTGATCATGACTGCTGGTGGCTGAACGGGTAAGCCTGCTCGTTCTTGTGCTGGGCCCTGCGCGGCAGGCTCAGCCAGGGAACGAGGTTGAGATTGGCAGCCTCACCCGTGCCGGTGCCATCAAGGAATTCCGAAACATCCACATCGCGGAAGGCGCTCATCGGTGACGCATCCCGACTGAGTTCATCTTCGCCGGCCACGCAATCGTAGGGCCGGGAGGCGGATCGTATCTGATACTGCGGCTCGGGGCGTCCCGAATCGAGGCAGCCGACGATCGTGTAGGGCTGCTTACGGACGAGATGAGGGAAACGGTGCTCCGTATAAAGCACGTGTTCTCCAACAGCGAAATGGTGAGTTCTCATGGGGGCGTCTCCTTCATAATGTCCATGCAGACCGCCATGCATGAACGGACGTTCGCCCCTGCGGTCAGTGGTCCCGCGGCGCCGATCAGAAGCGCCGGCCGAAATTCCAGATTTCCACATCCTGGGCCGCCACCTCGTGGGGCAAACCATACTGCTCCTGCACTCTCTCAATCAGCTGCGCCTTCGTTTTGATCTGTACGAGATCGGACATCGACAGGCGATCCCATTTGGCCTGGACCTCCCGCATGTGGCGCCCGGCGAAAATATAGTGACCTTGATTTGCAGGAATATGAGACATGAAAATCCCTATTGATACTTCGACAACGGTCCACAAGGGTCATCGTTCCAAAATATTTCCTGGTTCTAATATTTACTTTCTGAGCTGAATATTATTAAAATGGGAAACTATATTTTATGATTATTATCTTTCCTTGAGGATGAAGCGAACTTCGGACTGGAGCACCGGCAACAGCTCGGCCTCGAACCAAGGATTCTTGCGGAGCCAGCCGTTGTTGCGCCAGGACGGATGCGGCAGCGGTAGGATGCGAGGCTTCTGAGGATTCTCGAGGATCTCCCGCCAGCGCCGGACCGTCGCGGTCAGGCCGTCCGTGAAGCCGTCGCCGAGATGCCAAGCCTGGGCGTACTGGCCGATCAGCAGGACGAGATCCAGGTTGGGGAGCGCCGCGAAGAGCGGCCTGCGCCAGGCCTCGGCGCATTCCCGGCGCGGACCGAGGTCGCCGCCCTTCGCATCCTGACCCGGAAAGCAGGAGCCCATGGGCACGATGGCGACCTTGGCGGCGGCGTAGAAGGTCGCCTTGTCGATGCCGAGCCATTCGCGCAGCCGCGTGCCCGACCGGTCGTTGAACGGGATGCCGCTCGCGTGCGCCCGGGTACCCGGCGCCTGGCTGGCGATGCACAGGCGCGCCGTCATGCTGCCCTGAATGATCGGCCGCGGCTCATGCGGCAGGGCGGCTCCGTAGCGTGGAGCGTCGCGGCAGATGCGGCAGGCTTTCAGTTGGGCGGCGAGGTCGTCGAAGCTGGGAGAGGGATTCATCCCTATCAGATGGCGGTTCGAAAGGGCATAATCGAGAGAGCCGCCTTTGGGCGAAACGTCTCAGCGGAGTCCCGAATTGCGGCTCCCGCTGCAGCCTCGGACGGAGATCACATGAAACCGCGAATTTCAGTGCTGACGCTTGGCGTGGACGATCTGGAAAGAGCCGTCGCGTTCTACCGCGACGGATTGGGGCTTTCGACCGAAGGCATCATCGGCAAGGAGCTCGAGCATGGCGCCGTCGCGTTCTTCGATCTGCAGTCCAATTTGAAGCTGGCGGTCTGGGCGCAGGACGACATCGCCCACGACACGGGCCTCGCGAAGACGGCACGCTGCCCGACGGGGTTCACGATCGGCCACAACGTCTCGAGCAAAGCCGAGGTCGATGAAGTCATGGAGCAGGCCCGCCGGGCCGGCGCCAGCGTTTTCAAGGAAGCCCAGGACACGTTCTACGGAGGCTATGCCGGCTATTTCCAGGATCCCGACGGGCATGTCTGGGAGATCGTCTGGAATCCAGCTTTTCTCCCCGCCGATTGACCAGGAGGCTTTCGTCGGCCTCAGCCGGCCTACATGTTCTCCCGCCGCCAGTCCTGCGGACGCTCGAAGTCGCCCTCCCACAGGCCGGCCGAGCGGCTGCGGGCGCGGGATTCCTCCGGGTCGTAATCGCGTCCGTAGGAGACGGCCCAACCGTCCTCCACCATGCGGGCGCCGATATCGCGGCCGTTCACGGTGCAGCGGGCGAGGATGCGCTGGTATCGGTCGCGGCCGGTGGCGCGGCAGCGGACCGTCTCGCCGGCAACGAGATCGATCAGAACCCGGCGGGAGGTCTCGCCGCAGGCATAGGAACGGCCGGCGCGGGAGCATCGCTGCTCCATCTCGGGAGCGTCGATGCCCTTGAGACGGATGCGCGTCTCGCCGATGCGGATCGTGTCCCCGTCGGTGACCTGGGCCCGGCCTTCGAGCGAGCGTCCGCTCGGTTTCAGCACGAACCCGGCCCCGCCGGCGAGCGCGAGCGCAACGATCAGAGATGTGAGTCCGCTCGACCCGGAGCGACGCCTACGGAATCTCACGACAGGCGCTCGGAAACTCCCGCCTGGCCGAAGGTGGCCATGTCGCGATGGACGGCCGCCGCCGCCTTCACCAGGCCGGCGGCCAGCGCCGCGCCCGATCCTTCGCCGAGCCGCATGCCGAGCGCCAGGAGCGGGACCTTGCCGAGGCGCGTGAGCACATCCTGATGCGCCCCCTCGGCGCTGAGATGGCCGGCGATGCAGTGGTCGATGGTGGAGGGATGGACGGCGTGGAGGATGGCGGCGGCGGACGTCGCCACATAGCCGTCGAGGATGACCGGGATGCGCTGCAGCCGCGCGGCGAGAATTGCCCCCGCCATGGCGGCGATCTCGCGCCCGCCGAGGCGGCGCAGCACGTCGAGCGGATCCTTCAGGTTCTCGCCGTGATGGGCGATGGCCGCCTCGACCGCCGCGACCTTGCGCCTGAGGCCCTCGTCGTCCACGCCCGTGCCGCGGCCGACCCAATGCTCGGCCGGTCCGCCATAGAGCGCCGTGTAGATCGCGGCCGCGACGGTGGTGTTGCCGATGCCCATCTCGCCGACGGCGAGAAGATCCGTGCCGCCGGCAATCGCCTCCATGCCGAACGCCATGGTGGCGACGCAAGCCTTCTCGTCCATGGCATCGGCTTCGGTGATGTCGCCGGTCGGCATGTCGATGGCGAGATCGAACACCTTGAAGCCCAGGCCGTAGGCCGCGCAGATCTGGTTGATCGCCGCCCCGCCCGCCGCGAAGTTCTCCAGCATCTGCCGGTTCACCTCGGAGGGAAAGGCCGACACGCCCTTGGCGGTCACCCCGTGGCTCGCCGCGAAGACGCAGACGAGCGGACGGTCGACGCTGGGATTGGGCTTGGCCTGCCAGGCGGCGAGCCACTCGGCGATCCGCTCCAGGCGCCCGAGGCTCCCGGCCGGCTTGGTGAGCTGCCGGTCGCGCTGCCGCACGGCCTCGACGGCCGCCTCGTCCGGACCCGGCATGGTCGTGATCAGGCGGCGGATATCGTCGAAAGGTGAGGACACGGCATCAGACATGGAGGGCTCCGGCCCGGGGGGCATTGCAGAACGCGAAGAGGCGTGACCTATAACGATCCATGCACGCGGGGTGAAGCATGTCGGAGCAATTTGAACAGGGTGAGGCCGCGCCGATCGGCGGCTGGCAGGCGGTCACGGCCGACCTGGCCCATTGCGTGCGCTTCTATTCCCGCCTTCCGGTGCCGGCCCTGCCCTGGGAGCAGGACGCCCATGCGCTTCCGAGCTTCCCGCGCCTGGTGCGGATGATCCCACTGGCGGGCCTGTTGATCGGGCTTCTGCCCGCGGCTTTGCTGGGTTTGGCCCTGCTGCTCGATCTCGGCCCCTGGCTCGCCGCCATCCTGGCGGTGGCCGCCATGGTGATGGCGACGGGAGCTCTCCACGAGGACGGGCTTGCGGACCTTGCCGACAGCTACGGCGGCCCGACCCGGGAGAAGCGCCTGGAGATCATGCGGGACAGCCGGATCGGCTCCTTCGGGGCTTCGGCCCTGTTCCTCTCCCTGGCGGTCCGAATCGCCGCCCTCGCCACCCTCGCCTCCCGCCTCGATGGCGCCGGCGTCATGGCGGCTTTTCTCGTCGCCGCGTCCCTGTCCCGCACGGCCGGCCTGATGCCCCTCGTCTTCCTCCCGCCGGCGCGCCAGGACGGCGTGTCCCGGGCGGTCGGGCAGCCGGCCCGGGACACCTTCTGGCTGGCAGCGGGCATCGCAGGCGCCATCGCGGTCGCCTTGGGCGCGATCGCCGGCCTGCCTCCTTTCGGCATCGCCCTGATGCTGGCGCTCTCCGGCCTCTCGGGCCTTGCCCTCACGGGCTTCGCGTCCCGGCATCTCGGCGGGCAAACGGGGGATGTTGCGGGCGCGGCCCAGCAGATGGCTGAGATCGCCGCGCTGGTCGGCCTCTTGACCGCCATCGGGCCGTAACGACATGAAGATGCAATGACCCGCGTTTCCAGCCCCTGCATCCGTGTCTGCACCCTCGATTCTGAGACGGGGCTCTGCGAAGGCTGCGGCCGCACGCGGGACGAAATCGCCAGCTGGTACCGCATCCCGGAGGAGGAGCGCCAGCGCATCATGGCCGAACTGCCGGAGCGGATGCGCGAGGCCTTTGCCCTCGAATCGCCCTTCGCGCCCGAACCGGACAAGGCAAAGTGATGCCAGGGATTCGCGGCGCGGGCCTCCTCCTTCTCCTGGCCGCCCTCCTGGTGGGGCTCTTCGCCGATGATCCCGTCGGCGAGTTCTCGGCCCTCGAAGCCGCGAGCCTGCTCGGTCTCGGCGGGCTTTCCTTCCTTATGGCCGGTTCCATCGTCGAGGGGTTTTCCCGCCACTGGACCTATGGCGTGCAGTCCATTGCCATCAGCGGCGGCATCCTGATCGCCCTCATCGTCACCTACGCCTCGCGCGGCGAACTGCAGACCGTGATCGATCGCGCCATCGGCGACATCTCCGTCGGCCGTACCGTCGTTACGGCGGAGGGCGAGGTGGTCGCGGCGCGCCGGACCGACGGCAGCTTCATGGTGCAGGGCGAGGTCAACGGCCACGAGACCCGCTTCATCTTCGATACCGGCGCCAGCACCGTGGTCCTGCGGGCGGAGAACGCCGCCGCTCTCGGCTTCAAGCCGGACAGCCTCGATTATTCCATTCCCGTCGCGACCGCCAACGGGGGCGCCCTCGCGGCTCCGGTGGTCATCGACCGCCTGACGGTCGGCTCGATCACCGAGCGCAACGTCCGCGCGCTGATCGCCCGCTCTGGCGTGCTGCACGCCAACCTGCTCGGCATGACGTTCCTGGAACGCCTCGGCTCCTACGAGGTGCGCGGCAACAGGCTGATCCTGCGGGCGAAGGACCAGGTCGGCGAGCCGGACTGACCTTCGCGGCTCCTCCTCACTTGGCGGGAGAATCGATCACGGCCGATTGGTTGAAGATGAGCGCGCGGGGATCCACCCGCATGGCGCTTTCGGTGCAGGCATCCGGTCCCAGGCGGCCCTTCAGGCGCGGGTAGCGCTCGGCCAACTGGTCGAGGGTGACGGTGTCGGTGATGCGTGGATGAGCGACGCAAACGGCCCCTTCCGGACCCCAGGCCGCCTCGAATGTCATGCCGGCCGCCTGACCGGGATCCTGGATCCCGAACCGATCGTAGAGATTGATCAGCGTGCCGTTTCTCGTGCTCGGGCGGTCATCCCCTCCGTAATCGGCCCGAAGCAGGTGGATGCAGGCTTGATGGAGGTCGCGCATCGGCATGCCCTCCGTGGCCTCCCAGGGGCGATATCCGAACAGGATGCACTTGCCCTCCGCGCCGCTGGTGCAGGTCAGGGAGAAACCTCCGGCGCCGTTCGGATAGGCGAAGGCCATGCGCTCGCCATCCGGGTCGGGCTGGCAGAGATCCTTGGAGGAGCCGTCGCGATCCTTGACCGACATGCGGAAGAAGGTGGCGGGACGCCCGCTAATTTCTTCCTCGTGGGCAACGCCGTCGATGCGGATCTCCGTGTCGCCGGTCGGCGTGCCGAGAATAAGGGTCATGCCGGTGAGAGTCTGCCCCCTGAAGACGCGCCCGTCGTCGAGCCTGAGAGCGAGATCCAGGCCGTCGACCTGGAACCGACCCTCCAGGGCGGCAGCGGGCTTGGGCAGCGTGGCAATGAACGACAGGAAGAGAGCAGCGAGCAGAAGGAGCCGCATGGAACCGTGCCCCCTCGCCTCGAGCGAGGGGGCCTTCATCGCTCGTGATCGCATCACTTCACGACGACGCGTGCGCCGTCGGGCAGAACGACGGCCTTTGGCGCGCCAACCTCGGACGCATCCCGGGTTGCAGGCAGCGTCTGGTCCGCCCGGCCCGTCACGCTGGAACCGTTCAGCCCGTTCGGCGGCGGCCGGTCGGCACTTCCTCTGAAAAGTGCGTTGGCCTGCGTGGCGTGGAGTGCTGGTCCGGCAAGCGCCAGGGCCAGGATGATCTTGCGAATGGTCATTGCTTCTCTCCTTCAAGAGATGTGCGACGATGCCTGCGGACAGGCACCAGGAGAGAGTAGATTCTGTAACGTTATAGTAAAGCAATCTGCGATTGATATGACGCCTTGTTGTGCGACTGCGCACGAAGAATAGCGCTGTCGAACTCGTTCCCTGAAGCCGTTGAGAGGAAGAATGGAAGGATGCGCCACCGTGCAGGAAGGCTGCTCGGCAAGAGCGTTTCCCCGCTTCCGGAGCGAAGCTCATCGCGAACCGACCCGGACGGCACTCGCAGAACCTGCAAGGTCATGCGGCGTTCCGGGCCTTCGATGATAGGCGCAACGTCGTGCTCAATGACGAGCACAATGTCAGCGTGAACGACGCAGAGGCTCGCGTGCGCCACATCAACAGGAGAACGCAACCCCCGCCTCCGCGGGAGTTGTGTTAGCCGTTAGCGGAGGTCGATCGTCGAGCCGTCCTGCAGGATCACGGCCCTAAGCCGGATCGTGGAGAGGGAGGCAACATGATGGCCGCCTTGGACATCTTTGCCGTTGATGGTGAGGCCGTTGATCGTGAGACCGTTGATCGTAAGACCGTTGATCGTAAGACCATTCGTGGCGAGGCCGTTTGCGATCTGGGCCGCCTGTGTGGCCGATGCCGCCATGGCTCCGGCAGTGACAGCCAGCACGACAGCGCAAGTACGAAGAAACATGGAGTTTTCCCTCTTGGTCGATGAGCGGGCGCCGCAGCCTGCCCGCCGGAGGGATGATAGAGTGAACATTGTTACAGTAAAGCGATCCGGCAGGTTTTTCCCCACAGCTCTAGAAGATCTCGTGCGAATTCGCACAAGAGATGAATGGATTTGACCATCGCAGCGACTAACGGTTGTACAGAGTTAAACTAAAAGATGCTGAATTTAGCTTCAGCAACTTCTGATGAGGACATTTTCCAAAGCCCTGATCCTGGAGAAGGACGTGAGGGGCGCCTTCTCCAGGATCAGGGCTTTGCTCCGCACCCTGGTGGCGGCACGCCAGGATGCAGAGCCGGCACGACCATGCTTTTCGTATTCAGGCCCTTCGCTCGGCTCGTCGGCATTCTCACAGTTCGGACCCGGCACCCACACTCGAACCGCTGCGGCTGTGACGGCTCAAGCACGGAGTCAGAAAGGCTGATTTGTTGCTTTACTTGATGAGCAGGATCTGTCCGTCCTGCAAAACAATCGCCCTCAATCCGGGTTCAGCGGATTGTTCAGTTCCGTTCACACTGAGACCGTTCACACTGAGACCGTTCACGCTCAAGCCGTTCACGCTAAGACCATTCACGCTCAAGCCATTGGCCGCGTCGAGGGCGCTTGCCCCTGTTGCGATCAAAAGTCCAAATGCGGCCGCAAGAACCGAAATATAGGTTCGATCAAACATGCTCTTTCCTCTCAATTAAGATTTTTGCGAACGGAATGGGCTGGCAGCCCGCAAGACACCTCGAACGGGATGACCCGCCACACCTCGCGAGGGCGTATCGGCAGGGAAAACAGCGCTGACGGTTGGAAGAACGATATAAAGAGGAGCTTCTCTCGAGCGAGAGAAGCTCCCTGCTCCGGTTAGTCATCCATAGATGACCGGAGCTTGATCATCACGCATGATGATCGTGTCTAGAGTAATTTAACGGGGAAGTTGTTCCGGGTAACGAGCGGAAGGATAGACGGAAGTAGGATAAATCTGCACCAGCATAATATTCCCCTTTGTCATTGCTTTACGAGAGCTTCCCTAGAGACCATCTCCAGAGTGTTTCAACTCTCGTAGAGGAGAATAAATGTGATAACGTTTTTGTAAAGCTGGAAAGTGGATTTCATATCATTTTGCAATCGTGGGTTAAGCGATGCAGCTTCGACTAAACATCAGGTTCAAGGAACTACAAACTGCCTGTTGAGTCATGCCGCGATTCCAACTTCAGATATGCCAGGCGAATCCAAAGCATTATTTAGGTAACATTATTACAAATATCGTTGGCTTTCGCCGATATCTTATATTTTTCAGGGGCTTATTGTTTATGCCTCTAGGGAATCACCGATTGCAGACACCAAACGTGTCCGAAGCGCAGGATCGGCCTCGCCGGGGGCTCAGGCTTTCGCTGGTGCAGGCCTTCAGCGTGCCCGCACGAGGCTCTCGGAATTCGCTTCGAGACCTGGGCCCTCACATCGCCGAAGCGAGCTGGACGGTTCGACCGAACGGTCAGGCCGCGTCCGCCGATGAGGCCATAGGCTCTGAAGCCCGCGAGACATGCCCCACTGCCTCGCGAAGCGTAGCGAGACCGGCTCCCGGCTTGACCGCTTCCGTCGCGAGATGACGGCGATAGGCGCGCGCGCCCGGCCGCCCCGTGAAGAGGCCCAGCATGTGTCGGGTCATGCTGCTCAGGCGCTCGCCCTTCTCGAGCTGGGCTGCGATGTAGGGCTCGTAAGCGTCCACGGCTTCAAAGCCGTCCGCCACCGGCGGCTCCTCGCCAGAGAGTTCGCGGTCGACGCCGAGCAGGATCTCGGGCTCGTGATAGGCCACGCGACCCAGCATGACGCCGTCCACGTGCTTCAGGTGCTCGTGGATCTCGGCCCAGGTCTTGATGCCGCCGTTGATGGCGACAGGCAGATCGGGCCGGGCGGCCTTGAGGCGATAGACCCTGGGATAATCCAGCGGCGGGATGTCCCGGTTCTCCTTCGGAGAAAGGCCCTTGAGCCAGGCCTTGCGGGCATGGACCGTAAGCTCGTCGCAGCCCGCCGCCACCACGCAGTCGGTGAGGCGGTTCAAGGCCTCTTCCGTATCCTGATCGTCGACGCCGATCCGGCACTTCACCGTCACGGGCAGGGACACGGCAGCCTTCATGGCGGCCACGCACTCCCCCACCAGCACCGGCTCCTGCATCAGGCAGGCGCCGAAGCGGCCGTTCTGCACCCGGTCGGACGGGCAGCCCACATTGAGGTTGATCTCGTCATAGCCGAAATCGGCGCAGATCCTGGCCGCCCGAGCCAGCTCCGCCGGGTTCGACCCGCCGAGCTGCACCGCCACCGGGTGCTCCGAGGGGTCGAAGCCCAGGAGCCGCTCCCGCGGCCCGTGGATAACCGCCCCCGTGGTGACCATCTCCGTATAGAGCCGCGCCCGGCGCGACAGGACGCGATGGAACGCCCGGCAATGCCGGTCAGTCCAGTCCATCATCGGCGCGACAGTGAGAAATTTATCGGTCATCTTCAGCAAAACTGGCGGTCGGGTCTCGGGAGAAGGCCCTTTCATATGGGGATGGCGCGCGCAAGGCAAATAGGCGCGAGCCGATGCCATATCGGTAATACGCTCCGACTTCGTCGGGTATTCATGAAGATGAACGAACGTTCATGGCTGTATTTTCGACCATAGATTATGCACGGAACATAATCATCAAGTATTCGTTCTTCCCGTCCAAGCCATACCTTCTGAAAAGGAGCATAACCGTGAAGAAGACACTTGGATTGTCCTGTGCCGCTGCTTTGTTCGTTGCCCTTCCGCTGGCCAGCTATGCGCAATCTTCGAACACCAACCCGAATTCGAACGGCGCCTCGCAATATGCTCCCGGCCAGCAGGACCGCAGCACAATGACGGGTCCCGGCGCTTCGAGCGCTGCGCCCGGCCAGAAGATGCAGAACGACACCACCGGCTCGGTGAGCGGCCAGGGCGCTTCCAGCTATGCTCCAGGCCAGCAGAAGAAGCTGCCGACGGATTCCACCGGCACGACGACGCAGCGCAAGTAAGCTGTTCCATGCGGAGAGGCCTCGCCTCTCCGCATCACAGGTTGATCCGAACGTCAGATCACCCCGGCCACCTTGGCATCCAGCACGGACGCCGCCGCGCGCGGATCGAGTTTCACCTGCAGGCCGCGCTGGCCGCCGTTGATGAACACCTGGGCATGTCCGAAAGCCGACTGCTCCAGCACGGTCGGGACGCGCTTCTTCTGGCCGAATGGGCTGATGCCGCCGACGTGGTAGCCCGTGATGCGCTCCGCATCCGCGGGCTTCATCATCTGGGCCGCCTTGCCGCCGAGAGCGGCCGCGAGCTTCTTCAGGTTCACTTCCTGGTCCGACGGCAGGATCACGCAGGCCGGCCTGTTGTCCACCAGCACCATCAGGGTCTTGAGCACGCTCGACGGGTCGGCCCCCATGGCCTCGGCCGCCTGCAGGCCGATGCGCTCCGCATTCGGATCGTACTCGTAAGAGTGAACCGTGAAGGCGATGCCGGCCTGCTGCAGCGCCTGGGTCGCGCGGGTGGTCCTGGACATGGTCGTGACGAGTGAGCGTCAGGCCCGATCAGTGATCGTGCTTGTGACCGTGGTGGTGACCGCAGCCGCAGCCGGGGCCATGCTCATGGTGATGGGCATGATCGTGGTGATGGTCGTGATCGTGCTCGTGCTCATGCGCATGATCGTGCCCATGGTCATGATGATCATGACTGTGCGCATGGGCGTGGCTATGGCTCTCGGCGTGGCTATGGCCGTGGCCATGATGGTGATGGCCATGATCGTGATCGCAGACATGGGCGCTGCGCTCCGGCCGGAAAGGTCGCTCCACCGGGGTCGCCGTGCAGCCCTGCCCGCGCACGAGTTCCGCCACGGCCGGATTGTTCTCCACGTAGAGAGCATCCGCCGTGACCTCGACCAGGCCATGGCTGCTGCCGAGATGCCAGGCGAGGCGCGTGAGGCGCAGGGGGTTCTCGGCCTTCACCTCCAAGAGCGGCTCCGCCGCCGCCCTGACCTGGACGAGGCGACCGTCCTCGAGCCGCAGGGCGTCGCCGTCGTTGACCGTCGTCTCCATGTCGAGATCGAGCAGGATCTCGGTCCCGCGCTCTCCCTTGAGCATCCCCTGGCGGCGGTTGCGGGCCTCGTGGTCGAGGGTGATCGTGTCGACGACGCGGTCGGCCTTCACGGCGGGCTTGCGGACGATGGTGGTGACGCGGGGCATGGGCTTGTCTCGGTGAATGTCGGTGAGGCTCAGATAGGAAGCGTGGCTGGATATTAATAGGCGATCTTGTCGTCCTTGTCCGCCCATGCGTCGAATACCGCCTTCGCCTCCAGGCTCGGCAGATGGTCCATGGGGAGGATGCGCTCGGCGATGGGCTTGGGGATCTCGTCGTAGATCAGGCTGTCGTCGAAGCCGATATCGGCGGCATCCTGCCGGGTGTTCGCGAACACGATCCGGCTCACCCTGGCCCAATAGGCCGAGGCGAGGCACATGGGGCACGGCTCGCAGCTCGTATAGAGCGTGGCGCCCTCGAGCGAGTAGTCGCCGATCGCCTCGCAGGCGCGGCGGATCGCCGTGACCTCCGCATGGGCCGTCGGGTCGTTGGCGGAGGTCACCTGGTTCCAGCCTTCGGCCAGAACCTGCCCGTCGCGCACGATCACGGCGCCGAACGGACCTCCGGCTCCCCGATCCATATGCTCGCGGGACAATTCGATGGCGCGCGCCAGATGGCGCTGGTCGTCCGTCTTCATGGTGCTCATGGAGGCTTATGTATCGTTTGAGGCGGCGGGAGGCGAGAGGTTTCGCGCAAACCCTCCCCCTTCGCGAACCTGCAGCAGCTGCGCCGTCACGGAGGCGGCGATGACCGCCGGATCCTTGTCGGCGATGCCCGCAAGCCCGATCGGGCAGACGAGCGAACGGATCTTCTCCTCCGGCAGGCCCAGCTCCCGGAACCGTTTCTCGAAGCGGGCGCGCTTCGTGGCGCTGCCGATCAGCCCCACATAGGGGAAGTCCCGCTTCAGGGCAGCCGCCGTGATCGCCATGTCGAGGGGGTGGTCGTGGGTCATGACGAGGACGAGGGATTGAGGATCAGCCTCGGCAACCTCGGCCTCGGGATCCTGCAGGCGCACCGCCTGGGCGTTCGCCGGAAGGTGAGCAGGAAAGGCGTCGTCGCGATCGTCGAGCCAGCGGACGGCAAAAGGCAGAGGCGCGAGCGACAGGACGAGGGCACGGCCCACATGACCGGAACCGAAAATGAGAACGGGCGTGCGGACCTCGCCATGGGTCTCGCGCCAGCCGGTCCAATGGTCGTCGCCAACAGCGGACGAGAATTCCCGCGTCACGCGCCCCTCCTCCATCCGGCACTCGACCTCGAACGGCCCGCCGGATCCCTCGGCCTTCACGAGGGGCGCAAGATCCTCCAGATCCCGTTTGTCGAAGGTTTCGATCAGGATCTTCACCCGCCCGCCGCAGCACTGGCCGAGATCGGGCCCGAGGGCCTGGTCGACGATCCTCGCCGCCCCACGGCCGGCCGCCAGCATCTCGCGGGCGATGTCGAGCATGCGGAATTCGAGCTGCCCGCCGCCGATGGTGCCGTGGAACGCGCCGTCGGGCCGCACGACCATATGGGCACCGGTCTCCCGTGGCGCGGAGCCTTTCACGTCATGCACGGTGATCAGGGCGGCCGATCCGTGCCGCATCACGAAATCAGTGAGCTGGCGCCAGACCCTCACCCCATCGGCCTCCCCCGGAGCGCTTCGCAGGCGCGCAGGATCGCCTCGGGCGTGGCGGGTGCGTTGAGCGGGACGGGTTGCGAGGGATCAAGCGCATGGATGGCGTCGGCCAGCGCGCAGAACACGCTGTTCGCCAGCATGATCGGCGGCTCGCCCACGGCCTTGGAGCGGTAGATCGTCTCCTCGCGATTCTCGTTGGGATAGAGCGCTACGTTGAAGTCGGCCGGCACGTCGGAGGCGACCGGGATCTTGTAGGTGGACGGCGCGTGGGTGAGCAGATGCCCTTCCCGGCTGAAGACCAGCTCCTCTGTGGTGAGCCAGCCCATGCCCTGCACGAAGCCGCCCTCGATCTGGCCGATATCGATGGCCGGATTGAGAGAGCGCCCGACGTCGTGGAGGATGTCCGCGCGCAACAGGCGGTTCTCCCCGGTGAGCGTGTCGACGATCACTTCCGAGCAGGCAGCCCCATAGGCGAAGTAGAAGAAGGGCCGTCCCGTGCCCTTCTCGCGGTTCCAGGTGATCTTCGGCGTCTTGTAATGCCCGGCTTCCGAGAGCTGCACGCGGGCCGCGATGCACTTCTTCGCCAGCTCGTCGAAGGACAGGCTCTGGTTGCCGACGAACACGCGGTCGTCGCGGAAATCGATCTGCTCCTCGGGAACGCCGTAGGCCTCCGACGCATAGGCCGTCATCCGCTTCTTGATCGCCCCTGCCGCGATGCGCGCCGCCATGCCGTTGAGATCGGACCCGGAGGAGGCCGCCGTCGGCGAGGTGTTCGGCACCTTCGCGGTGGTCGTCGCGGTGATGCGCACCCGCTCCATGGCGATGCCGAATTCCTCGGCCACCACCTGGGCCACCTTGATGTAGAGCCCCTGCCCCATCTCGGTGCCGCCGTGGTTCAGATGCACCGAGCCGTCCTGGTACACATGCACCAGGGCGCCGGCTTGGTTCATGTGGGTGAGCGTGAAGCTGATGCCGAATTTCACGGGCGTCAGCGCCAGCCCGCGCTTCATGATCGGCGAGGAGGCGTTGAAGGCCGCGATCTCCTCGCGGCGCACGCGGTAGTTCGCGGTCTGCTCGAGGGTGCGCACGAGGTTGAGGAGCGTATCCGTTTCCTCCACCTCCATGCCGTAGGGCGTAAGGTTTTCACCGGGCCGGTAGAAATTGGCGTAGCGCACGTCGAGCGGATCGCGATCCGTCGCCCAGGCGATCCGGTCCATCACATGCTCGATGGCGAGCATGCCCTGCGGGCCGCCGAAGCCGCGGAAGGCGGTGTTCGAGACCGTGTTGGTCTTCAGCCGTTTCGACGCGATGCGGACGGCGGGCATCCAATAGGCGTTGTCCGCATGGAACATGGCCCGATCGACGACGCCGCTGGACAGATCCGCCGAGTAGCCGCATCGGGCCAGCAGATCGACCGCATAGCCCTGGATACGACCCTCCTCGTCGAAGCCCACGGTCCAATCACAGCGGAAATCATGGCGCTTGCCGGTGAGGATGAAATCGTCGTCGCGATCGAGACGCAGCTTGCACGGCCGCCCCGTCACGCGGGCCGCGAGGGCCGCGGTGACGGCCCATTGCGTGGCCTGGCTTTCCTTGCCGCCGAAGCCGCCGCCCATGCGGCGCGTTTCGCAGGTCACATAGGCATCGGGAACGTCGAGCACGCGGGCGACCACGTGCTGCACCTCGGTCGGGTGCTGGGTCGAGGAATAGACATGGATGTCGCCGTCCTCGCCAGGAATCGCCAGAGCGATCTGCCCTTCGAGATAGAAATGCTCCTGCCCGCCGACGCGGAACTGGCCCTCCAGTTTCTTCGGCGCCCGGGCAATCGCCGCAGCGGGATCGCCGCGGCCATAGGCATAATCCGGCAGCACGGTCTCGCCGCGTTCCAGCGCGTCCTCGACGGTGATGCTGGGCGCCTCGGCGTCGATCTCCATCACGGCTTTCTTGACGGCACGGCGCGCCACGTCGCGGTTCGTCGCCACGACGGCGAACAGGGCCTGGCCCAGAAAGCTGATGTCCTCGTCGGCGAAGAGCGGATCGTCGCCGAAAGCGGGCGACACGTCGTTCTTGCCCGGAATGTCGGCGGCGGTGAGAACCGCCACGACGCCGGGCACGGACCGCAAGGCGGAGACGTCGAGGGAGATCAACCGGCCGCGGGCTTTCGGCGATTGTCCGATAGCGACATGCAAAGTGCCCTCGGGTTCGCGGATGTCGTCGATATATTGCGCGACGCCCTGTACGTGCTTGATGCCAGAATCGTGCGGGAGCGGCCGGCGGACATGGCGGAGCAACTCGACCTGCTCTCCTCCCCCTTGTGGGGAGGAGGTGGAGGTGAGGGTGTGAGCGTCTCTGTTGGACAGACCGGCGCTCACACCCCCCTCCTTGCCCTCCCTCACATGGGGGGAGGGAAATGGCGTGCGCATGTTTGGACGCTCGTTCATGGCGCTACTCCGCCGCCTGGAGCGCTTCGCGCCGGCCCGCGATGCGCGTCGCCCTCGTCTCGCCCGACGCCGTTTCGCTCAACGCCTTGAAGACGAGATTGCGGGCGACCGTCGAGCGGTACGCCGATGACGCCCGGTGATCGTCGAGGGGCTGATAATCGCGCGCGATGGCCGCCATGGCCTCGCCCCAGGACGCGGGCTCGTCCAGCGACACACCGACGAGCGCCCGCTCCGTTTCGAGGGCCCGCTTCGGCGTGCCGGCCATGCCGCCGAAAGCGATGCGGGCCGCGGCGATGCGCCGTCCATCGAGGGTGAACTTGAAGGCGCCGAGCGCCGAGGAGATGTCCTCGTCGAACCGCTTCGAGATCTTGTAGGCGCGAAAGGCCTCATCGCCTTTGAGCTTCGGCACGCTCACCCGGCGCACGAACTCGCCCGGCATCCGGTCCTGGCGGCGATAGGCGATGAAGAAGTTTTCGAGCGGCAGGTTGCGGACGGCATCGCCGTGGCGCAGCTCCAGTTCGGCGCCGAGCGCAATGAAGACCGGCGCGAGATCGCCGATGGGCGAACCGTTGGCGATGCTGCCGCCGACGGTTCCCGAGGCGCGCACCTGCACGGATCCGAAGCGGCGCATGATCTCGCCGAGATCGGGATCGATCCGCGCCAGCGACGGATGGATCTCCGCATGAGTCACGGTCGCGCCGATGCCGAGGGCATCGGAGGATTCCTCGATCGCATCGAGGCCGGCCACGCGCCCGAGCCAAATGATCTTCTCGATCTCCATCATGGCCTTGGTGATCCAGAGCCCGACATCCGTGCACCCGGCAACCAGCGTCGCATCCGGGTGCTGCGCATAGAGCGCCGCCAGGGATGCTTCGCTCGCCGGTGCGGCGAAGAAGCGGCTCTCGTTTCCGACGAAGACGTCGCGTCCATCGGCAAGGCGCATGAGACCCTGCGTGGTTCGTTCTCCGTTGGCGGAGAAACTGTCGTCGGCTTGGCCGCTGCAGGCTTCAAGAGCCGCATCCACGATCGGACGGTAGCCGGTGCAGCGGCAGAGATTGCCGGCCAGCGCATCGTTGACGTTGTCGCGGCTCAAGGGCCGCTCACCCTCGTGATAGAGCGTGAAGAGGCTCATCACGATCCCGGGGGTGCAGAAGCCGCATTGCGAGCCGTGATGCGCCACCATGGCGGACTGGACCGGGTGCAACTCGCCGCTTGCGGCCAGATCCTCGACCGTGACGAGTTCCGCGCCGTCGACTTGGCCGAGCAGCAGGATGCAGGCATTGATGGGCTCGTAATGGACACGCCCGCCCCTGATCCGCCCCAAGGCCACGGTGCAGGCGCCGCAATCGCCCTCCGCGCACCCCTCCTTGGTGCCGACGCGACGTTCCTGAAGCCTCAAGTAGTCCAGAAGCGTGGTGCGCGGGTGAAAACCTGAAACCTCGACTGCCTGTCCGTTCCGCCAGAAGCGGATTGTGTCTCGTACCACGATAATCCTCCGCCGGTTGCACCCGGCTTTGTTATGGTGAGCCGGGTAGAATGACGGAGCAAGGCCTTTTCGCCAAGGGGACGCGCGACCTGTTTTCTCGGAGGCTGGGCAGGGACACGGGTTGGGTGATCCCCTCCTGGTCATGGCCGGGCTTGTGCCGGTCATCCCGATGCGGAAAAGCGCGCCGCCTCAATCGAGCGGGATCACCGGCACAAGGCCGGTGATGACGTGAAAGTGGATGTTCGGACGGACACGCGGAACGAGATCTCGGACAATTAGGAGCCTGCTCCTGGTGGAGCGGACGTGTCCTCCCGCTCGCGTCGTCCGTCTTACCATGTCCCGGTATTGGGCATGGACGCCCAAGGCTCCTGCAAGGGCTTGGGCTCGCCGCGCTGGAGCAGCTCGATCGAGATGTTGTCGGGGGACTTGATGAAAGCCATGTAGCCGTCGCGGGGCGGACGGTTGATGGTCACGCCCGCCTCCATCAGCTTGCGGCAGGTCTCGTAGATATCGTCGACCCGATAGGCGAGATGGCCGAAGTTGCGGCCTCCGGCATATTCGTGCTCGTCCCAGTTGTAGGTGAGCTCCAGCAGCGGAGCCTTCGTGTCCCTGGACTTCTCCACATCGCCGGGAGCTGCCAGAAAGACGAGGGTGTAGCGACCCTTCTCGTTGTCCGTCCGGCGCACCTCGACCAGCCCGAACTTGTTGCAATAGAAATCGAGAGCTTCGTCGAGGTTCGAGACGCGAACCATCGTATGCAGATATTCCATGTTCAGTTTCCCTATGGCCGGGGATAGGTCATGGCGTATTTGCCCGGGAGATCAAGAGGTACCTTTTTCTTGCGCGGAAAATGCCTTGGATTTGCTCAAGATCAGGTGACCTTCTATGAATGCTGCCCCAAGCAGACTGGCGGTCCCTCCCCAAGGCCCTAGCTTCCATGCAACTCAGTTTCGAATGAGTCGTCGATGCGCACCGACACAAACCAGACCGTTCGCCTTGAGGATTACCGGCCCAGCGACTTTCTGATCGACCGCGTCGAGCTCGACGTCAAGCTTCGTCCCACCGAAACCCGGGTTATCGCCAACCTGGTCGTGAGGCCCAATCCGGAGGGACGCCCGGACGCTCCGCTTGTCCTCGATGGCGACGAACTGAACCTGAAGGCGCTGGCGCTCAACGGCCGCGCCCTGACCGCCGAGGAATTCGAAGCCACGCCGCAATCCCTCACGATCGCGCAGGCGCCCCGCCAGCCCTTCACGCTCACCATCGAGACCGAGATCAACCCGACAGCCAACACCAAGCTCATGGGTCTTTACCGGTCGAGCGGCAATTACTGCACGCAGTGCGAGGCCGAGGGCTTCAGGCGCATCACCTATTTCCTCGACCGGCCCGACGTCATGGCCGTCTACACCACCCGGATCGAAGCGGATCGCGACGATGTTCCGGTTCTCCTGGGCAACGGCAACCCGGTCGACAGCGGTGCCATCGAAGGCACCGACAGACATTATGCCGTCTGGCACGACCCGCACCCGAAGCCGTCCTATCTGTTCGCCCTGGTGGGCGGACGCCTCGGCCGGGTGTCGAAGACCTTCACGACCATGAGCGGACGCGAGGTGGAACTGGCCATCTACGTGGAGCCCGGCAAGGAAGACCGGGCGGGTTATGCCCTCGACGCGCTCGAACGTTCCATGCGCTGGGACGAGCGGGTTTTCGGCCGCGAATACGACCTCGACGTGTTCAACATCGTCGCCGTGTCCGACTTCAACATGGGCGCGATGGAGAACAAGGGCCTCAACATCTTCAACGACAAATACGTTCTGGCTTCACCCGAGACCGCAACGGATATGGACTACGCTCATATCGAGGCGATCATCGCGCACGAGTATTTCCACAACTGGACCGGCAACCGCGTGACCTGCCGCGACTGGTTCCAGCTCTGCCTGAAGGAAGGCCTGACGGTCTTTCGCGATCAGGAATTCTCGTCCGACGAGCGGTCTCGCCCCGTGCATCGCATTGCCGAGGTCAAGACCTTGAGGGCGCGGCAGTTCCTGGAGGATTCGAGCCCCCTCGCCCATCCGGTGCGCCCGACCCAATACCGGGAAATCAACAACTTCTACACGGCCACCGTCTATGAGAAAGGCGCTGAGATCGTCCGCATGCTCAAGACGATCATCGGCGACGACGATTTCCGGCGTGGCATGGATCTCTATTTCGAGCGTTGCGACGGCACGGCCGCCACGGTGGAGGACTTCCTGGGCGCCTTCGCGGATGTGGCGGGCCGGGATCTGTCCCACTTCGCCCGCTGGTACGAGCAATCGGGCACGCCGCGGGTCAAGGCGAAGGGGCATTACGACCCGGACGCAGGGACCTACCGTCTCGATTTCACTCAGAGCACTCCTCCGACCCCCGGTCAGCCGAAGAAGGACGCCCTTGCGATCCCGGTAGCGCTCGGCCTGGTGAACCATGACGGCGCGCCGACGACGGCCGCCGGCGAGCGCGTGGATTCCCGAGGGGTGTTCCTGTTCGACCAGCCGGAGGACAGCATCACCTTCACGGGCGTGACCTCCCTGCCCGTCCCGTCCCTCTTCCGGGGATTCTCCGCCCCGGTGAAGCTGTCGCTCGACCTGCCGAACGCGGAGCTGCTGGTTCTCCTGCGGCACGACACGGATGCCTTCAACCGCTGGCAGGCCGCGCAAACCGTCGCCATGCGCCTGCTCACCTCCCTGTCGAAGGGCCTCCCCGTCGACGACGAGGAGATCGATGCCCTGTCCGGGGCGCTCTGCTCCTTCATGGACAGGGATGCTCTCGCCGATCCGGCCTTCGCGGCGCTTGTCGTCACCCTTCCGAGCGAAGCGGATGTGGCGCAGGAGATCGGGCAGGATGTGGACCCTGACGCGATCCATCGCGCACGCACGCAGATGCGGCACCGGATCGGTCAGAGCTGCGCCGCGCATCTGCACCGCTTCTACAACGTCCTGACCGAGTCCGGTCCCTACAGTCCGGATGCGGCCAGCGCCGGGCGGCGGTCCCTGCGCAACGCATCCCTCGACCTTCTCGCCGCATCCGATCCGAGCACCGGCGAAGCGCTCGCCGTACGCCAACTCGAATCCGCGAGCAACATGACCGATCGCCTCGCGTCGCTGAGCGTTCTGACGACCCTGCCCGGCACGGTGCGCGAGGAAGCCATTGCCCGGTTCGGCGACAGGTATCGCAACGAGCCCCTCGTGCTCGACAAGTGGTTCACCCTGCAGGCAGCGATCCCGGAGGACGGCACGCTGGAGCGCGTCAAAGGCCTGATGCAGCATCCGGCCTTCTCCATCGCCAATCCCAATCGTGTCCGCTCGCTCATCGGCAGCTTCGCCATGCTGAACCAGGTTCAGTTCAATCGCGCCGACGGGGCGGGCTACCACTTCCTGGCTTCCATCGTTCTGCGCGTGGACGAGCTGAACCCGCAGCTCGCAGCCCGTCTTCTGACCGCTTTCAGCACGTGGCGGATGATGGAAAGCACCCGCCGATCGCACGCGGAACAGGCCCTGCAATCGATCGCGCAAAAGCCCAATCTTTCCCGCGATGTAGGCGATATCGCGAGCCGTTCCCTCGAAGACGGGCAGTCGAAATAAGACATTACGTATAAACACTTAGCGGGTTGTCCTAGATTTCCCCAAGGGAATGCGGAGTGGGAAGTTTTTTATTAACCTTCGGGTTCTACTAACTAGACAAATCACCCGCTCAAGATTCTATTGTTAGTGATTCGGAGAGATGCGGCACGTCCTCCGAAACAGGACGTAAACGGTTCCGGAGGAAGCATCGCATGGCGGGGGCGGTGACCGCATGCGTACCCGCACGCGCGGGTACGATTCTAGGGGTGACGCGATCAGACGCGAACCCGGCATATCGGCGGCTCGAGCAATATGAGCCTCTGCTGAGGCTGGCAGTCCCCGCCCTTCTGATCCTGTTTCTCGTCACGCTTGCAGGCAGCGCCTGGATCCAGATCCGCGACGGCCGCAAGGACACGCTTTTCGACGCCATCAACGACATCGATATCATCGCCTCGCTCTCCGCCGCGAAGCTCGGCACCGCCCGTGCGCCCGCCGACCGCGCGCAGGCGGTCGCTCAGCTCGAGCGCCTGGCGAAGGACATGCCGCCGAGCGCCCTGACGCAGAACCGGTCGCTCATGCTCGTCGATCAGGCCGGCGCGATCCTGGCGGTCTATCCGCCGATGGAAGAAGCTCCGGTCAAGCTGACGGATATCCTGGGCGAAGCGCAGCCCCTGATGCTGTTTGCGGATCGCGCCGGCGTCATGACGATCAAGCTTCCCGGCGGGACCGAGGGCATGGCGACGGTGCGCGCGCTGCACGCCTCCTCCGGCCAGATCGCGCTCGTGCAGCCGATGCCGCACATTCTGTCCGGCTGGTGGACGCGCACCATCGGCCACGTCTCGCTGCTCGGCGCCACGATCATGGTTCTGCTCGGCATCGGCGTGGCCTATGTGATGCAGGCGAACCGCGCCCGTGCGGCGGACGAGGTCTGCGAGAAGGTGCGCGACAGGATCGACTCGGCGCTCAACCGCGGGCGTTGCGGATTGTGGGACTGGGATATCGGCCGCGGCCGCATCTACTGGTCCGACTCCATGTACGAGCTCCTGGGCTACGAGCGCCAGGACGAGTTCCTCTCCTTCGGGGAAGTGAACGCCATGATCCATCCCGAGGATCAGGACCTCTTCACGCTCGCCGAGCAGCTCGCCTCCGCCAGCACCTCGCTGGTCGATTACGAGTTCCGCATCCGCAGCATCTCGGGCGACTGGGTGTGGCTGCGCGCCCGCGCCGAGCTGATGAACGATCCGGACGACGCGGCCAGCCATCTCGTCGGCATCGCGGTCGACGTGACCGAGCAGCGCGGGCTGGAAGAAAAGACCGCCAAGGCCGACGCCCGTCTGCACGACGCCATCGAGGCGATCTCCGAAGCCTTCGTGCTGTGGGATGCCAACAACAACCTCGTGCTCTGCAATTCGAAGTTCCAGAAGCTGCACGAGCTGCCGGCCGACGCCAATCTCCAGGGCAAGTCCTATGCCGAGGTGATGGCGCTCGGCCGTCCGCCCGAGGTGCAGCACCAGTTCCTGCGCCGCGAGCAGCAGGATGTGGGCGCGCGCACCTTCGAGGCGCGCCTGCAGGACGGTCGCTGGCTGCAGATCAACGAGCGGCGCACCAAGGACGGCGGCTACGTGTCGGTCGGCACGGACATCACCGCGCTCAAGCGTCACGAGCACCGTCTCGTCGAGTCCGAGAAGGAGCTCATCGCCACCGTTCTCGATCTGAAGCAGTCGCGCCAGAAGCTCGAGGCGCAGACGCATCAGCTCGCGGACCTCGCCGAACGCTATCTCGACCAGAAGGCGCAGGCGGAGAGCGCCAACCGGGCGAAATCGGAATTCCTGGCCAACATGAGCCACGAGCTGCGCACGCCGCTCAACGCCATCATCGGCTTTGCGGAAGTGATGCAGAGCGGCATCTTCGGCTCGCTCGGTTCCGACAAGTACGAGGAATACTGCTCCGACATCCGCTCGAGCGGCGAATACCTCCTGTCGGTGATCAACGACATCCTCGACATGTCGCGCATCGAGGCCGGCCGGACGACGCTCACCAAGCAGCCGATCGAGGTCCATGCCTCGATCCAGCGTGCCCTCAAGCTCGTGGGCGAGCAGACCAAGGCCAAGAACCTTGCCGTCACGGTCGACGTGAACCCCGAGGACATCATCGTGCCGGCGGACGAGCGCGCGCTGCACCAGATCCTCGTCAACCTGCTCCAGAACGCCACGAAGTTCACCAGCGACGGCGGCTGCATCACGGTGCGCACCCGTCAGGCGGGCAATGCGGTCAATATCTACGTGGAAGACAACGGCATCGGCATTCCCGATCACGCCCTGCACAAGCTCGGCCAGCCCTTCGAGCAGGTCGAGACCGAGTTCTCCAAGAGCTACAAGGGCTCGGGTCTCGGCCTCGCCATCGCCCGCTCCCTAGCGGAACTCCACGGCGGCAGCCTGCGGATCAGGAGCCAGGAAGGCGTCGGTACCATCGTGCTGGTCCACCTGCCGCTGACCGAGGCCACCAACGCGGATATCGCCCTCGCGGACGCTGCCGCTTAAGCAACGGCTGCCTCCGCGATCGGCGACAAGGCGACAGCCTCATTTCAACACGTCA
The DNA here is from genome assembly GCF_036314085.1 of Microvirga sp. CF3016. Lineage (NCBI taxonomy): Bacteria > Pseudomonadati > Pseudomonadota > Alphaproteobacteria > Hyphomicrobiales > Methylobacteriaceae > Microvirga > Microvirga sp. CF3016. The sequence goes on from NZ_JAYGGM010000004.1 coordinate 308,047, forward strand.
TCGTAGATCTCCCGCACCCGCCGATACATGTCGGCGAGGTGCGACAGCAGCACCGTCGCATTCGGCAATCCTGCCACCGTGGCCAGTCGCTTCAGGATGGGTTTGGGCACCGCCTCCGCATCGAAGCGCCCTTCGATCGTCAGCCTCTGCCATTGAAAGATGTCGTTGAAGAGCTTGTGCGCCTCAATGAGACTGCGTCCAACTTCCTTGTCCAGCAGGCCCTCGCTGTGTGCCGTCGCGAAGATTTCCTCGGTCGCGAGTCCGACCAGTGACGGATGCATATGCGCATGGGCAAGCACCAGCCCTTGGGCGATGAAGTCGAGATCGGTGAGGCCGCCTCGGGCCAGCTTCAGGTCCCAGGGGTCGCCCTCGCCCTTCTCCTGCGCGATCAGCTCGCGCATGGTCCTGACGTCCTTGAACACTGTTTTCGGATCGCGCTCGACCGTGAGGATGTTCTTGAGGGATTTCGACACCTCAGCCCCAAACCCGTCATCGCCGGCCAGGACGCGGGCACGGGTGAGCGCCATATGCTCCCAGAGATCGGCTTCGGTAGCCTGATAGGTCACGAAGCCCTTGAACTGCGAAGCGACGGGACCTTTGCCGCCCTGCGGACGCAGGCGCAGGTCGACCTCGTAGAGCAGACCGCGCCGCGTTGGCACGGAGAGCGCGGAGACCAGGCGCTGCGTGAGCCGCGTGTAATAGACGACAGCATCGAGGCTGCGTGCGCCCGTGCTCTCCCGGCTGTTCTCGTCGAAGTCGTAGATCACCACGAGATCCAGATCGGAGCCGGCCGTCAGCTCGCGGCTGCCCAATCGCCCGAGGCCGAGGACCGCGATGCGCGAGCCCGGCACGGTGCCGTGCTCGGCCTCGAAAGCGTGGCGTACCTCATCGAAGGACGCCCGGATGACAGCCCGCGCGATGGCCGCGTAGGCCTCGCCGGTCTGTGCGGGGGAAAGCACACCGGAGAGAAGCCGGGCGCCGGTGACGAAGCGCATCTGGCGCGCCGCATCGCGCACGCGGTCCAGGAAGTCCTCGAAATCGCGCGGCGGGCCGATCAGCTGCCTGACCTGGCCTTCGACGGACTCGTCGTCGATGACGGGCGTGCCGAAAGCAGGATCGATGAGCGCATCGAGCACATGGGGCGATTGCGCCACCGTATCAGCGAGACGAGGCGCCGTGCCGAGAAGGTCGGCGAAGAGAAGCCGCAGGCGATCATGCGATTGCAGGATGGTGAGCAGTTCGACGGCGGCCGGCATGCGGCCGAAGGCGCGGTCGAGGGCAGCAAGCGCGCCATCGGGCTCGGCGGTGCCGCCGAGGGCGGAGAGAAGCGCCGGCGTGAGTTCCGTGAGGACCTCGCGGGCGCGGGCGCTCTGGATCGCGGGGCGACGCCCGAAATGCCAGCCGCGGACCGTTTCGGCCACGCGCTCGGGCTCGCGAAAGCCGAGGCGCTGGAGCGTGGCGAGGGTCTCCGGATCGTCGCCCGTGCCGGTGAAGACGAGGCTGCCCGCATCGGAGGCGAGCTCGGGCCCCTCCTCGAAGAGCAGCGCGTAGTGGCTCTGCACGATCTTCGCCTGATCGGTGAGGGCTTTGGAGAAGGCCTTCAGGTTGGGATAGCCGCAGAACTTGGCAAAGCGCTTGAGCTGCTCCTCGTCGGACGGCAGGCGCTGGGTCTGCTCGTCCGCCACCATCTGCAGCCGGTGCTCGATGGTGCGCAGGAAGCGATAGGCGTCGGAGAGTTCGTCGCGCGCCTTGGCGGTGATCCAGCCCTCGTCGTGGAGGGTCTTGAGCATGTCGAGGGTCCGCCGCCCGCGCAGGGCCGGCCGGCGCCCGCCGAACACGAGCTGCTGCGTCTGCACGAAGAACTCGATCTCGCGGATGCCGCCGCGTCCGAGCTTGATGTCGTGGCCTGCGACCGCAATCTCGTCATGGCCCCGTACCGCATGGATCTGCCGCTTCATGGCGTGCACGTCGGCAATGGACGCGAAATCGAAATACTTGCGCCAGATGAAGGGGCGAAGCTCCTTCAGGAAGGTCTCGCCGAGCGTCAGGTCGCCCGCCACGGGCCTCGCCTTGATGAAGGCGGCGCGCTCCCAGTTCTGCCCGACGGTCTCATAGTAGACGTAAGCGGATGACAGCGACATGGCGGTCGGCGTCGAGCCCGGATCGGGGCGCAGACGATAGTCGACGCGGTGCACGTAACCGTCGGCGGTGCGCTCCTGCAGGAGCTTGGCGAGCTGCTGGGCGATGCGCGTATAGACCGTCGCCGCCTCGGATGCGTCCTTCAAGGCGCTCGTTTCCGGATCGAAGAAGATGACGAGGTCGATGTCGCTCGAATAATTGAGCTCGCCCGCCCCGTGCTTGCCGAGCGCCAGCACGGTGAAGCCGGAGCCTTCTCCAGGGGAATCGGGGTTCTTGAGCTGGACGCGACCGAGGTCGGCCGCCTCCGTCAGAACCAGGTTCACGCCCCCGGCCACGGAGGCATCCGCGAAGTCGGAAAGAGCCTGGATGACCTCCTCCGTGGTCCAGATCCCGCCGATATCGGCAAGGGCCACGAGAAGCGCATGGGCGTTGCGGTTCCGCCGGAACGCGCGCACGGCATCGTTGCGCGTCAAAGCGCCGGAACGCAGCTCGCGAAACAGACCGGACTGGCTCTGGATGATGGCGCGATGAGCTTCTTCCGGAGGCTCCGAGGCGAGTCTTGCCATCCGGGCCGGATCACTGACGACGAGCTGCCAGAGGAACGGGGAGTGATCGGCGAGCGCCAGCAGAAGATCGCGGAACAAGCCGCTGTCGAGAGCACCCGAGAGCGCGTCGGCTCCGGGCTCCTCACGGACACGCCTGACGAAGTCCGTCAGCTGCGCCTTCGCGCGTTTCGTATCCGCAACCAGCGGGGCTTTCGTCAGGCGGTCGAGAAGTGAATTCGTGTGATCCGGCACGGCCAATCCATCGGGTGTCTGCGGGCGCCTTGAGTGTTCACGCCGGTGGGCCGGAGGCAACCGGAAAATTCGGCCGTAGTTTCACGCCGCCGATTGCAGCGGAGGCTGGGGCAGTTCGACCGCTTTCAAGGGCAGGGCCAGGATCACCCGCAATCCGGGCTGGTTGTCCTCCAGGAGCAGGGTTCCGCCATGGAGCCGGGCCACGGCCGCGGCCAGGCTGAGGCCTAGGCCGAAGCCGGGGCGCGAACGGGCGGTCTCGAGGCGGACGAACCGCTCCAGCACGCGACCACGCTCGGATTCCGGGATGCCGGGGCCGCGATCGGCCACCACGATCCGCACCTCGCCGTCGCGGCGATGGGCCGACACGCTGATCGTCGCGGCCGCTGCAGCGGCCGAGGAGCCGTATTTCAGGGCGTTGTCGAGGAGGTTCGCCATGGCCTGCCCCAAAAGCTCGCGGCTGCCATGGATCGGCAGGTCGTCCTCCACGGAGACCTCGAGCGACACGCCGGCCTCGTCGGCAAGCGCGTCGTAGAGCTCCGCCACGTCGCGCACCGCTTCGGCGGCATCGAAATCCGCCAGCCCCTCGCGGGCGTTGCCGGCTTCCAGACGCGCGATCATGAGCAGCGCGTTGAAGATGCGGATGAGGTTGTCGCTTTCTTCGATGGTGGCCTCGAGAGCGGATTTCAGCTCGTCGGGGGTGCTCGCGGTGCGCAGGGCCTCGTCGGCCTTGTTGCGCAGGCGCGTGAGGGGCGTCTTCAGGTCGTGGGCGATGTTGTCCGAGACCTCCTGCATGCCGCGCATCAGCTCGCCGATGCGGTCAAGCATGTCGTTGAGGTTCTGCGCCAGGCGATCGAGCTCGTCGCCGGTCCCGGCGATCTTCAGCCGCCCGCCCAGGTCGCCCGTCATGATATGGCGCGTGATCTCGGTCATGTCGTCGACGCGCTTCAGGACGCGCCGCGTGATGAACCAGCCGCCGACGCAGCCGAGCACGACGATGAAGAGCAGCGAATAGCCGAAGGCGCGGTATATGACCTCCTGGAGGCGCCGACGCTCCTCGATGTCGCGCCCGACGAGGAGCCGGAACCCGCCGGGCAGGAGATAGACGCGCACGATGGCCATGTCGGGCCGCGCCTCGGTCTCGTCGGTGCGGTTGTAGAGGGTTTCGAACTGGCCCGTGCGGCCGATCACGCCCGTCGGCAGGGCGCCCACGTTGCCGGCGACCCGCTCCCCCGCCTCCGTGGTGACGAGATAGAGCATGGCGCCCGGCGCGCGCGAGCGACGCTCGACGATGTTCACGAGCCGGCGCAGGCCGCCGAACCGGTACTGGTCCGACAGGCTGTTGATTTCGCTCTCGATGGTCGACACGAACTGGTCGGTGAGCAGCCGCTGGGCGTTCCAGGCCACATAGCCCAAGCCCACGAAGGCGAAGATGGTGAAGATGAGGAGATACGCGAAGGACAGCTTGAACGCCGTCGTCCGGACGAGCTTGCCGAGGGCGCTCATGGAGGCGTTCATCGCTGCACGCTCATTCCTCGTCGCCCTCCTGGCCGACGCGCACCATGTAGCCGGCTCCGCGGATGGTGTGGATCAGGGGCTTGTCGAAGCCCTTGTCGATCTTGGCGCGAAGCCGCGAGACGTGAACGTCGATCACGTTGGTCTGGGGGTCGAAGTGGTAGTCCCACACATGCTCGAGCAGCATGGTGCGGGTGACCACCTGATTGGCGTTCTTCATCAGGTATTCGAGCAGACGGAACTCCCGCGGCTGCAGCATGATCTCCTGGCCGGAGCGCGTCACCCGATGGGACAGGCGATCGAGTTCGAGATCTGCAATGCGATAGACCGTGGGCTCCGCATTCGGTGCTGAGCTGCGGCGGCGCGAGAGCACCTCGACGCGGGCGAGCAACTCGGAGAAGGCGTAGGGTTTGGGCAGATAATCGTCGCCGCCGGCCCGCAGGCCCTTCACGCGGTCGTCGACCTGGCCCAGGGCGGAGAGGATGAGAACCGGCGTCTCGACCCGCTGCTCGCGCAGGGAACGGATCAGCGACAGGCCGTCGAGCTTGGGCAGCATGCGGTCGACCACGAGCACGTCGTAATCCCCCTCCTCGGCCATGGCATAGCCGTCGAGCCCGTCGGACGCGTGGTCCGCCACGTGTCCCGCTTCGCGAAACGCCTTGACCAGGTAGGAGGCCGCCTCTTTGTCGTCCTCGATGATGAGAATCCGCATAGGCCTACTTGCAACGCGATGAGATGCCCGACGGCAGGCCGGCCTTGGAGGGGAAGAGGCCAGCCTGCCGTGGGCAGAAGACACCAGGCATCGGGGGCAATCAACTATAAAGCCCGGTGTCCCTTACTCTTGATGTGGATCAGACGCCCTTGGGCTGGCTCGCGACCTCGAGGGTCACGGTGCGCTCCTTGCCCTCGCGCCACAGGGTGAGCGAGACGCTCTTGCCCGGCGCGACATTGGCCACCTTGCGCGACAGATCCTTGGCCTCGTTGATCGGCTGCCCGTCGACGGCGATGATCGTGTCGCCTGTCCGGACGCCGGCCTTGGCCGCAGGGCCGTCCTTGATGGCCTCGGCCACGAGGGCACCCTTGGGCTCCTTCAGGCCGATGGCCTCGGCGATTTCCTTGGTCACCGGCTGCATCTGCACGCCGATGAAGCCGCGGGTCACGGAGCCCTTGTCCTTCAGGGAGGCTACGACGGTCTCGACGGTGCTCGCCGGGATGGCAAACGCAATACCCACATTGCCGCCCGACGGCGAGAAGATCGCCGTGTTCACGCCCACGACCTCGCCGGAGAGGTTGAAGGTCGGGCCACCCGAGTTGCCCTTGTTCACCGAGGCGTCGATCTGGATGAAGTCGTCGTAGGGACCGGCGCCGATGTCGCGGTGCTGGGCCGACACGATGCCGGCCGTCACCGTGCCGCCGAGGCCGAACGGGTTGCCGATGGCGACGACCCAGTCGCCGATCCGGGCCTTCTGGCCGGCCAGGCGGACATAGGGAAAGTCGTTGCCCTCGACCTTCAGCAGGGCGAGGTCCGTCTTCGGATCGGTGCCGATGACCTTGGCATCGAGGGTCTTGCCGTCGTCCATGGTGATCTGCACCTCGGAGGCGTTGTCGACCACGTGGTTGTTGGTCACCACATAGCCGTCGGCCGAGATGAAGAAGCCCGAGCCCAGCGACTGGCCGAACTGGCGGGGACGCTCGCGGCGCGGTCCGCGGTCGCCGCGCTCACCGGGCATCTGGTCACGGAACTGGCGGAAGAAGCGCTCCATCGGATGGCCCGGGGGCAGATCGGGCGTCGAGAACTGCTGGCCGTCGTTGTCGTCGTCCCGGTCGGCGACGTTCTGCACCTTGACCTTCACGGCCACGACGGCGGGCTTCACCCGGTCGATGACGTCCGCGAAGGACGGGGCGCCCTGCACCGGCTGGGCCATGGAGCGCAGTTCGGCATGGGCAGGGCTGGGAGCAACCAGACCGCTCTCGACGGCGCCGCCCGCGATGATCGCGGCCACGGCCGCTGCGCCGAGCCATTTGGCGGTGCGCTTGCGGGCAGGAGTGGAAACCTTGTCCAACATGTCTTGTCTCTCCTCGAAGAACGCTCGTTGGTTCGTCATGAGAGCAAGATGGGGGCTGGCGCGTTACGGTACCCTCACCCCGAGATGAAATCTTGGTAAGGTTTCGGGGAAAGCCTTTTCGCGTCATGGCCGGCCTCGTGCCGGCCATCCCGATCGGAGAGACTCGGCGCTTCAATTGATCGGGATCACCGGCACAAGGCCGGTGATGACGAAGAAAGTGAATGTCCGGCCGGATTTCTCAGGAACCTCACTTGCTCCTGCGCGACGAGGCTCTGATCTTCTTGCCTCTGAGCTTCGTCACCTTGCCGGCCCTAACCCAAGCCGTCTTCGGCTTATATCGGTTCGCATGCCCCTCAATGCGGCGCGGCTTCCCCCGGGTCGACGCCACGACGCGCGGCCCATCGTCCATCGCGTCGTCGAGCACCCTTTTCGGTGGAAGCGGAGCGCTGCTGCGGGCCACGACCGTGCGGCTGATGCACTGCGTCACGTAGGCCGCGCGCCGCTCCACAATGCGGCGGTAATCCTCAACCTCGATCTTTCTCTTCGGTGCGATGCGGCTCCTGGCCTCCAGGCGACAGGTCTCGCGCTTGGCGACGAGATCCTCGCTCGCTCGAACCGCGGAAGGGAGTGCAAGAAGGATCAGACACAATCCATGGGCCGCAAGCTTCACGACCTTACCTTTCGCGGGAAATATCGGGAGATGTGAGAGCCCGATATCAGCCGGTCGTAAGCTTGGCACCGCGACACAATGGCAGGATCAACAGAAAGGATCGAAACTGCTTAACGGGACGAGTTCCATCGCGCTCCTGCTGCGGGCATTCAAGCGTTCTGATCGCGCTTGAGCAGTTCCTCGAGCGCCTTCTGCTCCTCCGCATCGAGCGCCACGGCGGGCCGTGGACGACGTCTCATCGCCATGTATGCGCCGATGCCACCGAGGACGAGAACGAGAGCGGGCGTGAGCCATAGCAGCAAGGTATGTGTGCCGAAGGTGGGTTTCAGCAGCACGAACTCGCCGTAACGCTGCACGAGGAAGGATTCCACCTCCCGGTTCGTATCGCCGGCCACGAGCCGCTCACGCACCAGGAGACGCAGATCCTTGGCGAGCTGCGCGTCGGAATCGTCGATGGACTGGTTCTGGCACACGAGGCAGCGCAGGCCTGCCGAGATCTCGCGCGCGCGCTTCTCCAGGGCAGGATCCTTCAGCACCTCGTCCGGCTGCACGGCCGATGCCGGACCGCCGAGCACGAGAGCCGCCACGAGAGCGAGAACGAAGCGCATAGCCTACTCCGCCGGGACGGCAGCGGGTGGTGCTGCCTTCGCACGGGCCGGCGCGCCGATGCGCAGCCGGCGGTCGGTGAGCGACAGGGCGCCGCCTGCCGCCATCACGAGGGAGCCGATCCAGATCAGGAGGACCAGCGGCTTGTGATAGAGCCGCATGCCGATGGACCCGTCCGCCTGCACCTCACCGATGCTGGCATAGACTTGGCCGAGGCCCGTCGTCAGGATGCCCGCTTCCGTCGTCGGCATGCCGCGGGTCACGTAGAGCCGCTTCATGGTCTCGAGCGTGCCGATTTCGCGCCCGTCGTCGAAGACCGTCAGGACGGCGACATCCTCCCGGTAATTGGCCTCGATGCGCGGGATGACGCGCTCGAGCCGCACCTCGTAATCGCCCGCCTTGAGACGCTCGCCGATCCTCAGGCTGCCGATGGTCTCGACGCCCCAGGCGGTCGCCGCGATGCCGATCACGGTGAGGCCCACGCCCGCATGGGCGATGGCCGTGCCCCAGGCCGAGCGCGGCAGGCCGCGCGCTTTCCGCCAGGCTGCGGAGAGCGGCGTGCCCTTGGTCCAGGAGCGGGTGACGATCTCGTTGAGGGAGCCGAGAACCAGATACACGCCGAGCCCGATGCCGAGAGGCGCGGCCACCGGCCCGCCGTATCGGAACGCCAACATGGCGACGGTGGCGAGGAGCGAGATGCCGAAGATGGCATAGAGGCGCTGGGCCGTGCCGAGGAGGTTGCCGCGCTTCCACGCAAGCGTCTGGCCGAGCGGCACAAGCAGCAGCAGCGGGACGATCAGCGGCAGGAAGGTGAAGTTGAAGAACGGCGCTCCGACGGAGATCTTCTCGCCCGTCAGCACCTCGAGCGCGAGCGGATAGAGCGTGCCGATGAACACGGTGGCGCAGGCGGTGGCGAGGAAGAGGTTGTTCAGAACGAGCGCGCCTTCGCGGGAAACGGGCGCGAACAGGCCGCCCTGCTTGAGCATCGGAGCGCGCCAGGCGAAGAGCGCCAGCGATCCTCCGATGAACAGGATCAGGATCCCGAGAATGAAGGTGCCGCGCTCCGGATCGACCGCGAAGGAATGCACCGAGGTGAGCACGCCGGAGCGGACCAGGAAGGTGCCGAGCAGCGACAGGGAGAAGGTCAGGACGGCGAGCAGGATCGTCCAGACTTTGAGTGCGTCTCGCTTTTCCATCACGACGGTGGAATGCACGAGCGCCGTGCCCGCAAGCCACGGCATGAGCGAGGCGTTCTCCACCGGATCCCAGAACCACCAGCCGCCCCAGCCGAGCTCGTAATAGGCCCAGTATGAACCCATGGCGATGCCGAGCGTCAGGAACGCCCAGGCGCCGAGCGTCCAGGGGCGCACGATCCTGGCCCAGACCGCATCGATGCGCCCGTCGATGAGGGCCGCACAGGCAAAGGCGAAGGAGATCGAGAAGCCCACATAACCGATGTAGAGAAGCGGCGGATGGATCGCGAGGCCGGGATCCTGCAGCAGCGGATTGAGATCCTGCCCCTCCGGGGCTGCCGGAATCACGCGGCTGAAGGGGTTCGACGTGGTGAGGATGAAGAGCAGGAACGCGATGGTGATCAGGGCCTGGACCGCAAGCGTGTTGGCCTGCAGCCGCATCGGGATGGTGTTCCGCGCAAGCGCCACCACGCCTCCGAACAGGGCGAGAATCAGCACCCAGAGCAGCATGGAGCCTTCGTGGTTCCCCCACACGCCGGAGATCTTGTAGATCAGCGGCTTTGCCGAATGGGAGTTCTGCACGACGTTGAGCACCGAGAAGTCCGAGTTCACGTAAGCGGCGGTCAGTGCAAGGAACGAGAACGCGATGCAGGCGAGCACCGCGAGCGCGCTCGTCGGCGCCACGGCCATCAGCACGGGATCGTTGGCGCGCGCGCCCCAGAGCGGAACGATGAACTGGATCAGGGACAACCCAAGCGCCAGCGCGAGTGCGAAATGTCCGGCCTCGACCAACACGAGGGATCTCCCTTGCTACTGCGTCACATCACTGGGTCTTGGGCGCGGCGTTGGCCTCACCCTGCCAGTGGCCCTGCTTCTTCAAGGTGTCGGCCACCTCGCGGGGCATGTAGTTCTCGTCGTGCTTGGCGAGAACGGAATCGGCTCTGAACATGCTCGGGCTGACGAGCACGCCTTCGGCCACCACCCCCTGCCCTTCGCGGAACAGGTCGGGCAGCAGGCCCTTGTAGCTCACCTGGATCGCAGCCTGCGCGTCCATGACCTCGAAGGTGATCTGCTGATCGGAACCGCGCTGGACAGTGCCTTCCTTGACGAGACCGCCGAGACGGATGCGCGTGCCGGGCGGCACGTTCTTCGCCTGGATGTCGGCCGGCGAGTTGAAGAACACGATCGTGTCGTTCATGGCATAGAGCACGAGACCGAGGGCGATCGCCAGGACGCATCCTGCGACACCGATCAGGGTCAAGCGGCGTTGTTTTCTCGTCATGGCTGAGCGTCGGTCAGTTTCAGTTCCTGCGCCATCGTGTCGATGGTCTTCAAGGCGGCGCTGTCCTGCGCCAGAGCCTCCCGGGCGCGCCGCGCTGCAGCCATGGCTTTATCACGCTGGCCCAGAACCGCATAGGAGCGCATCAGTCGCGCCCATTCTTCCGCCGTGCCTCCCTGAGCCTCCAGGCGGCTGGCGAGGCCCGCCACCATGCCGGCGATCGCCTCGGGGCCGATCCGGTTCTCGCCCCCTTGGCCTGCCGGCACGTCGAGGGCGGCGAGTTCCTGCTTCACGGCTTCGACCCAGGGCGCATCGGGAGGCGACGAAGCCAGAAGCTGCGCATAGGCCGCCTTGGCCTTGTCGACCTGCCCGTCCTGCACGGCCGCGCGGGCGAGATAGAAGCGGGCCTTCGGCGATGAGGCGTCGAGCTTGACGGCCTGTTCGAAGGCAGCCTGGGCCTCGGCCGAGACGAGCCCGTCCTTGGCCATGACCATGACCTCGCCGAGATTCGCGAAACGATCGGCGTCCGGGGGCTGATAGCGCACCGCGGCCTGATAGGCTCTCACGGCATCGTCCATGCGCCCCATGCGGATATAGACCGGGGCGATGACCTCCCAGCCGCGGCCGTCCTGGGGGTTCTTCGCCAGATGGCTCTCGATCTGGGCCACCGCCGTCATGAAATCGACGTTCCCGGCCTGCTGTGCGATCTGCGCGGCCGGCGCTTGGGTCAGGGCCTGCGGCGAGCCGTAGATTTCATAGGTGGCGAGCGCCAGAATCGGGATGATCGACAGGGCGAGAGTCGAGGCGGCCCGGCGGCGGCGCAGCGCCGGCTCTCCGACGGCCGCGTAAGCCTCGCCGTGCAGGCCCGTCGCCCGCAGCAGACGCCGCCCGGCCTCCGCCTTGGCGGCCTCGGCTTCGCTCGGCATCAGCACGCCGCGTGCCTGGTCCCGCTCGATCTCGGCGATCTGCTCCCGGTAGAACCGGGTGTCAGGATCCGCCTGCCTGGTCACGGCATAGTGGCGCGACAGCGGCCAAAGCACCGCCATCACGGCCGCCGCCGTCATCGCCAGGAGAATGATCCAGATCACCATAAAGTCCTATTTACTGCGTGTCCTCCTGAAGCACGACGGTGGCACGGTGTCACGCGTAAATGTCCTTAAGGCGCGCTCCTATCCCCGGGGAGTTCGAGGACGGCCCGCAGGCCCCCCATGGGCGAGGCATCGAGCCTCAGGGAGCCGCGATAGAGCGCCGCGAGATCGCTGACGATGGAAAGCCCCAGCCCGGAGCCGGGCTTGGTCTCGTCGAGGCGGCGACCGCGCTTGAGCACCTCCTCCCGGGCGGCCTCCGGCAGGCCCGGCCCGTCATCGTCGATGAGCAGGCGGAAGCGGGGCCGGTCGTCCTCGCGCACGATCTCGACCGACACTTCGACCTTGTGCGCGGCCCATTTGGCCGCGTTGTCGATGAGGTTGCCGGCCATCTCCTCCAGGTCCTGCTTCTCGCCGCGGAAGCGCAGGTCCGGCGGGATGGCCAGTTCCACCTCCAGGTCCTTGTCGCGATAGATCTTGGCGAAGGTGCGGGCGAGGCCTGCAATGACGGGCTCGGCTTCGGTGAGCGTTCCGAGCGTGCCCGCAAGCGCCGCAGCCCGGGCCCGGTCGAGATAGTAATTCACCTGGTCGCGCATGGTCGTCGCCTGCTCGCGGACCTTGGCGGCGACATCCTCGGGCGCGTTCTCGGCCTCGTTCATGATGATGCTGAGCGGCGTCTTGAGCGCGTGGGCGAGATTGCCGACCTGCGTGCGGGCGCGCTCCAGGATCTCGCGGTTGGTGTCGAGGAGGAGGTTCAGCTCGCTGGCGAGCGGCGAGATGTCCCGGGGATATTCGCCGGCGATCCGCTCCGCCTCGCCGCGCCGGATCGCCCCGAGCGCGCTGCGCAGGTTGGCGAGCGGCCGCAGGCCGAAGCGGATCTGCAGCAGCGTGGTGAATCCCAGTCCGATCCCGAGAAGCGCGAAGGTGACGGTGAGCGCGAAGATGAAATCCCGCACGGCCGCATCGATCTCGTCGGCGGGGCCCGCAACGCGGATGATGTAACGTCCGTCCTCGCCGAGATCGATGTCGCGTTCGATGATGCGCAGGGAGCGATCGTCGGGCGCCTTGCCGTAGCCGCGCCGGATCTGGCCGAAGCGGTCGTCCCCGGAGGCGAGGTTGGGCAATTGTCCGCCGAACAGAGATTTCGACGAGCGGATCTCGCCCAGAGCCGCATTGGGCCGGGCCACCTGCCAGTACCAGCCGGACAGGGGCAGCTCGAAGCGCGGGTCGCCGATGGGGCCGAGGTCCCGGTCCGGATCGCCCGGTCCGACGAGATTGGAGGCGAGCGTGTTGGCGTAGACGAGGAGGCGCTGGTCGAAGGCGCGCTCCGTGTTGTCGCGGTAGAGGGTCGAGAGGATGAGCCCCGCGATCAGCAGGATCACGAAGCTCCAGAAGACGGACGACACCGCAAGGCGGACCGCGATGGGGCGGCCGGCGAAACGTTTGACGAGCGGTGACAGGCCGGTCACGTCTTGGTCTGGCTCGCGTCGAGGAGGTAACCCAAGCCCCGAACAGTCTGGATGATGTCGACGCCGAGCTTCTTGCGCAAGCGCCCGATGAAGACCTCGATGGTGTTCGAATCCCGGTCGAAGTCCTGATCGTAGAGATGCTCGGTCAGCTCACCGCGCGAGACGATGCGGCCGGTATGGTGCATGAGGTAGGACAGGAGCCGGTACTCATGGGAGGTGAGCTTCACCGGGTGGCCGTCCACGGCCACGCGACCCGAGCGGGTGTCGAGCTTCACGGGCCCGCAGGCGATCTCGCTCGTGGCATGGCCGGCGGAGCGCCGCAGCAGCGCGCGGACGCGGGCGAGAAGCTCTTCCATGTGGAAGGGCTTCGTCACGTAATCGTCGGCACCGGCATCGAAGCCCTGGACCTTGTCGCTCCACCGGTCGCGCGCGGTCAGGATGATGACCGGGGTCTTGCGCCCCTCGCGGCGCCAGGCGGTCAGGACGGAAACGCCATCTACCTTCGGAAGTCCGAGGTCGAGGATGATGGCGTCGTAGGGTTCGGTCTCGCCGAGGAACTGCCCTTCCTCGCCGTCCATGGCGGCATCGACCGCGTAGCCCGCATGTTCAAGGGCGGTCACGATCTGCTTATTGAGGGTTCTGTCGTCCTCGACAACGAGTAGGCGCACGGTTCGAGCTTCCTCCAGAGCATCGGACCCAAAAGTGGAGTTGCACTTTTGGGATTGATCCGATGCTGAATCCCAAAAGTGGCGCATCGTTCGGAGCGGAAAACCGGGTCCACTTTTCCGCACGATGCGCTAGTGGACCGATTTCACGCGCCCGGAGGAGCCGTCGATCATCACTTGCACGATGCGACCATCCTTTTGCAGGACCGAGATCACATAGACAAGATCGTCGCTGTTGCGGCAGAGGCTGGCCCGGACCACGTCGGCCCCGGGCACCTGACGCCGCGCCGTCATCACGGCGGAGGCCGGCGCCACGACGCCTTTCGCCGCCACGGCTTCCTGCATCTCGCGCGGAGGGAGGCAGTTTTTCAGGGTGGCCGCCGCGCTTTGCGCGAACGCCGCACCCATCATCCCCCACACCGCTATGACGACCCAAACCAGACGCATGAGAAAACCATGCCTTTGCCGCACTGAACGAATTCTGAATGCAGTCGAGGCCGGTCTTCGTGCCTGACAACCGGCCCCATCTCTCTGAAAATGCTTCTAATTCAGAATCTGTTTCGTGGCCAGGATCCGGAAAATCGTCGAGGCGACGAAGCTCGCCGCCGCGACGAGCTGAACGAGGGCCTCCTCGAACGCGCCCGTGGCCAGAGCCGAGCCGTCGAAGCCGAACAGGCCGAGAACGAGGGCTGCAAGCCCGATCAGGTTGGCCCAGACGGTCCGGCTGGCCAGGATGGTCTTGGTATCGAACATGTCAAACACTCCTTGAAGACGAGGATGGAGGGGATGCGAGCCGGAGGGCCTCCTGCTCGACGGCGAGGACGCGCCGGCGCCAGCCCCGGCCGAAGACCGGCCAGGCGGCGAGGCGGCCGAGAAAGCCGAGACGGGCGTTCGTCAGGCGGCGGATGATCCGCGCCACGTCGGCCTTGCGGGCGGCATCCAGGGTGGCGGGCCCGACGACCCCGTCCGCCGCGACGCCGAGAGCCGCCTGCAGGGCCCTGACCGCCCGTGCTGGACCGGAATGGACCGCCAGATCGAAGACCGCGAGGTCGAGCCCCGGCGGCAGCTCGTCGGCGCGCACGACCGCCCAGAAGAGCCGCCGGTAGAGGGCGATTGCCTCCTTCCGGCCGAGGCGGCGGACATCGCTGACGGATGCCGGGCGCCCTTTCGCCCGGGAGAGGGTTTCGCGGGTGATGCCGAACTTGGTCGCCCCGCCCGGATCGCGGGGATCCCGGACGAAGCCGCCCTCGTGTGTCAGCACCTGTTCGACGGCATGGTCGAAGCGCGATGGAGAAACGGTCATGTGCGATCCTTACAGCTCCGCCTGCAGGGCGATGAAGGCCTGATTGCCCAGATAGAGATGACCGACACCGCCGGACGCGCCGCTGAAGGTGATGCTCGCCTGAAGCCGGAGAACGATGCCCGACGGACCGGGCGCCGCCAGCGTCGCCGCCGTCAGCGATCCTGACAGCGACACCCAGGCCGAGCCGGTGTTGTTGTAGAAGCCGACCTGATTTCCGGTCGGAGCCCCGCTCCACCAGCCGAACCCGCTGGTCGTCAGCACCGGATCGGCTCTCATCGGCACCGGCAGGGTGCAGGGGAAATCGATGCTGTTGGTCGCCACGCGCTGCCCGAGGGCCCCGAGGATCGCGGGCGTTCCACCGCTCGCGGCAAGGCGCTGGTAGTAGCGGCGGCAGCGCAACTCCTCGATCTCGACAGGTGTGCTCGTCCAGGGCGTCGCATGGGCGCCGACCTCCAGCTTCACGCGCTTGAAGGAACACGGGGTGGACGGCTGGAGCCGCACCGCGATGTGGCCCGTCTCGGATCCGTCGAGGGTCACGCCGGCCGAGCGACGGCCGGAACCGGCCGGGATCGTGGCGGCTTTCGATCCGATGAGGACGGGCAAGGGCGCTGAAGGATCCTCGACCGAGAGGGTCAGGGTCGCGCCGGCGAAACTCGCCGCACCGATCTCGGAGGCGGCCTGGCCCACGTCGATCACCTGCTCGAGTGCGCCGGACAGCGTGATCGTGCCGTCCGCCGCGAGGCTGAGCGTGCAGCCGCCCGGCCCGCCCTTCCAGCGGTCGAAACCGAAGATGCCGGCCCCCAGAGCCCCGCCGGCGAACCTGCGCTGGTTCACGAGAAAGCCGCCATTGATCAGGAGGTTCGGCTTCGCCACGTTGGCGAGCCCCGACGGAAAAGACGCAACGCCCGTATGGCGGTCAACCAGCAGCGCGTCGCGCCATTGACTGCCGTCGGCCGAGACGCGGATGCCGAAATCGTCGCTGCCGATCAGGCCCGTTTCCGCACGTCCGCTAAATCCGCTCTGATAGAGCTGCGACAAGACGGCGGATTCCGTGCCCTTGTTGAGCACGAAACGCAGATCGCCCGTACCGCCCTCCTCCGCGGAGAGAGCTGCAAACAGCGCCGCGTTGAGCCGCGCCGAGAGGCGGTTCAGATCGTCGGCCGTCGTGCCGAGCCCGAGCCGCTTCAGATTGTCGAGCGCGTCCGGAACCGCCCCGAAGGGCTTCCATTCGGCACCGTCGAACAGCACAAGCAGGTCTTCCGCCTCCACATAGGCCCGCCATCCGGGGCGGGGCGCGAAGAAGCGCCAAGCGCCGAGGTCGAACAGGGCGATGCAACCCTCCTGACCGGCGAAGGCGCCCGTGGCGCCGGCTCCGACGAGGAAACGGTCGCCTTCCGCGGGCGCGGCCGGCGCAGCGGAGCGGTTGCGTTCCTTGACCGCGAGCTGCACGAGCGCATCGAGGGAGGCGAGAGCCTCGTTGTGGGTGACGTGCTTCTGCGCCTGCGCTGCCGCGAGGAGCGGCAGGGCGAGATGAGGTGTGGACGACATCGAAGGATTGGCTCCGACAAGGCAATGAAAATAAGTGGCACCCTCACACGTCATCACCGGCCTTGTGCCGGTGATCTCGATCATGAAAAGCGCTGCGCTTCACAGGATCGGGATGGCCGGGACAAGCCCGGCCATGACGAGGAGGGTGTCACTCGCGATGAGTCACTTCCAAGATCGCGCGTTCGATCAGCGTACAACAACCGTCGCGTGCCGCCCGAAGCCCCGGCCGACCACGGCGCTCGTCTGCACGATGCGCAGACCGAGGGTGGATTGCGGTCCGCCGAAATCGGCCATCTCCTCCGCGTCGCCGTAGAGGGCGGACGGCTGCGTGCTCGCGAGCGTTCTCACGACCGCGTCGTTCTTGAGAATGTCGATCTCGTAGCGCTCCGCATCCTCGGCGAGAGGAACGTCGACGGGTTCCCAGCCGTCGCCGTTGCGGCGCGTGCGGCGTAGCCAAGTGAGGCGGATGCCGCCCGCGTCGCGGCGGGCCGCGACATGCACCGGGCTCATCGGCTTGAGCGCATCCGAACCGACCGTCGCGAGGACCTCCGCAACCGCCGGATCCGCATGGTCCCGGCCCGAGGGGCCGATCCTGTAGCGCCAGGTCTGGCCGAGATCCTGCAGGTTGGTCGCGAGAGGCGCGACGGCCTCGTCGAGTTTGACGATGAGCGCTCCCGCCGGCACCGTGCGGCCGGCCTCGGCCTCCGAACCGGCAAGGCCGCGCAGGAAACGCGAGAGGCGGTAGGTGCGCTCCCCGATCATCTCGGCGCGCGCGGCGGACATGATCTCCCACCGGCCGTTCGGGCCCTGCAGGGCGAACAGATTCCGGCCGGCAAGAGCAGCTTCGTCGTCGATGGCGCTCAAGGCGCCGGAGGAAATCTCCACGTCGAGCACGGCGCGCGGATCCCAGCGCCAGAGCGGACCCGGTGCGAGCGCCGATTTCGTGCGTCCGATCACGGCCGGCAGGTCGACGACGCGAACGGGCGCGAAGCTGGCAGCGTTGCCCGAACGCCAGATCGTCACCGCACCAGGCCAAGGATCCGCCGCGACGGCGATGAATTGAAGCGGCGTGGGATCGCCCAGGGCCGCGGGCAGATCGAGCACCACGACAAGAGGTTTGCCGGGCACCGGCGGCGGCCGCTTGACCGGTCTCGCCATAGACGAGCCCGGCCGTTCGAAGATAGCGGGCTCCACCGCTCGCGTGCCGATCTTGCGCGTCGCTCCGTGGGCGATGCGCGTGATGCGATGGAGCCTTTCGCCCGCGTCGGTCGGAACCGCGACCACGTCGCCCGGCTCCAGGTCCATGCGTCGCGGCGAGATCTCGAACTCGGCACTTTCGCGCCCGGCCCACAGGTCCTGCAGCCAGGTGTCCGCCAGCCGCTGCGCCTCGGCGCGACGGGTGACGACGGCGCTGTCCGCCCTCGCCTCGCGGCGGCTCGAACCGGACAGGCGCCGCGAGGCCACGGAGGCCCGGCGGTAATCCGTGTCGCCTTCCGTGAAACCGATCTCCACCTGTTGCGGCAGTTCGGTTTCCTGGGCGCGGGTGAGCTTGAGGGACGGCTCCTTGTCGCCGAGCACGAGGTCGTCCTTCGTCAGACGCACGACGGCCCGGCCGCCGCGCCCCTGCCACGCGATGGTGGCGCCGCGCGCGACGGCATCGATGCCGAAGAGGCGCAGCAGCGGCTCGAGCGCGCCCCGCACGGACATGGGCCGGTCGATCACGTAACCGTCCACGAAGCCGTCGACGGGAATCGCACCGGGATCGGCAAAGCCGTAATCCCGCAGGATGCGCGCAATCAGGCGATCGAGCGTCGCGCCCTCGATCCGACCGGTAACCCAGTGGCCGGTCTCCCAGTTGGGTCCGTCGGACCACACTTTGTCGAAATCGGGAAAGGCCGGAAAGGGCCTTGCATCCCAGGCCCAGACGAAGACGTTGTCCGGATCCACCATGCATCCGCCATAGGACGACGACACGGGATTGTACTCCGGGGCAAAGCCCCGCTGGGCCGGATCGAACCGCGAGAGAATGGCCTCCAGCGTGCGCGCCTGGACGAGATCGTCTCGCACGCCGCGGGAGAACGGCGGATAGGCCGATTCCGAGGATTTGGGATCGGGGAACACGTTCGGGCCGTTCGGCCCCTTGTCCACGGCGGGAACGCCGATCTCGGTGAGCCAGATCGGCTTCGATTGCGGCTGCCAGGCCGTGGGTCCGATCTCGGCGCCGTTCACGCGCTCCATGTGCCCGTTCGACCACCAGGAGACGAGATCCTTGGCGCGGAAGATCCACGGCTTGTTGTAGGCGCCATCGGTAATGGGCCGTCGCGCCTGTGCGGCGCGCTCGGCGGCGCTCGCGTAGTACCAGTCGAATGCCTCGCCGCTCCCCAGCCGCGCGCGCAGATAATCCACGTCGTAGACGCTGCGGGCAGCGGACAGATCCGCATGGTTCGGGCCGTCGCGCCAATCGGAGATCGGCGGGTAGTAATCGATGCCGACCGCATCGATGGCATCGCTGGCGAAGAGCGGATCGAGGGGAAAGCGCACCTCGCTGCCGCCATCGAGAACATGGGCGCCGTATTCCGTCCAGTCGGCGGCATAGACGATCGTCGTCGACGCGCGCAGGATGTCCCGCACTTGATCCGCGAGCGCCTTCAGCCTCGTGACGGCGGGATAAACGCCGGACGAGGAGCGCACGCGGGTGAGGCCGACGAGTTCGCTCCCCAGGATGAATCCGTGAACGCCGCCGGCCTCCTCGGCCAAATTGGCATAGTGGAGGACCATGCGGTTGAACCCGGCCGCGCGCGTGAACCAGGTCTCGACCTGCGTGGCGGCAGCAGTCGTGCCGTCGGGAGAACCGCTGCGGCCCGGCGCCGGATGGCAGGTGATGCGTCCGCGCCAGGGATAGGACGGCTGGCCCGTGCCGCCGTAAGGATCCGGCAAATCGTTGCCCTTGGGCACGTCCATCATCACGAAGGGATAGAGCACCACCTCGAGCCCACGCGCCTTCAGGTTCCTGATCAGGCGCTTCACGGACGCGTCGGACGGTGTGCCGCCATAGGCGGGCGACCCGTCGACGACGGACACCGCCTTCGCATCGTCGCGCGTGAGGCCCGCAACCGACCAGGTGGCGCCGTCGGTGGTCTTGGTCTTCACGTCCACGCGCGGCTCGACAAGGCAGGATCCGGCGCGCAGATCATCGCCGAACCAGCTCACCACGAGCGACACGCGCTTGAGGTTCGGACAGAGCGCCTGCAGGGCGTCGAGGGATGCGGCCACGTCGGTGTCGCGCTGCATCTGATGACGGTTCTCCGGCCGGGTCTTGCCGAGATCGAGCACCTGCATCACGGGCAGCGTGTCGTAGCCGAACTCGCTCGCCCCGGGGATGAGGCAGACGGCCCGGATCATGCGGTTGAGACCGTCGACGGGCCGCACCACCTCGAACGAGAATTGCGGCACGCGGTTGCCGAAATCCGCCAGCGGCAGGCGCTCGAACACCACATAGGCGAGCCCCCGATAGGCCGGCGCGACTTGAGCGCCCTCCTTGGCGACGATCAGTGGATCGGCGCTCTGCGTTTCGCTGCCCGCATGCACGCGCATGGTGATGGTGCTGAGATCGAGCTCGCGTCCATCGGCCCAGACCCGGCGGACATAGGCGATGCGCCCCTCGCACAGGCCGACCGCGAGATTGGCGAAATAGGAATAGGTGGTGGTGACGGTCTTCGGACCGCTCATGCCCTTGCCGCCTTGGGCTCCGCGATCGGTATCGGTGTTCACCACCTCCTCGAGCCGCGTCGCCCAGATGAGCTGCCCGCCGATGCGCGCGCGGCCGTAGACGCGCGGGATCGGCGCACCCTCCGTGGAGGTGAGGCCGTCGATGTCCTTGAGGCGCGGGCCCTCGACGTACTTGGTGTTGTCGCCGCCGAGCAGCGCGTTGTCGATGGCAGCCCCCGCAAGCCCGCCGAGCGCGCGGCCCGCCATGGCGCCGATCGGCCCGCCGATCATGCCGCCCACGGCGGCGCCGACGGTTTGTAGAACGATTGTGGCCATCAGTCTTTGTCCGGAAAGCGAAAGGCATGGGCGAGGTGGCGCCGCCACCAGGGATGGAATGCGACCTCGGCCACCGACGCGCCGTCATGGGCGTGGATCATGGTGTCCGGCGAGGCCGCGATCGCGCAGTGCTTGGCCGGCATGGCCGCACGCCAGCGGAAGAGCAGAACGTCGCCGGCGGAAAACGCATCGCAGGGGATCTCGACGAGATGTTTTCGCGCGGCGGCGAGGAGCGTGTCGGCTCCGGCCTCGGCCCAATCGGGAGAATATGGCGGCGGCAATTCCGGCTCCGCGCCCATGACGCCGCGCCAGACCCCGCGCAGCAGGCCGAGGCAATCGCAGCCGACCCCCTTGAGCGATGCCTGGTGGCGGTAGGGCGTGCCGATCCAGGAGCGGGCTTCGGCGAGGATGAGATGGGATGTGGGCATGATGATGCTCGAAGAGGCCCTTGAACGGATGAAGAAGGGCGCGCGGGTTGGCGCTGCAGCCCATGGCACCCTCTCGTCATCACCGGCCTTGTGCCGGTGATCCCGGTTAAGTGAGGCACAGCGCTCTTCCGATCGGGATGGCCGGGACAGGCCCGGCCATGACGGAAAGGTCTCATCCAGCCGCAGCGCCTCACCTGAAAAAGCTTCCCCCATCCAGCCCCGGCTCGCCCTGCTGCGGCATGCGGATGATGAAGTCGTTGCCGGGCATGTGCGGGAAGCCGCGGAAGTTCACGGCGTTCCTGAACTTCGCCCGGCAGATCGCATGGGTCTTGTCGCAGCCCGCCGTGACGCGGAAGGTGTCGCCGATCTTGATGAGATGAGGCGCGCGCTGCCACAGGTCGAACTCGTCCGTCCCGTCGATCGCGCGGTGCACCTTGATCTCGACCGAGAGCCCGGCATTGTCGCCGCTCGTCCAGGTGAGCTTTCCCGCCGTGCACCAGCCGTCCGAGAAGCCGATGCCGGAAGCCGCGATCGCCAGCGCTCCATCCGTCGCCGTCACGGTGCCCGTCCCGGTATAGGCGGACGAGGCGAGATTGATGCCGCATCGCCCGTCGCCGAGATCAGCCGCGCAGGTGGCGCGGAACAGGCGGCCGCGCTCCTCGTCGAAGCGGTGCATGAGCCCCCTCACCTCGGCGACGAAGCCGCCGTCGGCGCGACGGATCTCGCCGATGGAGCCCACGTCGAGGAGCAGCCGTTCGTCGACGTTGCTCCAGTTGACGAGCCAGGTTTCCACGCTCGCATCGTCGTAGAGGCCAGACGCGATGTCGTCCTCGGTGAGCCCGGCGGAGACGAGCGCGCCGGACACCTCGCCGCCACCGACGGCGAAGCCGAGTTCGGCGGTCGCCTCCGCGGCTTCGAGCCCGGTTCGCGCGGCATGGAGGATGCCGCCGACGACGAGATCGCGGTCGTGATCGGTGAAGCCGAAGGTCGTGCCGTCGCGCCGGACGAGCGTCCAGCAATGGCACAGGGTCGTGGCTCCGTCCGTCAGATGGGCGGCGAGGTTTTGCGGGATGATGCGCATGGGTTTCTTTCGCGGATGCCGGCATGGCAGTCACACCGCGCCGTCATGGCCGGCAGAAAGCCGGTGACGGCGGGAATGTCATGACGGTGTCATTCCCGGCCGGAGCGTAGCGGAGGGGCAGGGAAACCATGGAGCCGCTGTGCGTGTGGGTGGATCCCCTTCCCTCGCTGCGCTCGCCGGGGATGACAGGATTGCTAGGGAACGATCTCGATCAGCGGGATCTGCGGGATGGCCCCGGCGTCGAAGGCGGAGAGGTCGATGTCGAGCTCGTCCGTGTCGAAGCGCACCGGCACGTCGAAGGCGAAGCCGGCCGTGATCGCGGCGCCCGGAGGCGGCGCGGCCGTGAAGGTCACGAGGCCCGTGGTGGGATCGCAGTTGAAGCCGGAGCCGACGCTCTGCTCGACCCCGTTCACCGCCACCCGGACGGTGCCGCCGACCGGCTTGGCGATGGGGCGACTGTAGGGCGCGTGGGACGAGCCGTAGGCTTTCGCCAGCGGAAAGCTCACGCTCTGTCCGTTGCCGGTGCCGATCCGCTGATCGAGGGGCGTCGGCTCCCTGGACGGCGGGCCGGAGCGCCAATCCGTACGGTCGCGGAAGCGGAAGCCGTAGAGCCGGCCGCGCCGCTCCTCGAAGAAGGCGATCACCATGTGCAGCGCGTCGACGGTCCGGACCCCGAGCCCCGCATCGTAGCGGCGCCGGGATCCGGCCCAGCGGCTGTTGCGGTGCTCGCGGCCGGAGGAGAGCGTGACGATATCGGTCCGCCGCACCGGTCCGCCCCGGCTGCCGAGGCTGACGTCGAGCGGAAAGCGGACCTCGTGGAAATTGGAGGTCATGATCCGTCCTCTGGAAAGATGAAACGAAAAAAGCCGGGGTGGCGTTGACGTTGCGAACCCCGAACGACAAGGAGGCAGCAGGCGATGAGCAATGCTCCCAACGACCTCGCGGACGACTTTCCCGACAAGCGCGACCGGATCCATCAGCTCAAGACGAGCAACAACCGCTTCGCGCGGCTCTACGACGAGTACGACGAGCTGAACCGCACCATTCACCGGGTCGAGACCCGGGTGGAGCCCAAGCCCGAGGAGGTCGAGGAGGAGCTCAAGCGCCGCCGCCTGAAGATCAAGGACGAGATCATGGCAATGCTCGACGGCGCGGGCGGCTGATCTTTACTTACATCCCGCGCTGACCCCGCGCGACCGCCCGGGCGAGCGCGGCGGAGACCTGTGCCTCGGAGCGGCGGAAGCTCTCCGCATCGGGGGTCGAGACGTTCACCGTCACGGAGACCGGCCGCCCTCCCGCGCCGCCGCGCACGCCGAGCCGACCGTCGGGCCCCCGGGCCAGCGGCATCACCGCCTCGGCACCCTGCTCGCCCATGAGCCCGAGCCCGCGCCCCATCGGAAAATAGGTCGGCGCGCCGATCACCCCGCCTTTCGCGAACGGCACCACCATGCCGCGCGAGAACACGCCTCCTCGCGCGAAGGCGGAGCCTCCGCCGCCGAAGAGCGAGCCGAGGATCGAGCCCAGCCCCTTGGTGAGCCCGCCGAGAAGCCCGCCGCCGTCGAGCGGCAGCGAGCCCCCGAGCGAGCCCGTCGTCAGCCCCTTGACGCTCTGGCTCAGGGCCATCTGCAGGGGCGCCAGCGCCAGGCGCAGCCCCGTTTCCACAAGGGATTGGCGCACGGATTTGAGAACGTTATCAAATTTCTTGCCTTCCGCGACATTCTTGGCGAAAGCATTGGACAGGGAGTCACCGAACTTTTCGGAGAGGCCGATGAGGGTGTTGAGCTGGCGGTCCTTGTCGCCAAGAGCAATTTTCTGCTCAGCCGTAAGATCTTTCGGGTCGGGCATATGCAAGTCATCCGTGAAGCTATCGATAGGCCTGTCGCTCGGCCTTGCAGGTTGCGTTTCGAAGCCTCCCACTCCAGTTTTCGACCCCAGCGCACTGTCTGATGCAGAATGGGCTCGCGCAAAAAAAGAATGCGATTACGAAGCAGAAAAAGCGACTGGCTCTGCTCCGATCAATATTCGTTATTACCGGTGGGAAAGCCTTTATATCAGCTGCCTTGAACTCAAGGGCGTCAAGTATTTGGGAATGAGCAATTAGCTGCCCAAGACGCCGTGAGACTCGTCACTTCCTTCATCCGGAAATGCGTTCATCAACCGCCTGAGATCTCCGCTCAATGCGGGCTCGCTCTTTCGCGTGCCCTGCAATCCATCCCACGCCGCCACCAATTCGCGCGGCGTCGCGCGCCAGAAGGTCTCCGGGCTCCACCGCAGGATGCTTAAGGTCAGCGTCAGCGCGTCGTCCCAGGGGAAGGCGTGAGGCTCGTGCCCGCATCCTGCGGACGCGGAGGGTTTGGCGATGCGTCGCCTCCGCCGAACGTCATGACGAGAAGATCGGCCAGCGCCGCGGCGACCGGCGCGATGCCGTCGTCGAGCGGCAGATTCGCTACTTCCTGGTCACTCATCGCGTGTCCCCCGCCGCGCAGGGCGACACCGAGCAGGGTGAGCAGCTCGCGGCTCGACAGGCGGCCCGTGCCGAAGCGCTCGGCCAGCGCCGTGAGATCCTGCACGCCAAAGGCATCCTCGAGTTCGGCGAGCGCCCCGAGGGTGAGGCAGAGGGTGTAGCGCGCCTCGCCGAGCTGCAGCGCTACCTCGCCGCGTCTTCTGTTGGGCATGGATGCTCCTTGTGTTGAGAGGCAGTCGATGTCGTGCGAGCTGCCGGATGCGCGCTCACAGCGCCACGAACGTCAGCGCACCCGCCGATTCGAAGGCCATCTCGAAGGTCACCTCGCCGGCGTGGTCGCCGCGATATTCCAGGCTCGTGATCTGGAACGGACCTTCGATGCGGCCGAAATCGGGAATGATGATCTGATAGGTGAGAATGTCCCCGTCGAAGAAGACCTGGCGCATGCGCGCGTCGGAGGATTCATCCTTGAAGACGCCGGAGCCGGAGATCGACGCGCGGCGCACGCCGACGCCGGCGAGAAGCTCGCGCCAGCGCCCGGCGGATTCCGCGTGGGTGACGTCCACAGTCTCGGCGTTGAAGGCGATCTGGCGCGTGCGCAGGCCCGCCACGGTGACGAAGCCGTTGCCGCCGTCGCCGATCTTGATGAGCAGGTCCTTGCCCTTCTGAGCAGGCATGGGATGTCCTTTGTTGAGTGAAGTAAGAAGTTGCGAGAGTCAGGCGGCGAACGACGGGCCCGTGTCATCCCCGGCAGCCATAGGGCGGCCATAGGCCGGGAAGGGGATCCACTTGCACGCTCGATGCTAGGGATCCCTTTCCCTCGCTTCGCTCGCCGGGGATGACAGTGAGAGGCGGAACCACGCCCTATCCCACCACCTCGGTCACCGCGCGCAGGCGCAAGGTGACGCGGGTGAGACGGGTCTCCTTGTCGCGCTCGGACGCGAGTTCCGTGACGCGCAGGTTGACGAGGCGGTGTCCGTCGAGCGCCAGCGGCGCGTCGTCGAGAAGGGCGTCGAGCCGCTCGGCGACGGCGAGCGCCGTTCTGGCGCTGCCGGGCTCGGACCACACCACGATCCCGAGGCTCTGCTCGTGACCGCGGTCCTGGTCGGTGGACCAATCCGTCGCCCGCACGTCCGAGAACAGGGCATAGACCGGCTCGGCGCCCCGCGGCGGCTCGTCGTGGAGTCGCAAAGCGCCGCCCATGAGCGCACGCAGCTCCGCATCCGCGCTGGCCGCGTCGAGGATCGCGCGGCGCAGGGCGAGGATGGGGCTCGTCATGAGCGCATCTCCTCGACGAGGCACACGAGGTCGCGCTTCGATCCGTCCGGATCGGACGCTGCCCGGATGGCGAAGCGGCGCAGGCCCGCGCTCAGGCGCATGGCGCCGGTCACGCCGTCGCGATAGCGCAGGGTGATGCGGTGGGTGAGGCTCTGCTCGGGCCTGTCCGCGCGCACGCGCTCGGCTCCTGCGAGCATTTCGATGGCACCCCAGACCTGCGGGCCGGACGTGTAGGTGCGAACGACGCCGCCGAAGCCGTCGGGCCGCTCGAGCGGCATTTCAAGCACGAACCGGCGCGAACGCGCGCCGATGCGAATGGGTTTGGTTCTCATGGCAATGTCTTCGAGAGGGAATGCATGGGTGGATGAACGGCACGTCATGGCCGCTCCTATGGCGGGAATGACACCCGCGACGTCATGGCCGGGCTTGTCCCGGTGATGACGTGTGGAGATGGAACGTTGTATGCGTCAGGCGCGGCCCGGAACGACAGCGGAGCGATGTCACAGCCGCATCCTCTGAAACGGCGCCACGAGGGCGAGCGCTTCGGGGGGCAGGATCTGCTCGCCGATCACGTCGCCCCGGTTCTCGAACCAGTGGGCGACGAGGATGCGGATCGCGAGCTTCAACGGAGCGGGCACCACCTCGGGCGCGGTGCCGTGGCCGGCGCGCAGCGCGATGGAGATGCCATTTCTCGGCCGGCCCGGCTCGGGCGCGCCGACCACGACGATGCGCGGCGGATCGCTCAGGACGTCCGACTCGAAGGCGCTCGCCGGCACCTCGGTGGCGTTGCCCGCAGCGTCCGTCACGGTGATGCCGTCGACGGCGATCAGCGGCGAGAGCGGCAGCAGGATCGTGCCGCCGGCCGGCCACCGGTCCAGCACCACGCGCCAGCGCTGCTCGATGAGGATCCGCCGCGAGGCCGCCTCGATCATGAGGCGGGCCGCCTTGACGAGGCCCGCGATCAGATCATCCTGCGTGCCGTCATCGTCGTCGACGCGGAGATAGGCCTTCATCTCCGCGAGCGTGATGGGCTCGACGGCGGGGCCGCTGATGAATATGGGGATCATCGGAAACAGGAATCCTTTGAAGTGATGCAACGTCTGGTTACGCTCTGTCTTGCCCTGTCGCTGGCGGCGACGCAGGCGAAAGCCATCGTCGGCGGGGCCGAGGATGAAGGTCCCCTCGCCCGCCGGAGCGTGATGGTGCTGAGTTCGAACGGCGGGGTCTGCAGCGCCGTGGTGCTGGCGAAGGACGTGGTGCTCACCGCGGCCCATTGCGTGACGGGCGCGGCCAAGCACCGGGTCCACTTCCGCGACGAGACGGGCGAGCCGGTGCTGATCGTGCCCGCCGCGAAGGCGGTGCATCCGGGCTACAACGCGAAGGCCGTCGAGACCCGCCAGCGCTCCATCGACCTCGCCCTGGTGCGCATTCCCGAGGCCCTGCCCGCGCGCTTCGAGCGGGCGACGCTCTCGACGGCGAAGATCCCGGAGAACGATCCCGTCACCGTCGGCGGCTACGGGCTGTCCCGTGAAGGCGACGCGAAGACCTCCGGCACCTTCCGCACCGCGTCGCTCACGGCGGTCGAGCCCTACGGCCCGAGCCGGATCCTGCTCTGGGCTGAGGGTTCCGGCACGGCAAGCGCCTGCCAGGGCGATTCCGGCGGGCCGATGTCGTCGGGAACGACGGTGGCAGCCATCACGAGCTGGTCATCGCCGGCGAAGGGCCGAAGCTGCGGGGGAGTGACGCAAGGCATCCTCGTCGGCCCGCAGCGCGACTGGATCGACCGGATCCTGAAGGGCTGGAACCGCGCAGCGCTGTGGAGCGACAAATAGGACATCGGCAATGCGCTGCGCCTGATGAGGTCCAACAAGGTTCTCTCCCACGTCATCACCTCCCCGGACTCGATCCGGGGATCAGGGCCGGTGATCTCGATTCCACATTCTCTCACCTCATCCTGAGTGTCTGGCTCATAAGAGGGTCAAGGCTCGACAGACTCTCCTCCCCGACAAGCCTCGGGCTTGACCGAGACTTGTTTCTCGGTTGCCGCAAGCCTGAAACACAGAGCAAAGGCGAACTCTCCTCCCCCTTGTGGTGAGGAGTGGGAGGTGGGGGTGTCGGCGCCAGACCGCCATCGGCACTCGCTCACCCCCACCCTGGCCCTCCCCACAAGGGTGAGGGAAACACTCGCGACACTTTTAGGAGCCAGACTCCTCACGGATAAAGGCAAAGGCCTGGATGCAATTTCGACGCTCTAGAAATTCATAAAGCATCGGAACTATCCTGACGGCCAAGACCTTGCCTTTGAAAATTCACCCCCCTCACGGCATCATCACCCCATGCGCGCTTTGCCAACCCTCGCTCTTGCCGTCTTCACCCTCGTTGCGACTCCCGCATGGGCCATCCTGCAAGGCGCCACCACGCGCGATCCGAACGGGCTGCGCCGCTCGGTGGTGTCCATCGAGAGCTCCACGGGCGAGCTCTGCTCCGGGGTGATCGTCGGGCCCGATCTCGTGCTCACCGCCGCCCATTGCATGACGGATCGCGCCGCCTACCGGGTCACCGCGCTCAACCGCGCCTTCCGGCAGCAGCGCTTCAACGTCGCCGCGCTCGCCATCCACCCCACCTTCGTGGCCGGCACGACGCCGCGCACGCAACCGGGCATCGATCTCGCCCTTCTCAAGCTCGATCGCCCCGTCGGGCCGGACTTCCTGGCCCTCGATCCGGGCGGGGCCGGCCGGATCGACGTGGGCGACGGCGTGACCATCGCGGGCTTCGGCGTGCTGTCGGAACGGGCGCGGGGCACCGCCCGGACCCTGCGCCAGACCAACCTGGTCTCGCTCGGGCCCATCGAGGTGGCCAACCGCGTCCTGATCGTCGTCGACCGCAACCGGCTGGCGGAGACGGCCGGCGCCGGCGCCTGCCGGGGCGATTCCGGCGGGCCGATCCTGGCCGCGACATCCGCTGGCTATCAGCTCTACGGCATCACGAGCTGGTCGAGCGGCCCCTTGCGAAGCCGGCAGCCGAGCGCCTGCGGCGGCCTCACGGCCGTCACCCCGATCGTCGAGCATCTCGGCTGGATCGCCTCGACCATGCGCGGGCTCAACGGCATGGGCGGCGCTTGGACGGGGAACTGAGCCGGTCTGTATCCACATTGTCATTCCCGGCCGGAGATGGCGCAGCCATCGCAGGGGAAGGGAATCCATAGCAACAGCACGTGAGAGTGGATCCCCTTACCTCGCTTCGCTCGCCGGGGA
The DNA here is from genome assembly GCF_036314085.1 of Microvirga sp. CF3016. Classification (NCBI taxonomy): domain Bacteria; kingdom Pseudomonadati; phylum Pseudomonadota; class Alphaproteobacteria; order Hyphomicrobiales; family Methylobacteriaceae; genus Microvirga; species Microvirga sp. CF3016. Next base: position 336,928 of record NZ_JAYGGM010000004.1, read on the forward strand.
TGACACGGCGCGTCGAGCGAACCCTTATGCCGCAAACTTCAACAGCTTGATCGCCGCGTAGTCCTGCACGCCGCCGCCCACGCGCTTGGTGGTGTAGAACAGCACGTAAGGTTTCGCGGAATACGGATCGCGCAGCACGCGCATGCCGGCCCGGTCGACGATCAGGTAACCGCGCTTGAAGTCGCCGAAGGCGACGGCGCATTGGTTCGCCGCGATGTCCGGCATGTCCTCGGCCTCGACCACCGGAAAGCCCATCAGGGTCGCGGCCTGGCCGGCGCTCGCGGGCGGGGCCCAGAGATACTGGCCGTTATCGTCCTTGAACCGGCGGATCGCGCTCTGCGTCTTGCGGTTCATGACGAAGGAGGCGTTCTGGCGATAGCCGCTTTTAAGTGCGTAGATCAGATCGACCAGCACGTCGGACGGGTTGGCCGCCGGGAAGGTCGCGCCGCCGGTGCGCACCGTGCCGAGCTTGCCCCATTCCCAGATCTCCTCCTCGACCGTGTCGACGGAGAGAAACCCTTTCGGCTTGTTGACGCCGTCGCCCTCCACGAAGGCGGCGCTCTCCTGCTCGGCGAAGGCGGCCTCGACCTCTTCGGCGATCCAGCGGTCAATGTCGACAACCGCATCGTCGAGAAGGGTCTGGGTCGCGGCCGGCATGGCGTAGATCTCCATGGCCGGGAAGCTCATCTCGGACAGCGTCGGGCTCGCAGTCTGGGGACGGGCCGCCGTTTCGCCGACCCAGCCGGTCGCCGGGCCCGTGATGGAGAAGGCGCGCTTGTACTGGCCGCCGGAGATCACCCGCACCGACGAGATCGCACGGATCGGCGACACCGCGGAGAGGCGGCGCAGGACCTCGCTCTCGACCGCGTCCGGCACGAGATAGCCGCCGTCCGGACCGGAGCCGGCGGAGAGCGCCTTCTCCTCGAGCCGCTTCAACCCTGCAGCCTCGCCGGTGCGGATATAGGAATGGAACGCCGCCTTGTGCTCGGCCTGGGCCGGATCGCGCGCATGATCCTGGCCGGCCCCGAGGGGCGGGCGCGAGCGGTCGAGGGCGAGCCGGTCGAGACGGCGCTTGGCGTCGTCGAGGGCCGTGTCGATGCGGGTGAGCTTCTCGTCGGTCACCACGTCGCTCGAGAGCCTCGTCTCGATCTCGGACAGGCGCGTATCGTTCGCGTCCTTGAACGCCTCGAACGCGCGGGCGAAATCCTCGAAGGCCGAGGCGACATCGTCGGAAACGGTTTTGGTGTCTAGAACTGGGATCATATCAATCATTCGGTTTCAAAAGGCTTCAACGAAAAAGGCCCGCCGGAGGGCGGGCCCGCTTATTTCCCGATGAGGGGAAAGTGATCCTCTCACCTCATCCTGAGGAGCCGCTGCAAGCGGCGTCTCGAAGGAGGGTCCAGAGGGCACTGGAGACGCCCTGATCCTTCGAGACGCGAGCAAGCTCGCTCCTCAGGATGAGGGCTGATGTGCCGGCCTGAATTCCGAGCGATGCTCAGCGGCGGCGAGCCCGGCGGGTGTTGGCCTGCACCGTGTCGGACACGGCCGGTCCGGTCGCCGCGCCGATGGCGCCGCCCGCCACGGCGCCGACGGGTCCTGCCACCGCACCGACGCCGGCACCGACGGCCGCGCCGCCGACCCGTTCTTCCGTGGTGGTGCAGGCCGCGGCCGCAAGGCCGAGGAGCGCGACGAAAGCGAGCTTCTTCATGAAAACCTCCCGAGACAAACGGAACACAGACTCCTCTCGCATCCGGAGAGGGCCCGCCGCTTCCGCATTCGTGCGGGCGTTCATCTAACGCGCTCCCATGGACAAGGTTCAGGACAATAGTCGCACCGTCGCCCTGCGGATGCTGGCGGCGAGCGTCGGCGCGGCATTCTTCACGGTTTCGACCCGCGCGTCGGGCAGCATCGGGAAGGTCACGACCGAGATCTCCCACAGGTCGAGCTTCTCCAGCCGGCGCAGGCCCGTGGGGCGCTCGGCCCGGGCGCGCTCGACGCGAAAGCCGATGGAGAGCCCGTCGACCGCGCCCTCGCGCATGAGCGCATGGATCTCCCTGGCCCGCTCCACCGCGAGATTGAGCTTGCCGCGCACGCGCAGACCCCGCCGGTCCTCGGCGATGACGAGCCAGCGCCCGATGGGCTGGCCCGGATCGTGCTGCCAGAGCAGGCGCACATCCCGGACGCCGCGCTTGCGCAGACTGTCTGAGAACGCACCCGGCATGACCACGTCCTTGCCGAGATCGGCGGCGCCGAACAGGCTGGCATAGCCCTCGAACACGCCGTCCGCATCGACCGCGTTCAGCGGCTCGGGCAGGAACTTGCGCTCCTGGATCGTGGAAAGGCCGGGGCTCATCGCGCGGCTCCGCGCGCTTTCACCCTCGCTGGTTTGGCATCGAGCCTTTCGAGCTGGCGCACGAAGTCGCGGAAAACGAGGGCGGCGCGGTGCTGCCCGTCCCGCGCGGGTTTCGACCTGCGGGCGGTGAAGCGGGTCATGAGGGATCTCCCGAGTGACGGCGGTTGAAGAGGGACAGCTCGCGCACGAACGCGTCGAACCGGCGGTTGGCCGCGAACAGGTCGCGCAGGGTCATGGCAAGCAAAGCGGACGCCCCGCTCGCCCAGACGAACAGGGCGAGATGGGCAAGATCCCCGCGCCGGATGACGGCCTCGGTGATCTGATCGAACATGTTCATGATTTGTTCTCGCAAAGAAACTCCGTTGAAGAGTGGGTGTGAGACTAAGGGGGTTTGGATGTCATCCCGGTCGGAGCGCCAGCGGAGGAGAAGAGGGATCCACTCGCAAGTTCAGCGCTATGACCGCACTTCGCGCGCCGGGGAAGACATCCACCACGTCATGGCCGGCCTTGTGCCGGCCATCCCGATGCTGTGGAGCGCGGCGCCCTCCCGATCGAGATCACCGGCACAAGGCCGGTGATGACGTCGAGGATATGACATACCCAGCGGACGGAACGGGAGCAGTGCTTTTCAGCATCGCTCTCCCCACTGGCCTGCGGCCGCCGCAAACAACACCCTCTCACGTCATGGCTGGCCTCGTGCCGGCCATCCCGATCGTGTGAAGCACCGCGTCTTTCTTGATCGAGATCACCGGCACGAGGTCGGTGATGACGGGGATCCGGCGACAGTCGTTCGTTTCACCTTCACCTCCCCTTCCCGCCCCCAGCTCGCCCATACCCCACCGCCTCGCGCTTCTCGTCGTCGGTGAGGAACGCCGCCGCCGAGACGCGCCGCCACAGGCTTTCGCGCTCGTCGGCCAGCGCCTCGATGGCGTCGAGGTCCGGTTCGAGCCGCAGCGCCTCGCCGAAGGCCGGCGCCAGCCAATGCGACAGGGATTCCGCCGTGCGCTTCACGAGCGGGATCACCGTCTGGCGGTAGAAGGCGCGGTTGGCTTCGGCGTAGTTCGCGTGCGTGCTGTCGCCGGGAAGGCCGAGCAGCAGGGGCGGCACGCCGAAGGCGAGCGCGATCTCCCGGGCGGCCGCGGCCTTGGCCTCGACGAAGTCCATGTCCTTGGGCGAGAGCGACAGGGGTCGCCAATCGAGCCCGCCTTCGAGGAGCAGCGGGCGGCCGGCATTGCCGGCGCCCTGGTAGTTCGCCTCGAGCTCGCCCTTGAGCCTGTCGAACTGCGTGTCCGTGAGGCTCGCGCCGCCGACCACCAGCGCCCCCGAGGGCCTGGCCGCATTGTCGAGGAGCGCCTTGTTCCAGGCACCCGCCGCGTTGTGGATGTCGAGGGCGGTCGCGGCGGCTTCCATGGGCGAGAGGCCGTAATGGTCGTCCGCCGGATGGAACAGGGTGAGATGCAGGATCGGGGGCAGGGCCTCGTCCTCGCGGATTGCGAAGCGCACGGATTGCGCGCCGACCGCGTATTCGTACGCCGCCGGCCAGCCGTCGGCGTCGGGCACCACGCGCATCCGGTCGGGCCGCAGCGCATAGAGTTCATGGGGCACGCCGTCGAGGCTCACCGCCTCCACATAGGCGTTGCCGGACACCATGAGATGGCCGTAGAGGCTCTCCAGGAAACGCTGCCCGCCCTCGTGGGCATTGGGCCGCGCGAGCAGGGACAGAAGCGGATGGGTTGCCAGCTCCCGGCCCTCCCCCGTGAGCACCAGCGGCAGCGCCGCCGCCGCCTCCGAGACCAGACGCACGGCGCGATGCACCACGGCGTTCTTCTGGAAGCCCTCGCGGGAGAGCGCCGCGTAGTCTCGCGGCGTCCACACGGCGCGTCCGGCCACGTAGAGCGCGATGGCGCTCTGCACGCGCGAAGCCTTGGCCTCGGGCGGCGCCTGAAGCCAGCGGGTCAGTCGGTTGAACATGGGAAACTCCGGTATTCCGGGCAGGCGCGGCCAATGGCGCGCCGCAGACATACATTGTATAACATTGCCGACTCAGACTCCTGGGTCTCCCAAAGGGACTGAATCATGAACGACAAACAAATCCTGGCTGGAGAGCTGCTGCTGGTTGCCGTCTTCGTCTTCGCCGGCCCCTATAAGCTCCTGAATGTCGACTTCTTCGCAGCGTATTGGTCGAAGGCCGGCATCCCCGCCGCGTCCGCTGCTCTTGTGATCGTCCTCAGCCTTATCGAGCTTGCCTGCGCGGTTGCGATCGCGGTCGGCTTCAAGGTGCGTCTTGCGGCGTCCATTCTGCTGGTCTTTCTCGTTGTCGCCATCGCGGTCTTCGACGATTTCTGGAATGCCAGCGGCGATGCCTTTTTCGCGAAGCTCGAGATCTTCTTCCTGTACTTGAGCATTGTCGGCGGTCTTCTCATGCTGAGAGCCACCGGACCGGGCCGTTATGCGGTCGAGCGTGCCTGACGTTGGAACGTCATAGCCGGGCCTTGTGCCGGTGATGACGGGGTGGGTGTCATTCCCGGCCGAGATGGCGAAGCCATCGCAGGGGAAGGGAATCCATGCCGCCGAGCCTGTGACTGGATCCCCTTCCCGCACTTCGTGCGCCGGGGATGACACGCTTCTCAACGGCTCCAGCAGCAAAGCTGCCCGCCCAGGACTCACACTGGCGACAACTTCCGCACCCGGTGATGAAGAAGGCGGCAATTCCGGTGGCGTTGTCATTGGACGGTCACAGGCCGCGAGGTAGTCTTGAGACGTTGCAGGGGCAATCCGGCGACATTCACGCGCCAGCCGAGCTGGTTTTCCCACTCGGCTGGCGCGACCATCAGTTTCTCGAGCTCTGTCGTTCTTTCTCCTATTCGGGACGACATGAGGCAGATGGCGGGGCGGATCGGCACGGATGGACTGCCATCCGCCCCGGCCCTGCAGCGAAACCCCACCCCGTCGAAAATTCGTCCGTCGTGTCGCCATGCTCCTTTGGAGACAGGCGCCGCCCGAAAGGCTCACCCCATCAGGAGACGTTGCGGATCGCCCGCCGCCGCTTAGCTTAACGGCGGTGGCTCCTTCCTTTGCCCCTACGGGAGTCACGGCGCCCCGGCCGGAGATGTGCGTGAACACCGTCCTTCGGCTGGGGCGTTCTATTTCGACTCGAATTCGACAGGTGTCATTCCCGGCCGGAGCGTCAGCGGAGGGGAAGGGAATCCACGATGAAGCGCAACGCTATGGATCCCCTTCCCGGTCCAACGGACCGCCGGGCATGACACCGCTCGTATCTGATGTCGCCCTCACAGCATCCGCACCCGCGGCTGCCGCCGCTCCTGCAGCATCAGGTCGGTCAGCGCCCAGACGAGCGCGTCCAGGCGGTCGGGCGAGCGGCCCGAGGTGAGGCCGCCGGGACCGAAGTCGCAGAGTTCGTCCTCGAGCTCCGGCAGAGCGCCCACATGGCGCACGCGGTTCTGCGCGTAGAGCACGGAGACCGGCTCCGCGCGCAGATACTTGCCGCGCGTGGCGCGCACGCTGACCACGGGCACGGACGGATCGACCTCGCGGATCACGCCGGTCGCCATCTCGCCGCCCTGGTTCGTCTCGACGACGAGCGCATCGGCCTCGAGCCGTCGATAGAGCGCCACCGCCTTCGCGGCCCAGTCGGGCGGCCTCAGGCTCGATGCCGTCGCGTCCTCCAGCACGTAGGCCGTGCCGCCCTCGTCCACGCCCGCCGCGACGATCCCGCAGGCATCGGCGCGTTTCGACGACGAGGCCGGCGGATCGACCGCCACGACGATGCGCGTGAGCGGCGGCGCGGACGGCACGCGATTGTCCTCGATGATGTCGCGCGTCCACAATGCATCGGGACGATCCTCGATGATGTCGCCGTCGAGTTCCTGCCGGCCGAGGCGCGTGCCCGCATAGCGGCGCATGACGGTGTCGAGAAAGACGGGCGCCAGGTTGTCCGCGTTGTCGGAGGTGCGCACGCGCGACACGGCCACCGACGGGTCGGCGAGGAAGCGCTTGATGAGCGGGATCGGCCGTGGCGTCGTGGTCACCATCTGGCGCGGATGCGCGCCGAGGCGAAGGCCGTACTGCAGCATGTCCCAGGTCTCGTCCACGTGCCGCCACTTGGCGAGTTCGTCCGACCAGGCGGCGTCGAATTGCGGACCACGCAACGAGTCCGGATCCTCCGCCGAGAACACCTGCGCGACCGCGCCGTTCGCCCATTCGAGCTTGCGCAGGGACGGCGACCAGGCAGGCCGCTCGTGACGCCCATGGATGGCGAGAATGCCCGCAGGCCCCTCCACCATCACGTTGCGCGCGTCCGAAAAGGTCTCGCCGATCAGGGCGATGCGCCGTGAGGCCTGATGGGCGAAATCGGGAGCCCCGAGCGCGATGCCGCGCACCCATTCGGCACCGGTGCGGGTCTTGCCCGCCCCTCGCCCGCCGAGCATGAGCCAGACCGACCAAGGCTCGTGCACCCGCGCCAGGCCAGGCAGGCGCTGCTCGGGCCGGCAGCGGATCGGCCAGTGTCGCAGCACCTGTTCGAAATCGTCTTCAGACCAGGATGCCGTCGCATCCGCGAGCCTCCTCTTCCGCGATAACCCGGTCAAGATGGTGAGCAAGTTCGTCGCGCAGCGCGTGGAGGCTGCGTCGTGGTGTGTCGTGGTGCCCGTGTTCATCGAGCGGTGAGCCTTCCTGTTGCAGGAGGGTCCGGGCGGCCGCCAGCGTCTTGGCAAAGGAGGCGAGCCGGCGGGCCGTCTTGTCGTGATCCTTGGCGCGTCCGGTGCGCTGCTCGTCCATGAGCGCGTCGATCTGCGCCCGCGTCGCCTGGGCGAGCGCCCGCGCCGCGTCGTTCACCGATGCGGCGGCCGCCTTGTGGAGACCGGCCACGCCGCCTTGGTCCTTCACGCCTTTGCTCAAGGCGTTCTCGGCGAGCACGGCATGGCGCGGCGGCCAGCCCCAGAGCTGACGCTTCCGGGTGAAGCTGCTCGAACTGATGCCGAGGAATTTCTGGATGTCCGGCAGATGCTTCTCCGGCTCGCGGGCGTAGATCTCCCAGGCCTGCCGCTTCTGCTCGTCGCTGATTTCGATTCTCTGGGGCATGACGATAGCCAATAAAAAACCGCCCAGGCGGGGGCTCTGGGCGGTGGAGGTTGCACCGGAACGGGTGATGCGGGGCTGCATTCACACTTCGTCAGTGTTCACGTTTTGTACTCTAAGAGCGTCACGCTGTCAAGGCGAAAATTCCTGCCCGGTCCCATCAGGCCCAGTCCGCGCCGCGGATCTCCGTTCGCGAATGTTCCCGCAGCCCAGGAATTAAAGGATAATGTGACGCTTTTCCCGGACCGAAATCAGAACAAGCCGTCAATGAACGGGAAACCCGTTTTCCGTTCCATGCAGGGGAAGAATAGGCCACTTTCCAGGGGCGAATGCCCGTCACCCCACCAGCCGATTCGGCTCACCGCTGGAGCGGCGACGCGAGACTCATGATTCGGGACACGAGCTCGGCCTGGCGATTCGTCTGCGTCTTGCGGTAGATCGCTTCGAGATGCGTCTTCACCGTCGAGCGCGCGAGGCCCAGAATGTCGGCGGTGTCGGCCAGGGTATGGCCCTGAAGAACCTGGCCGAGCACCTGAATCTCTCCGGTCGTGAGCTGGTACAGGGCAGCGGCGCTCGACAGGGGCGTCGTGAGCGCCGCCTCGGGCTCGCGCAGCAGCAGGAGAATGGGACTGCCGATCTCGTCCCCGGCCTGCTCCAGCGCCGCCCCGGTGACATGGATCGTTCGGCCTGCGGCATCCGTCAGGAAGGCATCGATGCCTCCATGCATCTTCCTGACGCTGAAGGACACGAGCGTGCTCATGAACTTCACGGCCTCGGGCGTCATCCCCATCAGGCGGCCACCGTATTCGCGCAACAATTGCTGCGAGGCGAGCTCCGCATCGGCGGCTTGGTTGCAAAACAGAATCGTGCCGTCGGGCTCGACGATGAGTGCCGGCGTCGCCAGCGCATCGAGAGCTGCGCGCAGGGTCGCAGCCTCCACCAGCTGATGCCCGATGACACCCGAGATCTCGACGGCGCGCTTGATGTGCGGCGAGAGCAGCCGCGCCAGTTCGAGATCCTGATCCGTGAAGGGGCCTTTGGCTTCGCTGCCCACGACACCCCAGGAGGAAAAGCTTGTCACCGTCCGCGTCAGCGGCGCGAGGACATAATCGTACAGTCCACGGCCCGCCAGGCAGCTACGCCAATAGCGGCTCTGGTGAAGATCGGGGTAGTCTCGTGTGGTGCACAACGGCTCGCAAAGAGGGGCCGTGAGCCCGATGGAAAGAGTCGGGTTGATTCGGGAACTCGCTTTAACACTCTCAACGAGATCGTTCGGCCAATTGTAGACGGCCGCATTCGTCAACCTGGGCTCGAGCGGGTGGATCACGGTCAGATCGCCCATGTCACCGCCGAGCGCCTCCGTGATCTCCCCCAGGACAGCCGGCCACAGGCTCGCATCGAGGGCGCAGTCGTAGATGCGGCCGATCAGGTCGGAGAAGGCTTGGTCCGGCTTCATGGATTCCCCCGGAGGTGACATCGACGGCGACGTGCGCAGGAGCACATCCTCGCAGCCTAACCGAGATCGAATCGACCACCCTCCGCCAAATGGCGGAGGACGTTCCCTTTCGTCAGCCCCATCATCATCCGCGAGCGCTCTCCCTTGATTCGAACCCTCGAGGACGGAGCGGCCTTCGGGCCGGTTCACGCCCTCACGAACGGCACTGCGAAGGAGCAGCAGATGAGACATGCGCTACTGGCCGTCACCATCGGCCTCATCGTGACGACGTCGCAGCCGCAAGCGGGCGAGACGGTCCTCGACGTGGAGAGCGAATGCAGATCCATTGCGGAAAGGGACGAGACCGGCTGCGGCTGCCAGGGCCGCTTCTACGCAAGCAAGTTCGGTCCCGACGAAGGCGCGGTCGCGCTGCATCTCGTGAGCCGCAGCTACGTGAGCGAGCCGCGTTCCGCGGTGACCGCGCTCTACGAGCGCTTCGGGGCCGAGACCCTCAACAGGGTCTCGGCGAGAATCCTGGAGACACGGAACGAGGTCGTCGCCTTTTGTCCCACGAGCATGCACGTCGCGGACTGAGCATGCCGGTCACGCCAGCCGATGCGGCCCTGCTCGTGTTCACCGTCTGCAACACGGCCAGGATCCTGGCCTATCTGCCGCAGATCGTGAAGATCAGCCGCGACACGCAGGGCGCGGCGGCCATTTCCTACACGACCTGGGTGCTCTTCGGGGTATCCCATCTCTCCACGGTCGCCTATGCGGTGCTGGTGGTGGATGACTGGCGCATGGCGGCGGTCTTTGCCGCCAACACCCTGTGCTGCGTCGCGATCGTGAGCCTGACGGCCTGGAAGCGCCTGGACTACGGGCGACGCCGGGGACATGCCGGGCGGGTGAATGCGTATCCGAACGCCGAGGCGCTTCCGGAGCGTCGGTGAGACAGGCCCGCCCGGCGACATCAATGTCGCGACGATGGGAACTCAGTCATGATCCTGGGCTGGATCGACATCATCGGCTATGCCGCCTCGGGCCTGACCCTGGCGACCTTCGCCCAGCGGACGATGCTGCCCATGCGCATCATGGCGGTCGGCGCCAATATCTGCTTCATCGGCTACGGGGCGATGGGCCAGTTCATCCCGGTCCTGGCCCTGCACGTCATCCTTCCCCCGGTCAACGTCGTCAGGCTTCGGGCGCTCCTGAACCAAGCGCGGTGCAGCGTGATGGCGTCGGACCCGGGAGGAACCGATCAACGAACGCATGCAGGCCTCTCCAGCGGCCTTATGTGAGACGGCGTTGTTCGAGATCCCGTCCCCCTCAACCGATCCTCACGTCCACGGCGATCATCTCGTGGTCTGAAACCGCCCTGCCCTCCTCGTCCACGGCCGGGACGATCTGAGGATTGGTCGCCTCAAGGCCGCGCACGACGATCCAATCGAGCTTGCCGAAAGGCGGCTCGTGCTTGTTACTCGGACCCGGCGTCTGGGTCGGGAGCGGGAGATTGGCACCGGCCCAAGTAAATCCCGCCTGCGCGAGATCGGCGAAAAGCGGCTCGTAGCGCTCGGGCGCATCGAGCAGCAGATGCCGTTCGTCCTCGCCGCGCGGCAGGGCCTTGGTGTTGAAGTCGCCGCCGATCACGCAAGCCTCGCCCGGCGCGATCGCCTTGAGCGCCCGGAGCAGGTTTCGGATCTGCGCCTGCCGGTCGGCCGGATCGGTCTTGCTTTCGAGATGGGTGGCAACGACCCACAGGGGTTTGGCGGCACCGGCGACGCGCGCGGCGAGCGCCATGCGTCCGCCGATGCGCCTCTGCGCGCCCTTGAAGCCTGAGAACCACAACCCGGCCTCCTCCAGCGGGATCAGGTGCGGCGCCTCCAGGGCAAGGCCGGTCACGATGGCGTTGCCATGCAGGCTCGAAACGTTGCGCTCGCCCGCATGCGCGCGCATCTCGCTCCGGTCCCCGAGATCGAGTTCCACGAACTCGGCGCCCAAGAGATAGCCCTCGCCGGTGCCCGCGGTCAGGTCGCGCAGATTGTGCGTGTTGCCGGAGCGCGCCATGCCGCAATCGACCTCGCTCAGGAGCGCGATGTCGGCGCGGGCCTGCTGCAGGAGGCGGCGGGCGGCCGGGCGATTCTTGAGGCGTTCGGCGTTGAAGGCGGCGATCCTGATCGTGCCGGGACAGGGCCGGACCCGTTCGGGCGGCCCCTGCTCGACGGCCTGAAGGGCCTCGATCTCCTGCAGGAGGCGCGCGTGCCCGTCCTCTCCCCGCAGCGAGGCGCGACGCGCCTCGTCCAGGAGGGAGGCCTCCGGAACGGGGAGATTCGAGACGACGCGGTCGGTCACGGCGCGCATGGTGCGGGAGGTCCTCGAACAACAGTCTCGGCCCTTGCGAATTAGGGCGCCATGCCTTTCGCCAGGTCTTCGCCGTTCGGAAATTTTTTGCTCGACCTTCGGGAACTTTTTTAGCCAAGCTCCGTTATGTGTGCGCATCAAGCCTTGCCGGGAGGAAGCCCATGATCTTTTGGGCTGCTATCGTTGCGCTCGCCACGGGCGCATTCGTCTATGTCGGCGATCTCTCTTCGGCCCTCGTCAGCCTCGCTGAAATCGCCGGCGTCGTTGCCTTGTTCACCCTGATCTGCGCGGCGGAAGTCTTCAGCATCCCGAAGAACCCGACCTTCGAGAAGGGTCACGCCCAACCTGAAGCCTAAGGCTCTCGCAGCGCCAAACCGTTTGCTTGAGCCGGTCGGGAAGACGAAACATCGCGCCTGACGTCTGATTGCAAAGCAATTTTGCGAAACGCTGGATCATTGCCTTTGGCATGCTCGTTATTATGTTTCATTGCATGAGCATGCCCAGCCCCGCTTTGGATGTAGCCATAGAGATGGAGCCACCCGCCGGCGAGCACGCCGTGTCGGTCTCCGGTCATCCCCGGGGCGCCCTGGACGGCGCCTTGGAGCAAGCCCTTGTCCCCGGCATCGAAGCGGAGGTCCAGGCCCGCCTCTTGACGGTGCTGGAGGGTATCTCGGATGCGTTCTATTCCCTCGATTCCGATTGGCGCTTCAGCTACATCAACCGGGCGGCCGAGAGCTGTTTCGGCGCCTGCCGCGATACCATGCTGCGGAAGAGGATCTGGGACGTGTTCCCCGAAGCCGCCGGGAGCGACTTGCGGCGGCGCTACGAAGAGGTCTTTGTCTCGGGGAAACCCCTGTCCTTCGAGTCTGGCGCCCTAGGCCGCCAGGGACACTCCCTGGAATACCGCGTCTTTCCTTACGACGGCGGCCTCGGCGTCAGCTTCCGCGACTGGACGGAGCAGCGCCGGGCGGAGGAAATCCTGCGCGAGAGCCAGGCACAGATCAGCGCCCTGGCCGACAATCTGCCGCTCGGCATGGTCTATCAGATGGACAACGGCGTCGGTTACGAAGGCCGACGCTTCATCTACATCTCGGCCAGCTGCGAGCGACTGAACGGGATTCCAGCTGAGAAGATCCCGGACAATCCGCAGCTTCTCTTCGATCTCATCCTTCCGGAATTCCGCGAGCCCGTCGCCCGCGCGCAGATGGAAGCCCACGCGCAGTTCAAGCCTCTCGACATCGAGTTCGCCATCCGTCATGCCCGAACCGGCGAGATCCGCTGGCAGCGGATCGTCGACGCCCCCCGGACCCTGCCGGGCGGTGTGATCGTGTGGGACGGAATCCAGATCGACATCACCGATCAAAAGCGTGCCGAAGACCATCAGCGGCTTCTGATCAACGAGCTGAATCACCGGGTGAAGAACACGCTCGCCACCGTGCAATCCCTCGCGGCGCAGAGCTTTCGCGGCATGAAGACCTGGGACGCCCGGGATTTGCTCGCCGCCCATGCGTCCTTCGAGGCCCGCCTGTTCGCGCTGTCCCGCGGCCACGACATTCTCACCCGCGAGAACTGGGAGAGCGCCGGCATCGCCGAGATCGTCGGGCAGGCCTTCGCGCCCTATCGCGGCCTCTCGGACGACGGACGGCTGCATGTGGAGGGGCCGGATCTGCGCGTCGCGCCCCCCATGGCGCTGAGCCTGTCCATGGCCCTGCACGAACTGTGCACCAACGCGGTCAAGTACGGGGCCCTGAGCGTGCCCGGCGGCCGCGTCCGCATCGCCTGGGCGGTGCCGGAAACCGCAACGGGCCAGCGCCTCGCCCTGCACTGGGAGGAGCGTGGCGGTCCCCCGGTCGTCGCCCCGGTGCGCCAGGGCTTCGGAACGCGGCTGATCCAGGACGGCCTGGCCCGGGAGCTGAACGGCGAGGTGCGCCTGACCTACGGCCCCGACGGGGTCAGCTGCGCCATCGATGTGCCGCTTTCGTGAGCAGGATCAAGGTCTTTATCAAAAGGCGCGTAGATCATTAGTCGATAGTGGCGCCAGGCTTCTTGCGGACGCAACCGAATTTAGTGTCAATAGGGCCCAAGTGACACAGGTCACGATCCAGAGAGGAACACCAGCAATGAAACGTCGTCAGTTTTTGCAGGCCGCAACGCTCGGCGCCGCCGCGACCACGGTGGCCGCCCCGGCCATCGCCCAGTCGATGCCCGAGATCAAGTGGCGCCTGCAATCGGGCTTCCCCAAGTCCCTCGACACGATCTACGGCGGCGCTGAGGTGATCGCGAAATTCGTCTCCGAGGCGACGGACGGCAAATTCCAGATCCAGCCCTTCGCGGCCGGTGAAATCGTCGGCCAGCCCCAGATCGCCGACGCGGTGGGCAACGGGACCATCGAGCTCGGCCATACCTGCTCGTACTATTATTTCGGCAAGGATCCGACCTTCGCCCTCGGCACGGCGGCGCCTTTCGGCCTGAATGCCCGCCAGATGAATGCCTGGCTCTATCAGGGCGGCGGCAACGACCTGCTGAACGAGTTCTACGCCAAGCACAACCTCTATGGCATGCCCGCGGGCAATACCGGCGTGCAGATGGGCGGCTGGTTCCGCAAGGAGATCAAGACCGTTCAGGACCTGCAGGGCCTGAAGATGCGCATCGCCGGCATCGCCGGTCTGGTGATGCAGAAGCTCGGCGCCGTGCCGCAGCAGATCCCCGGCGGCGACATCTACCCGGCTCTCGAGCGCGGCACCATCGACGCGGCCGAGTGGGTCGGCCCCTACGACGACGAGAAGCTCGGCTTCTCGAAAGTCGCGCCGTACTACTACTATCCGGGCTTCTGGGAGGGCGGCCCCGCCATTCATCTGTTCGTCAATCAGGCCAAATGGCGTGAACTGCCCAAGGCGTATCAGGCCATCCTGACGACGGCTGCCGGCTATGCCAACAACGACATGCTGGCCAAGTACGACGCCCGCAACCCGGCCGCCCTGCGCCGCCTCCTCGGCGCCGGCACTCAGCTGCGCCCGTACTCGCAGGAGATCCTGGAGGCTGCCTACAAGGCGACCAACGAGGTGTTCGACGAGACCTCGGCCAAGAACGCCGACTTCAAGAAGATCGTCGATGCGGTCAAGGCCTTCCGGAACGAGGAATATCTCTGGTTCCAAGTGGCCGAATACGCCTACGACACCTTCATGATCCGCGCCCGCGCCCGCGGCTGATCGATCCTGAAGCCACGGTTTCGAAGAAGGGCGGCCGTTCGGCCGCCCTTTTTTGCTGACCGTCGCGTGCCCACATAAGGCCCCTCGCCGCAATGGTGTCGCGGGCTCGCGCCTCGCCGGGCGTAAAGCCGTCCCGCGACCGTCTAAGGATCATCGACAGACGATGCGCTGGACTTTCCGGATCAGTTTCCTCCTCTTCCTGGCCTGGGCCATCTTCATGGTCTCGCCCTTCGTGGCGCTCTACGACCTGTCCAAGGCCGTCGAGGCCAGGGACCTGGACCGGATCACCGAACGGGTGAACTTCAATGCGCTTCGCGTCTCCCTGGCGCGTCAGATCCTGGGCGAATACCTGAAGACGCAGGATCTCGACGGACTGGGCCGGCAGGCCGCGGCGCAAGCGGGAACAGCCGTCCTCAACCCGGTCCTGGAGGAACTCATCACCCCCCAGGCCGTCATGGACCTTCTCGAGGACGGACAGCTGCAGCAGGCCGCAGGGCCAAAGGGCGGCACCGGGCTTTTCTTTCCGGTCGGCTTCGATGGCCCCTCGCTCGGGCAAGCCTGGCGGACGTTCATCATGTCGGAATCGCAGGGCTTCCGGTCCATCACGATCCCGGCCCCGGTGGATGAGCCGAAGGACCGGCAGTTCAAGATCACCCTGCGCCTGAGATACGCGACCTGGCGCCTGACCGGGATCGAGCTTCCGGAGCCACTCAAGGAAGAATTGATCAAGCGAGCCTCGGCGGCGACAAAGTAGAGATCCGGCCTTACAGGCAATTATCGGAACCTGGAGCATAACAGGAGCGTTCCCGATCAGACGATTATCTGACGAAGGATCAAGTTATGCGTAAACTTGCTTTGGGCATCGCCGCAGCATCCCTTTTGATCATGCCTCAACTTGCGTCGGCCCAGGAAGGCACGGCGGCCGGGGTTGCAACCGGCGCCGTGACGGGCGCCATCGTCGGCGGCCCCGTGGGCGCCGTTGTCGGTGCGGGCGTCGGCGGCATTGCGGGCGGGCTGGCCGAGCAGAACGCGAAGGTGCAGGCTGCCCCCGGGGTCGTCGTGGTTCCCGATGCGGCAACAACCGGTTCGATCAGGCAGCGGACCTGCACGGTCGATACTTACGGCAATCAGGCCTGTACGGAAGTCGTGCGGTAGAGGCGAAGCAAAACCATGAAATCGAAAAGCCCGCCTGATGATGTCAGGCGGGCTTTTCGGTACGCGGCACTGAAGCTATTCCGGCACATTCCACTTCCATAGAGAAGAACGCCTGCGACATTCGTCAGTGGGTGAATAACCACCCGATCGTGGCAAGCGGAAACACAGTGCCAAGAATAAAATAGATGACTTGCGAGGTCATATGAACTTCCTCCATGGCACAACAACCAGGAACATCAAAATCCGTTCCGCTGTTTTACGAAACTGTGCAAACAGGCATGAAGTCGATCCATACGATGTAATCTCAAATAACTTGGATCTACATCCGGATCGATGGAGGGAACCGAGCCTCTTCCGCTTCGATTGTCAGAGCGGAGAAGGTGAGGCGTAAACGATGAACAATCAGGACCGTTCCGCGCGAGGTTTCATGAACGATGCGGAGTTCGTGCGTAAGGTCCTCATCGTTCTCGGGATCACCCTGCTCGCGCTCCTCCTCTGGAAATTGTCGGACGTTCTTCTTCTCGCCTTCGGGGCCGTTCTCGTGGCCATCCTGCTCCATGCGGCCTCGGACGCGCTGGTGCGCTTTCTCAAGGTGCCCAGCCGCTGGAGCTTGACCGCCGCCAGCCTGCTCATCTTCATCCTGTTCCTGGCCATCATCGCCCTCTTCGGAACGCAGGTCCGGGCCCAATTCTCCAACGTGGTCGAACGGCTCCCCTTCGCGGTCGACAACTTCAGCAAGCAACTCGGCCTCGGACCGGTGAGCGACGATCTGTCGGAGATCGTCAGCAATGCGCCGACCGGCGGAATGGCGGCCCGTCTTGCGGGGATCGGCGGCGCCATCCTCAACGGCTTGGCTGATTTCATCCTCGTGGTGATCGCGGGCCTCTACATCGCCGCCGCGCCGCGGCTTTACCGGGAGGGGTTCGTCAAGCTTTTCCCGATGCACCACCATCCACGGGTCCACAGCTCCCTGCAGGCGTCCGGAGAGGCCCTGAAGCTGTGGCTGACCTCGCAGCTGATCGCGATGGCCTGCGTCGCAGTGCTCTCCACCATCGCCTTCTGGCTGATCGGCCTGCCCTCGGCCCTGGCGCTCGGCCTCATCGCGGGCATCGCCGATTTCATCCCATTCCTCGGGCCGATCCTGGGAGCGCTGCCGGCCATCCTGATCGCGTTCAGCGTGAGCGGCGAGGCCGCTCTCTGGACCGTGCTCGCGGTCATGGCGATCCAGCAGATCGAGGGCAATGTCATCTTCCCTCTGGTGGCGCGACACGTGATCAGCGTTCCTCCCGCCCTGGCGCTGTTTGCCATCTTGATCGGCAGCGTCCTGTTCGGCACCCTCGGCCTGATCTTCGGCTTTCCCCTCGCGGTGGTCACCTACGTGCTGGTGAAGAAGCTCTACGTGCGCGAGACCCTCGGGGAGCAGACCGACGTTCCCGGCGAGCCCGGCAGCGGCAGCCGGCAAGAGGCCGGCTCCTGATCGCGGATTTGGCGGGAGGGCGATATCCGGCCGTTCACGAACCGAGTCCCAACCCTTGCGCCCTTGCGGGCTGGAGCACATGCCTTACACTGTGATGAGCTTCTATTGGGCGGAATGAGATCCTGCGCGTCTTGCAGTGGGCCAACCACGCAGGTCTCAGGTGTTACGGCATTCCGGACTTGCCAGGTGAGGTCGAGGTCACACGAATTCGACACGTGAAGGAGGCTGCCATGAGGGCCTGTACGCTCGGTTTGACGGTGTTGGTCGGAAGCCTTTGGGGCTCGACCGTCATGGCCCAGGAGCCCCCGCGCTTCAATGTCGAGGCGACCTGCAAAGAGGCGCGTGCCCTGACGCCGCAGGATACGAACCCGTACGAAAGCTGCATGCGCGACGAGACGGCGGCGGAACGCCAGCTTCGCGCGATGTGGAGCAGCGCGCCTGCCGGCCAACGGGACATGTGCGGGCAGGAGGCGCAAATCGGCGGGACGCCGAGCTATGTGGACATGCTCACCTGCCTGCAGATCGCCCAGGGAACGAGCCCGACGCTGGTGTCGCGGCGCCGGAAGCCTGCACAATAAGGCCCAATGACAGGACCATCGCGGAGGCAGCGGCGCTGAGCGTATCAGATCTGCGGCTTCGGAATGGGATTCGAGCGGCGCGGCTTCGGCGCCTCGACCAGACGGAAACGCACCGGAGGCGACGTCCAGTCGAACGGCAGCGGGAGCGGAACCGTGCAGGTGGTCAGGAGGCTGCGCCCCTCGTTGTTCCTCACCTCGAACACGAAGCCGGGCCGCTCCATCCGTGCGCAGTTCGGCCAGTGGCCGAAGTCGATCCAGTCGCTCATCGGTGCATCCCCAAAGCCTCCCATCAGAGATAGAAGTCGGTGGCGCCCATGGTCGAGATGCCCGTGACGTTGATGCGGAAATCGGCGGTCCTGTCGCCGTTCACGTCGCCG
This sequence comes from Microvirga sp. CF3016, assembly GCF_036314085.1. Lineage (NCBI taxonomy): Bacteria > Pseudomonadati > Pseudomonadota > Alphaproteobacteria > Hyphomicrobiales > Methylobacteriaceae > Microvirga > Microvirga sp. CF3016. The sequence goes on from NZ_JAYGGM010000004.1 coordinate 354,967, forward strand.
GAGAGCACCCCGCCAGCGAAGGCCAACTGGCCGCTCTGACCCGTGAAGGACGTGTTTCCGATGAAGAAAAAGGCCTGATCTCCGCCGGCGGCCGCATTGGCATCGATGGTGCGCAGATCGATCCGGTCGGAGCCCCGAAGGAAATCCTGGATCGTGTCGCGGGCGCTCGACAGCGAATCCCGGACGGAGTTGAAATCGAAGATGTCCGCTCCGGCGCCTCCAGCGAGCGTGTCGGCTCCAGCACCGCCGTCGAGCGAATCTCCTGCGCCGAGCCCGTACAGCTTGTCCGTTCCGGCACTGCCTCTGAGCAGGTTGGCACCCTCGTTGCCGGTCAAGGAATCGTTGCCCGATCCGCCTACGGCATTCTCGATGAGCGAACGCGTGTCACCTTGGTACAGCAACGCATTGGCGATGTTGCCGACAGCAACCTTCGAGCCGTCCCAGTTCAGCTTGGCAAGCTGAGCGGTGGACGTCTTGGTCCATTCTCCGGGACGGAGATCGACCTTGAGATTGGTGGCATAGTTGGAAAGGTCGTACGTGTCGCTTCCGCCGCCGTCCCAGACGGTCAGGAAGATCTTGTTGCCGCCGGGCCTTCCCTGACCGATGCCGTTGATCGCCATCTCGCCGGTCGTCGCATTCCAGGTATAGGTCGAGTTGCCGCCGTTCGTGGCGTAGTTCGCCCCATACATGTGCTGCACGGCCGCGATGTCGTACATCATCAGCGACTGCGCATAGCCCCAGGTCTCGTTGGTGTAGCCTGCCGTCGTCGAGCCGCCGGCATAGGAACGGTAGCTCATGACCGTATATTCCAGCGTGTCCCGATCCTGCGGCATGGCATTTTCGTGCGGATGCTCGAGGCCAAGCGCGTGACCGAGCTCATGCAGGAAGACCATGAAGGCATAATTGCCCTTCACCGGGTTGGTGAAATAGCCATTGGAACTGTTGAACCAGACATCCCCGCCTTCCGCCGCCGTGCTCGGAAGGTAGGCCCAGGCCGAGCCGGTCTTGTCCGACATCGCAAGGCGGACATCGGCATGCTGCGTGTCAGTTTCTGCGATCTCCGTGAAGGTCAGATTCGCCACCGAGGCATAGGTCTTGAGGGCATTGCGAGCGGTCGTCTGCTGAACGGCACCGAGGCTCCCGAAATTCGTAATGTTCTCAGCCGTTCCGTATGAATTCCCGAAATGTGAGCCACTGGTAGGAAAACTGTAAGTTATGCTGTTGATCGCCCATTTATATCCGCCGAGAACACCATCGATATACGCATTACCAGTCAGGCCATAAGTAGCAATAGCAGGCATAAAACCACCCTGTTCGGAAATTATTCTGAAGAATACGGGATCAGAACTGATGCGGGGTCGAGAATGGTCGCTTCTCAAGGCCGCGGTGGCAATTACTCGAAAGAGATGGCGACTACTCGAAAGGGGTAGGATTCAGGCCGGCCACTGGTCTTACTGCAGCGGCCCATGCATCATGCAGCCTGGTCACTGCGCCTTTCTGAGGCGAGCGCGGTCGTTCGATCGTCGCGACGCGCGGATCTGCGACGGTTTGCCCGGCGAGAAGGCACGGCATCAGCCCTACCGGTCGGACGAACGCAGCCTCGACGGCGGATCAGCAAAACGCGTCTGCGCCCGCCACAGGAGCGCTCACGCCTCCCGGACGCCGGGATCCTCCATCGGCCAGTCGGTGATGCGCTCCAGGAGTTCGGCGATCGTGAAGTCTTCCTCCGGCCCGGCGACCCGGTCACGGACGGAGATTCCGGCGGCGTGCACCGTCTCCGGATCGCCCGAGACGAGCGGGTGCCACCAATAGAGGTCGTGCCCCTCGGCCACCAGCCGGTACGCGCAGGTGTGGGGCAGCCAGGAGAGGCCGCGCACGGCCTGCGGCGTCAGGCGCACGCAATCGGCCACCTTGGCCTGCCGGTTCGGATAGTCGCGGCAGCGGCAGGTCTGGTCGTCGAGAAGGGTGCAGCCCACATTCGTGTACATCACCTCGGCCGTATCCTCGTCCTCGAGCTTGACGAGGCAGCAGCGCCCGCAGCCGTCGCACAGGCTCTCCCACTCGTCGAGGTCCATGGCCTCGAGCGGCTTCACGCGCCAGAAGGGCTGCTCCTCGGGCTGAGGGCGGATGACAGGTGCGGCATTTGGCATGTGGGCGCTTTGACGTCTCTTTGAGGCGGTTTGAAGGACGGTGCTAAACCGAATAGCGGGCCGCCGATACTTCTGAAGAGGTAAATCGCCCTGAACCTCCAAACAAGGTTTTGAGTTATATATATCAGCATCGCCACGCTTCGGCGTTGCCGACAACGAATTCAAGGATCATAACGAGGCAGGTCAGACCCTGACTGCCCCAAAGGACCATCGTGAGCCAGCAGCCTCCCATCCCCTTTACGACGCGGATCAAGCGCGCGGCGCTGTGGTTCGATGCTTGGCTCAACTCTGCGCTGTTCCAGAGCGGACGTGGGCTGGCCGCCGGATGGGGCTGGTACTCGGAAAAGATGCGGTGCCTGCGGTTCCGCGGGCCCCTTCGCGGGATCCTGGATCTGACCAGCGAGGCGACGACCCTGGGCGTCGTTGGCGGCATCGTCATGCTGGCCCTCGCCCTCCCGGCGTTCCGGGAGACGGAGGACGACTGGCTGAAGACCCAGGATCTCGCGGTCACCTTCCTCGACCGTTACGGCCAGGAGGTCGGGCGCCGCGGTCTCCACCTCGACGATTCCTACAAGCTCGAGGATTTCCCGGACTACATGATCAAGGCCGCCCTGGCGACGGAAGACCGGCGCTTCTATGACCACTGGGGCATCGACCCGATCGGCACCTTCCGGGCTCTCGTGGTGAACGCCCAGGGCGGCGGCGTCGTCCAGGGCGGCTCCTCCATCACCCAGCAGCTGGCCAAGAACCTCTTCCTCACCAACGAGCGATCCCTGGAACGCAAGATCAAGGAAGCCTTCCTGGCCATCTGGCTCGAGTTCCACCTGACCAAGGACGAGATCCTCAAACTCTATCTCGACCGCGCCTATATGGGCGGCGGCGCCCACGGCGTCGTGGCGGCGGCGGACTACTATTTCGGCAAGCCCGCCAAGGAGCTGACCCTGGCGGAATCCGCCATGCTGGCCGGCCTGTTCAAGGCCCCGACCAAATATGCCCCGCACGTGAACCTGCCGGCAGCCCGCGCCCGAGCGAACGAGGTCCTGCGCAACATGGTCGAGGCTGGCTTCCTGACGGAAGGCCAGATCCAGACGGCGCGGCGCAATCCGGCGACCCCGATCAACCGCGAGCGCGAGACGACCCCCGACTTCTACCTCGACTGGGCGTTCGAGCAGGTGAAGGCCCTCGCGTCCCAGAAGAAGTTCGGCAACGAGCGCGTGCTGATCGTGAAGACGCCTCTCGACACGGCGCTGCAGCGCCACACGGAAGAGACGCTGGAAAACATGCTCCGCCAGCATGGACGCCAGTACAAGGCCGGCCAGGGCGCGATCGTCGTCATGGACGTGGACGGCGCCGTGCGCACCATCGTCGGCGGGCGGGACTACGGTCAGAGCCAGTTCAACCGCGCCACCGGGGGCCTCCGGCAGCCCGGCTCGTCCTTCAAGCCGTTCGTCTATGTGGCGGCCATGACCACCAACCCCAAGCTGCGGCCCAATTCGAACGTGGTCGATCAGCCGATCTGCCTGGGCAACTGGTGTCCGCAGAACTATGGCCGATCCTTCTCCGGCTCCATGTCCCTCACCTCGGCACTCGCCCGCTCGATCAACTCGATCCCCGTTCGGATGTCGCTGGAGATCGGCAAGGGCAATGCCAAGGCAGGCCGGGCGGTGATCATCGATACGGCCAAGCGCATGGGTCTCACCCACCCGCTGACGGATTCGAGCTCGCTGCCCATCGGCGCCGCCGAGGTCACCCCCATCGACATGGCGGCCTCCTACGCGGTCTTCGCCAATGGCGGCAAGCGCGCCGATCCCTATGCCGCCTGGGAGGTTCGTAACTCCTCCGGGGAGATCATCTACCGTCACGATCGGGATACCCCGCCCAAGCAGGTGCTCGACACCCGCGTCGTCCACGACATGAACTTCATGCTCAACAAGGTGGTCGAGGAAGGAACCGGCAAGCGTGCCGCGCTCGAAGGCATTCCTGTCGCGGGCAAGACCGGCACCACCAACGGCTACAAGGATGCCTGGTTCGTGGGCTTTACCGGCAACCTCGTCGCCAGCGTCTGGTACGGCAACGACGATTCGAGCCCCATGAACGACATGACCGGCGGCACCCTTCCCGCCATGACCTGGCACGAGGTGATGAATCTCGCCCACCAGAACCTGGAGATCCGCCCCATTCCCGGCGCGAGCCCGGCGAATGCCTCCCGCGTGGCGTCGGCGAAAGGTCCCACGGCCGATCAGGCTCAGGCGCCCGCCCAGGCCTTCCTGGCCGGCACGCTCTCGCGCAAGTCATATGAGGTTCTCGGGGGCATCGGCACCCTGTTCCAGTCGGTCGACCGCTCCGTCACGACGGGCAAGGCTCCCGAGGCGCCGCGCAGCTCTGCGGCCGTGGACAGCCGCCGCCAAGTTGCCATGCCCTAACGAATGCAGACAGAGGCTCCCTTGACGAACGCCCCTGCGGCCGCTTCCATGCGCGCGCCATCCGCCCCGTTGTCGCCCGTGACCGTCAGACGCGTCCCAACAGCCTTCCTCGTGGTCTACACGCTGCTTCTGGCGCTGGGACTGGGGCTTGGCTCCGCCTATTGGGCGATGAACGGGGATCCGCCCTTCGGAAGCCTGCGTCTCGGCCCCTGGCAGGCTTGGCCGAAGCTCGGCTCGCCCGAGGCCGATCCCTACATGCGTGCGATCATCGCCCGGCACGGCGACGTGCCTTTGGCCACCGGCGAAGGACTGGGTTTCACGGCCCGGTCGGACAGCGAAGGCAGGCCGCTCGATTCCGCCTGCACGTATTCCGTCGGGGTCGTCGCGCCCGCCGCGCGGCTCTGGACGCTGACGCTCTACGATGGAGACGGACGCCTGCCTGCGACCGCGCTCGGGCGCCGAAGCTTCACCTCGGCGGAAGTGCTCCGGGACTACCAGGATCGGTTCAGCATCGCCCTGTCCCGCGCCTTGCAGCCGGGCAACTGGCTCCAGCTTCCCGCGTCCGGCCCCTTCACGCTGGCGCTGCGTCTCTACGATCCTCCCGGGGCTGCCGGCGCCAACCTCGAGGAAGCCGATTTCCCCATCATCCAGCGCCTGGGATGCGGAGCATGAGAGGGTTCGGTCGTTTCCTCATCGCCACCCTCTGCGGCATCGTGATCGCCGCGGGTGTTCATATCGCGGCCATTCTCGCCAGTCCCTATCTTGCCGAGCAGGACGCCTTCGCCAAGGTCCAGGCCACTCTGACCGCCGACAAGGCCCAGATCGTCAGCGCGCCGGGCGGCGAGAACACCTGGTTGCCGAGGCCGGATCCGGCCGTCGCCGTGGCGACGTGCGCCTTCGATCTGCGCAACGGCCCCATGCGCATCGCCGCCCGCACCGGATCCCTTCCTTTGTCCTTCTCCTTTCACAAGGAATCGGGCGGGGTCTTCTTCGCCGTCACGGACCGCGCCGCCGTGCGGGGCGAGCTCGAGATCGTCGCCATGACTGCCCGCCAGCTCGACGAGGCCCGGGCCGCGGAGGACGAGAACGATCCCTCGCGCGACGTGCGCATCGTCGCGCCGGAACAGCAGGGCTTCGTCATCGTGCGCGTGGCCGCTCCGAGTCCCAGCCTGCGGCCTCAGGCGGAGGACGCCGCCAAGGCGGTGTCATGCACCGCCGAGCAGGATACCTGAGGGCCATGCCCTGGCGGCCCATGATGGCCGAGGATCTGGCCGAGGTGCAGGTTCTTGCCGATACGATCCACCTCGGCCATCCGGAAGACCGTGAGGTCCTGGCGGAGCGTCGTCACCTCTATCCGCCAGGTTGCCTCATGCTGACCGAGGGCGAGAAGGCCGTCGGCTACGCGCTCACCCATCCCTGGCGCCTGGGAGAGCCGCCGCGCCTGAACGGGCTGCTGGGCGAGCTTCCTGCGGCTCCTACGACCTATTACATCCACGACGTTGCCATGCTGCCGGCAGCCCGCGGCAAAGGATATGCCGCGCAGGCGGTGGACAGGCTGACGGCCCATGCGCGCGCGGCGGGCTTCGACAATCTGTCGCTCGTCGCCGTCAACAGGTCACAGGCGTTTTGGGAGAAGGCCGGCTTTCGCGTCCTGACCCGACCGGGCCTGGCGGCGAAACTTGCGAGCTATGGGCCGGATGCGGTGCTCATGGTGCACGATCTGGCAAGCCCGATACGTGGCGCCTAACGGCGCCTCATCGTCATTGAAATCAGGATGAATTAAGAGCGGCGGCGTCCAGGGCTGTTGGAGGCCAGCGGGCGGGAAGGACCGGGATTGGGAGAAGGCCGCTCGTAGCGAACGCCGGTGAAGAGCAGGATCTCGCCTCGAGGCTCATCGGCGGACAGGGTCGGGCGCCGCGGACGTTCCATATGATCCGGAAAGGCGATCACCACTCCCGGTGATCTGGTCCAGACGTCTCGCATTGTGTCCTCCTCTATCGTGCCACTGGCTGCCTCTACGACTGACTCACAAAAAGTGACCTATGGTTAACAGTTGGTTTCCACGGGGCTTCGCACTGAAGAAAAATGCCTACCCTGACATGAAAACAACAATCACTGCCGCGCTTATGTTCCCCGGGCGGAATGCTTAAATTCCAAGTCCTTCGCGCCTGTTAAAGGTGCGCTAAGAAAGGCCCCCTAGCCTTCGACCGGTTGCGTTGAAGCGAGTGCGAGCATGGCGTCCTCTGCCAATCCGGATCTCTGGTCGGACCTGTCGGGTTTCGGGTCACCGGACGGCACATCCGATGCGCGCGCTGCTCTCCTGAAGGTGAACGCGGACATGTTCGTCGCCGCACCGGCGCGCGACCGCGAGAGCATCGAGACCTTCGAGACTCTCGTTCTGGGCTTCCTGCCGAAAACCGATCCTGCGACCCTGCTCGATCTCGCCCGCATCCTGGCGCCCTGCCCGGACACGCCGGCCTCCGTGCTCGAGTACCTGGCCCGGCATTCACCCGCCGCGCGCGAGATCGTGCAGCATCGCGTGACGCGGCTGCAGCCTAATTTCGGCACCAGGCAGCTTGCAACGCCGGAGGGGCGGCTCTCCCTCGCCTCGCAACCCGACCTCGATCCGGCCACCATCCACAAACTGCTGGCCCTGCGCGAGTGCGCGGTCGAGAACGCGCTTGCCAAAAATCCGGCCTTCGCTCCGGACACCGGACTGTTTACGGATCTGCTGCGGCGCGCCCGTCAGCGCCCCATCCTCGCCCGCATTCTTCTCGACCGCACCGATCTCCCGACGGCCGTTCAGGCGTCCCTCTATCTTGCTGCGGATCCCGAGCGCCGCAAAGCCATCCGCGAGCGCGTCGAAACGGCCCTCGCCCATCGGCGGGTCACCCTGTCGTTCGCGGTGACCGAGCAGGATCTCGCCGAACTTCTCGCCGCAGGGCTCAAGGGCGACGACCGCCGGCTGGAGGCTCTTCTCACCACACTTTTCGGCTTTCCCGCTTCGACGGAGTGGCGCATCCTCGAAACCGGACGCCACCGCCTGCTCGCTCTGGCCCTGAAGGTCTTGGGGCTGACACAGCAGGATGCGATCAGGATCTTCCTCAGCCTGCACCCGGCCCTGTCCTACCCGCTTTCCGCCATCAGGGAGCTGGTGCGGGAGATGCGGGACGTTCCCGGCCCCATCGCCCTCGCCCTCACCGAGGCCATCCTGGACGTCAGGACCCTGTCCGGAGAGGCGCTCGCATAGACGGCGAAGCGATCGTTCAAAGCCGCCGTTCGAACGTGGCGAAGGACGAATGCCGGCGCGACCGAGTTTCTGCTAGATTGCGTGTGCTGGCGATCGCACCGGAGGCTCGCATGTACCTGCACACGATCGAGGAAGAGCAAGCCACCGGCAGGGTCGCCGAGATCTACGAGCGGCAGAGGGCGCAAATCGGCTTCGTCATGGACGCCGCGAAATGCTTCACCGCCCGGCCGGACCTGCTGCCGATCTACACGGATTTTTCCGACCGGGTCCGCGCCGGCTTCTCGCTCGGCCTTCGGGAGTGGCGCCTGATCACGCTGATCGCCGCGAAGCACATCCCGTCCACCTACTGCTCCCATGTCTACAGCAGGCAGCTCATCGACGATCTCGGGTCGAAGGAGGCCGTGCTCGCGGTTCAACGGGATTTCCGGACCGCCGGCCTGCCCGACAAGGATGTGGAGATGCTGGCCTATGCGGAGACAATCGCGCAGGACGCATCCCGGATCTCCCAGGCCGACATCGACCGGCTGCGGGCGGTCGGGTTCTCCGACACGCAGATCTGCGACATCGCGCTCTGCGCGGCCTTCCGCTGTTTCGTGAGCCGTTTCTTCGACGCCGTCGGGGCGGGAACGGAGGCAGCCTTCATCAATGAAGACGCAGAGTTCCGGGCAACGATGAGTGTGGGTCGAGCCGTGTAAGCCGCAGGCTCCACAGGCCGGGCTTCCCGCTGCAGGGCGACCGCCCGATCAATCTTCGGATGCGAGGTCGAGGAAATGGCGTCCCGCCCTGTCGTCGACCTCCACCAACCAGAGGTCCGGATCGAAGCGGAGTTCGCGCGTCATGCGCTCCTCCACGTCGAGGGGCATCACGCCCTGCAGGATCGGCGAGAACAGGCGCTCGCCGCTTTCATCGAGGAAGAGCTGCGGCGCGGGACCATAGAGGCTCGCGGTGCCGTCGAGCCGATCCACCTTCACGAAGATGGCACCGGCCTCCGCGGCGCCGCGCTTGCGCAGAGCGGCATCGATGCCCTCCACCGAACAGCGGCGCAGATAGGCGGACACCCAGAAATCCGAGCGAAGCCTGGACACTAGGGGACCGCGATGCCGGAAGCGGCGGAGAGTTCGCGGACCGTCCTGGCGTTCAGCTCGCCCGTCACGGGCAGCCGGCGGTCCTGCTCGAAGCGCTCGATGGCCTGCCGCGTGCCGGAGCCCATCTGGCCGTCCACCTTCACGCTGTAACCCAGCCGGGCCAAGGCCCGCTGGCCTGCCAGAACCACGTCGCCCTGGTCGGGCCGCCCCACGTTGCCGGGCGGAACCGGCACCGGGCCGCCCAGGCGGATCATGTCCGCGATGGGATCGCGCGCGGCGCTCCGCGCCGGTGCCGGCGCAGCCGCCGGCGTGGTGGGAGCGGCAGCCTGCGGGGCGCGCGCCGGCGGGGCCGGAGCCGCTATGGGCTGGCCGCCGTTGCGGATCATGTCGGCAATCGGGCTCCGGGCAGGCGCCTTAGGCGCAGTGACCGGCGAGGGCGGCGCTGCCTCCGTTGCGGGATGAGCGACGGCCTCCTGAGGCGCCGCCGGATCATCGGCCGGCTTTGCTCCAGGACGGACGGGCGGCAGAGGCTGGGAGATCTCGGCCTCGGGCTCCGGCGCCAGCACGATCTCCCGCGTGTTGAAGAGCGGCGCCGGATGGCGGTTGCTTTGCAGCGCCAGCGCGTTCCAGGCGATCGCGCCGCCGCATCCGGTCAGGAACAGGGCGGCCAGGATCTGGCGCGGATGGCTGAAGACGAAGGCGGCCGCCCGCTCGCCCACCCCGGGCTTGCGTGGCGGCTTGGCGGCCCGCTTCTGCGCAGGGCGAGCCGGAGCCTTCCGGCGCACGACGGCAGGAAGGTCGAGATCGTCATCGGGATGATCGACAAAAGCTTCACGCAAGGGAGTCGTATCCGTCTTCGAAGATTGATGTCGTTTTGGTCCGCGCATCCTGCAAGACAAGGCGGCAAGGCACCGCTTCTTGTCATTCTCACGGCAAAGCCTGACAGAGACGGTTTAAGCGAAACCTAATTGCCTTCCATCGCCTGTGAAAACGAGCCGGCGCAGGCGGCGAGAACGGAGGCATGGCGCAGAGCGGCCAGAAATTCAGCTTTTTCTTCAATAACTTGTCGAATCCTGAGCTCGGCAAGGTTTTGTTCATCCTGTTTCCAGATTCCCCGCGCGCCTCCTACGCGGCACAGCCCCGGTACGTTATGGTGCTGCATCGTTCTTCGTTTTCGCGCAACCGACCGCCCCATGTTTTCGATCCTCCGTTTCATCCTCATCGTCGGCGCCATCTTCTATTACTCGCCCGTGCGCCAGCAGGGCGAGGCCGGGGCTGCCGTCGGGGCTCTTCTGGCGCCGAACAAGACGGAACCGGCCGCCGACCGAGCGCCCGCCACAAGCGCTCCCGGTCACCTCGAAACCGTGTGGAAGGCCCTCCCCGACAGCGCCAAACAGGCCGTCGTCGACAGGATCCTCACCAGCTCCGGCTTGCCCATGGCGGGCTCCGCCAAGCCCGCGGACACCCTGCGTCCCGAGGACCGCGAGCCTGCTGCGTCCAAGCCTCGCACGTAAATCCGGGCCCGTCGGTCGCCAAAAGGCCCGGCGATGATTATATGTCCGGCAGAGAATCCGGATTCGCCATGCTGCCGACAATCGACGAGATCGTCTCCAATTTCGAACTGCTCGACGAGTGGGAGGAGCGCTATCGCTACCTCATCGAGCTCGGACGTCTGATGGAGCCGCTGCCGGACGAGGCGCATAACGACGTCAACAAGGTTCAAGGCTGCGCCAGCCAGGTCTGGCTCCAGACCGATCTGGATTCCGCAAACGGCAAGCCTGTCCTGCATCTGCGCGGCGACAGCGACGCCCACATCGTGCGCGGCCTCGTGGCGCTCCTGATCTCCCTCTACAGCGGCAAGACGGCCTCGGAAGCCCTCTCGACCGACGCTCTGGGGCTGTTCAAGGGGCTCGGCCTGTCGGAGCATCTGACGCCGCAACGGTCGAACGGCGTCAGATCCATGGTCGAACGCATCCGCCGGGACGCGCAGATGGCCCTGGCCGCCACCTAGACCCGCCCGCCCTCGATCACCACCGCCTGCCAGACCCGGATGCCGCGCGAAGCGGCGGGACCGCGGGCGGACGCTTCGATGCCGTAGTGCTCCGCGAGCCGCGCCAGGGCGAGGCGCACGACGATCTTGGCGGAGCGCGCGGGCCATTGCCGCTCGCGCTCGATCTGCTCCAGCCCTTTCAGGAAACCGCACAGATCAAGCAGCAGGTCGCTGAAGTCGCCGCCGATGGCATCGAAGGCGTCGCGCAGCCGCTGGCGGGCCGCGACCATCCGCTCCGTGGCCTCGCCGGGCGAGGCCGGGCCGCCGCTCCTGGGCATGCCGTCCCATCGCGCCGTCACGCCGGGCAGGAGCCCTGCCAGCATGATGTCGGTCCGCAGGCGCTCGCCCGCTTGGTAGGAGGCCTCGTCGATCATCGGCTGCCCGTCGCGACCTTTCCGGCGGCGCAGCCAGTCGAGCGGGCTCTCCTCGGCATCGACGCGCACGCGCGCGGGTCCCGCCTCCGTCTCGACGGTGGCGGGATTCGTGTCGTGATGCTGATGGAAGAAGGCCAGATCGGCCTCCGGCGCCGATACCCGTCGCAGATGGGCTTCGCCCGCCTCGGTCAGCAGCAGGCTTTTCCGGCCGGAGGCAGGCTGCTCCCAGCGACCGAGATCCCGGTGCACGAGCAGCTCCGCAACCGCCATGGCAAAGCGCCCCGCCCCCACCGAGATTCCCGACCGGCGCCTGTGGACAAGCACGCTGGTCGGGTCGGTGGGATCCACCATGGCGCAGGTCTGCGGCCGACCGAGCGCCGTCAGAAGCCGCCATGCGTCCCTGGGCAGGGGCTCGCCTACAAGTTGTCCGCCTGCGATTCCCTGTTGCCTGCCTGCCTTCCGCGAACGCCGCTTCGACTGCGCCTTCTTCGAGCCTGAAATCCTTGCTGCGGCAATACTTTGATGAACCGCATCGCCGTCCTTAATGTTCATGTTTTGTTCCCATAAATAAAGTAAGGAAGGGTCACCCCTTCCATCCTCGATAGTGGGGGCATATTCCTAGTTGTCAACGAAGATTCAATTCTGTTGATAACAGTGAGGATAAGTCGGACAGCGGGCGCCTCATCCACATTGAGGCCGCAATGGTCCTCCCCCTGTGATCGGGAAGGACCATGCCTGTATCAGGCGGCTGTGGACACCGCTGGCGATCCGGGTGCAGAGCCCTGTGCGAAGGCGAATCCCTCGTCGGCCCAACCGGTCATGCCGCCGAGCATCAGCTTCACCGGCCGTCCGAGCCGGGACAGCTTCAAGGCCGCCCGGTCGGCACCGTTGCAATGGGGACCGGCGCAATAGACCACGAACAGCGTGCTCTCGGGCCAGGCGGCCAGACGCTCCGCCGTCATCTCCCGATGCGGAAGATTGAGCGCACCCGGCACGTGGCTGCGCGCATAGGCGTTGGGCCCGCGCACATCGAGGAGAACGAAGTCGACGGTGCCGCCCGACAGGGATTCGTGCACGTCGGCACAATCCGTCTCGAGCGAGAGGCGGGCTGCGAAATGCTCCGCAGCCTTGGACGGAGCAGCGGCCGGGATGGCCGCGACGGAACTCGTTGGCATGACAACCTCCTTGTGGAAAAGCCGTGGCCAGATTTCCGCAGAGGCGTCATGGTGGAAAGTGGCACTTCTGCCAACAGTCGTAAACATCATGCCAAACCGCCTCGTCGTCGCCCTCGCCTATGACCGGTTGAGTACCTTTGAGTTCGGCATCGCGGTCGAGATCTTCGGCCTGCCGAGACCGGAAATGGGATCGGACTGGTACCGCTTCGCGGTCTGCGCCGTCGAGCCCGGACCCCTGCGGGCCATCGGCGGCTTCCAGATCATGGCGGATGGCGGGCTGGAGTTGCTGGACCAGGCCGACACCATCGTCATCCCCGGCTGGCGCGGCGCCCACGCCGAGCCCGTCCCTCCAGGACTCATCGAAGCGCTGAGGAGAGCCTACGAGCGGGGCGCACGCCTGATGTCCATCTGTTCCGGCGTCTTCGCGCTTGCCGCGACCGGGCTCTTATCAGGCAAGCGCGCGACCACGCACTGGCACCATGTCGAAAACCTCTCGTTCCTCTACCCGGACATCAGGGTCGAGCCGGATGTTCTCTACGTGGATGAAGGCCGGGTGCTGACCTCCGCCGGGAGCGCCGCCGGCATCGATCTCTGCCTGCATGTGGTGCGGGCCGATTTCGGCCCCGAGATCGCCAACCGTCTGGCCCGCCGCCTCGTGGTGCCGCCCCATCGCGAGGGCGGGCAGGCGCAGTTCATCGAGCGCCCCGTGCCGCCGGCCCGCGAGGGTCTCCGGTTCGCGCCCGTCTTCGACCGGATGCGGGCACGGTTGGCCGAAGAGCAGCCGGTGGCGGAACTGGCCGCAGAGGCCGGGATGAGCGTGCGCACCTTCCTGCGGCGCTTCAAGGCCGCCACCGGCCTGCCGCCGGGGGAATGGCTGCTCACGGAGCGCCTGGCCCGTGCCCGAGAATTGCTGGAAACGACCGGCCATTCCATCGAAAGCATCGCCGGCGCGACCGGCTTCGGCTCCGCCGCGACGCTCCGGCATCATTTCCGAATACGGCTCGGCACGAGCCCGGCAGCCTACCGCAACCGGTTCGCTCCCGAATGGAAGCGAAGTGCGGGATCCTCAGGCGGCCAAAGCAAAAAGCCGCCCCTCGGGGCGGCTGATTTCAGCGCGGAAGGCTGACCTTAGCTGCTGCTGCGCGAGGAACGGCGCTTGCGGCGCTGCTGGCCGAGGCCCATTTCCTTGGCGAGTTCCGAGCGAGCCTTGGCGTAGTTGGGGGCCACCATCGGGTAATCGACAGGCAGGGCCCACTTCTCGCGATACTGCTCGGGCGTCATGTTGTACTGCGTGCGCAGATGGCGCTTCAGCGACTTGAACTTCTTGCCGTCCTCGAGGCACACGATGTAATCGGGCGTCACGGACTTCTTCACGGGAATTGCCGGCTTCGGCGCCTCGACCGGCGCTTCCACGGTGCCGCCCCCGACACGAAGAAGAGCCGAATGAACGTCGTTGATCAGCGTCGGCAGATCGCCCGAAGGAACAGAATTATTGCTCACATAGGCCGAAACGATATCCGCAGCCAACTCAATGTAGTTCGAAGCAGCGATGTTGTCGCTCATTTTGATTTTCTTCCTTTCCGGCTCTTTAGAATGACTCAAAAAAGCATTTCAACCTAAATTTGAGCATTCTCGTCTGAAGCAATGCTTGCTTCTTGCTTGAGCCGCACCGTACTTGCACAGAAATCGTGCTCGCTCGTCCAAGTATGTCAAATTGAGCCTCTTTGCAAGATGTGCAAAAGGAAAACTTTGGAAAACTTCGTATCAACTTTCACTTTGCAATAGACCTATGCTGAACAGTTAATGCCTCCTGCCATAGGTTAAGGCTTTCCTCACACAAATTTCATCGCTCTAATCCGAAGAAGTAACTAGAAAGGCACTTGCTTGCACACCGGCCGGCCCGCCTCGCCCGATCGGGACCCGGCATGGGAAATCCTCGTTATCTGTGCATAATCCTGCCTCCTGATGATTTGCCGGACATTTCCATGAATATTGAGCGCCTTCCCTCTCATCCCTTGCCTGCGGCCCCATCGACCCCGGCGAAGTCGCATATCGTCGATGTGCATGGAATCCAGGTTCGGGACGATTACGCCTGGTTGAAGGCGGAGAACTGGAGGGACGTGCTCAAGGATCCGTCGGCCCTCGATTCGTCGATCCGCACCGCCCTGGAGCAGGAAAACGCCTACGCAGCGGCGATCTTTGCCGGAACGGAGGAGTTTCAGGCCCGTCTCGTGGCCGAGATGCGCGGGCGCATCAAGGAGGACGACTCGTCCGTTCCCGAGCCGGACGGAGCCTTCGCGTATTTCACCCGCTACCGCGAGGGCGGACAGCATCCCCTCGTCTGCAGGCAGCCCCGGGACGGCGGGGCTGAGACGATCATGCTGGACGGCGACAAGGAGGCTCAGGGACATCCCTTCTTCGATCTGGGCGGAGCGGATCATTCGCCCGACCATCGGCTCATGGCCTGGGGAGCGGACATCAAGGGCTCTGAATACTTCACGATCCGCGTGCGGGATCTCGAGACCGGCAGCGACCTTCGGGACGAGGTGCTGCAAACCTCAGGCGGCGCCGTCTGGCTCAACGATTCCTCCGGCTTCTATTATGTCGAACTGGACGAAAACCACCGCCCCGTGCGGGTGAAGCGCCATCTCCTCGGGACCGGCACCGAACAGGACCAGGTGATCTATGAAGAAAAGGATCCCGGCTTCTTCGTGAAGCTCGGGGTCACGCAATCGGATGCCTTCGTGCTCATCGAGGCGAGCGACCACGAAACCTCGGAAGTCTGGCTGCTCGACCGGACGGACGCAGCGGCGGCGCCACGGCTCGTCGAGCCGCGCACGCCGCAATTGAAGTACGACGTGGAGCACCACGGCGACAGCCTGATCATCCTCACCAATGCGGACGGGTCCGAAGACTTCAAGATCGTCACGGCGCCCGTCGCGACGCCGGGACGCACCCATTGGACGGATCTCGTGCCCTATCGACCCGGCACGATGATTCTTTCCGTCGTCGCGCTTGCGCGTTACCTCGTGCGGCTCGAGCGGGAAAACGCAAACCCGCGCATCGTGCTGCGCGAATTCGCAACGGGGCGCGAAGAGATCGTCGCGTTCGAGGAGGAAGCGTATTCGCTCGGCTTCTCGGCCGGCTACGAGTTCGACACCGATGTCATCCGCTATCACTACTCGTCGATGACGACGCCGAGCGAGGTGATCGATTACAATCTGCGCACGGGAGAGCGCACGCTTCGCAAGCGACAGGAAGTGCCGAGCGGGCACAACCCGGCCGATTACGTGACGCGCCGGCTGTTTGCGACGCCCCCCGACGGCGAGCAGGTTCCCATCTCGCTCGTGCACCGGCGCGGGGTCGCGCTCGACGGCTCGGCCCCATGCCTGCTTTACGGATACGGCTCCTACGGCATGTCCATGCCCGCGAGCTTCCGCACCGGAATTTTGTCCCTCGTGGACAGGGGCTTCGTCTATGCCATCGCCCATATCCGCGGCGGCACGGAGAAGGGCTGGCGCTGGTACACGGACGGCAAGCGCGAGAAGAAGACGAATACGTTCACGGATTTCATCGCCTGCGGCGAGGCTCTCATCGAGGCCGGGTACACGTCCCGTGGACGCATCGTCGCCCATGGCGGCAGTGCGGGCGGCATGCTCATGGGGGCGGTGGCCAACCTGGCGCCGGACCTGTTCGCGGGAATCATCGCCGAGGTGCCCTTCGTCGACGTGCTCAACACCATGCTCGACAGCGAGCTGCCCCTGACCCCGCCGGAATGGCCGGAATGGGGAAATCCGGCTGCGGACGAGGCGGCGTTCCGCACGATCCTGTCCTACTCGCCCTACGACAACATAAAGCCCCAGGCCTACCCGGCGATCCTGGCCCTCGCCGGGCTCACGGACCCTCGGGTCACCTATTGGGAGCCCGCCAAATGGGTGGCGCGGCTCAGGGCCACCATGACGGGCGGGGGCCCGGTCGTGCTCAAGCTCAACATGGAGGCGGGACATGCCGGCGCCGCCGGCCGTTTCGACCGCCTTGAGGAAGTGGCCCTTGCCTATGTCTTTGCCATTCGATGCATCGAAGGGTTCCAGAACTGATACAATGCGCTATGTGAAAACGTAACACCCTGTAGGAAGCACCGTGCCAAGCCGCAGAGCGTAACAGTGACTTCGAGAGTACAGACCCATGACCGAGCGCGGCAGTTTGACGGTTGAGAACGAGGCCCCCTCTCGAAGGGGCGAAGAGGGACGGGTCGCGGAGCTGGAATCGCGACTGGCTCAGGCCGAAGAAGCGCTCCGCGCCAGCAACTTGAAGTTGAGAGTGGCGCTCGAGATCGGCCGGCTCGGGGCATGGGAGCGGAACCTGGACACCGGCGAGATTACAGGGACGGCGGCCTTCAAGTCCTATCTTGGGCTTCAGCCGGACGCAAAGCTCACCTTTGCCGAACTGCAGGCCATGTTCCATCCGGCAGACCTCGACCGCATCAACCAGGCGATTTCCTATGCGCTGCGCACCAGGACGGATTTCAACATCGAGCATCGCATCCTGAAGGCCGACGGCAGCATCGGCCATGTCCACGTGCGTGGCGGAATCATTCATGAAGGCAATAAGCCTGTGCGCTTCGTCGGCGTGCTGCAGGATATCAGAGAGCGGCAGAGGATCCGGGAGGAAATGGATCAGGCGCAACGGCGCCAGGAGTTCCTCCTCAAGCTCAACGACCAGATCAGCAGCATCGACGATCAGTACGAGATCATGGAGATCGCTGCTCGCAACGTGAGCAAGCTTCTGAAGGTCGACACGGCGGGCTACGGCGAAGTCTACGAGGATCGCGGCGTCATCATCGTCGAACGCGAATGGTCGTGGGGGCTCATCACCAACGAAGGCAAGGTGGAGAAGATAGACCAGCATGCCGGGCCGATCATCGAGGCTCTGAGGCGCGGTCAACCTGCCATCATCAACGATGTGAGAGCCGATCCGCGCCTCGGCGACCCTCGAATCCAAGCCTTCTACAGCACCATCAATGCGCGCTCGGGCTTCATTGTCCCGATCCTCAAGAACGGACGCTTCATCGCAGAATTCTACGTCTATTCATCGGTGCCGCGCGACTGGACGAGCGACGAGATCGCTCTGGTCGAAGACGTGGCGGAGCGCACGTGGCTCGCCATCGAGAAGGTCCGTGCCGAGACGAAACTGCGCGAGACGGAAGCGCGGTTCAAGCTCATCGCGGAATCGCTCCCCGCGCTCGTGTGGATCGTCAAGCCCAACCTGGAACTGACCTACACGAATGATCGGTGGGTCACCTATTCCGGCCTGCCTCCGGAAGAGGCTCTGGGCCATAGCTGGCAAGCGGCCATTCACCCGGACGACTGGGTCAGGATGACCGAGGAACTCAAGCCCGTCATGGCCCATGAGATCCCCTATACGACGGAGGTCCGCTACCGTTCCGCGGAAGGGGAGTATCGCTGGCACATCATCCGGGCGGCCCCGGTGCACAATGCCGCCACGGGAGAGTTCAAGGGATGGGTCGGCACGAGCGTCGACATCCATGACCTGAAGATGACGGAAGCGGCGTTGCGCATCAGCGAGGAACGTCTGGCGCTCGCGCAGCGTGCCGCCGGAATCGGTGTGTTCGACTGGGACGTCCCGTCAGGCAAGGTGACGTGGACGGAGGAGCAGGAGCGCCTGTTCGGCCTGGAGAAGGGTACGTTCGGGGAAGATTTCTCCAGTTGGGAAGCGGCGGTGCTGCCGGAGGATCTGGAGCCCTCCAACAGGGCCATCGCGGAGGCGCTGGCCCGCCACGACCCCGAGATCAACCTGGCCTATCGGATCCGGCGTCCCGACGGGACCGTTCGCACCATCGATACGATCGCGCTCTTCTTCTATGACGAGAAGGGCGCTCCCTTGCGCATGGTCGGCGTCAACATCGACATCACGCGCTACAAGGAGGCGGAGCACCGCCAGAACCTTCTCATCCGCGAACTCCATCACCGAGTGAAGAACACCCTGGCGACCGTCCAAGCCATCGTCGGATCCACCGCCCGCACCGCCACCAGCATCGACGAGTTCTACCAGGGCTTCGTCGGCCGCATCGTCTCGCTGGCCCGCACGCACAATCTGCTGACCGAGGACCTGTGGCAGAAGGCAGCCCTGGAAGAGTTGGTCCAGACCGAGCTCGGCCCCTACGAGGACGAGGCGCGAAACCGCATCACCATCGAGGGGCCGCACCTCGAACTGCCCTCGGAGGCGGCCGTACCCATCGGCATGGCGATCCACGAGCTGACCACGAATGCGGCCAAGCACGGCGCCTTGTCCACCTTCGGCGGGCAGGTCGAGGTGCGATGGGAGATCGTCGGCCAGGAGCATCCGATGCTGAACTTCTCATGGATCGAGCATGGCGGCCCCCGCGTAAGCACGCCCACCCGCCAGGGTTTCGGCACGCGCCTGCTCCAGCGCGTGCTGGCCACGCAGCTGCAGGCCGAGGTCTCCATGGAGTTTCCCGAGGAAGGGTTGCGCTTCTCGATGCAGATGCCGATCCCGACCGAGCATCCGACCTTCAATCCGGACATGTAGGATTCCCATGCTGCTCGACGCCAAACGCTCCCAGCTTCTCGTCGTCGA
This sequence comes from Microvirga sp. CF3016, assembly GCF_036314085.1. Classification (NCBI taxonomy): domain Bacteria; kingdom Pseudomonadati; phylum Pseudomonadota; class Alphaproteobacteria; order Hyphomicrobiales; family Methylobacteriaceae; genus Microvirga; species Microvirga sp. CF3016. Next base: position 374,092 of record NZ_JAYGGM010000004.1, read on the forward strand.
TCTCCAGGCCCGGCTCATGCCTGCCATCCATGACGGCGAGGCTGTGCTCCGCAACGTGAGAACCCTGCTGGAAGCGGCCAAGCGCCTGGGCATCCCGGTCACCGTGACGGAGCAATACCCCCAGGGGCTTGGCGCGACGGTGCCTCCCATGCAGGAGGCGCTGCCGACGGACGCGGTCACTCTGGCCAAAACCAGCTTCTCGGCCGTGCGCGCCCCGGCGATTGCCGAGCGGGTCGCAGCCTTGCGCGGCAGCGGCCTCCATCAGCTCGTGGTCTGCGGGACCGAGGCCCATATCTGCGTGCTGCAAAGCGCCCTGGAGTTCCGCAACACGGGCTTGGACGTCTATGTGGTGGCGGATGCGGTCTCGAGCCGCTCGCAGCACAGCGTCGCCGCCGCCTGCGCGCGGCTCCTCCATGCAGGCTGCCACTGGGTCACGACGGAGATGGCCGTCTTCGAGTGGATGGGAGAAGCGGCCACGGACGATTTCCGCGCGCTGGCGCCCCTGTTCAGGTAGAGGACGACGAGCTCCCCTCGCCTCCTGCGGCGATGAACTCCTTCAGCTCATCCAGGGACTTGAAGCGGAACACACCGCTCGGGGTCTGCGCCTCGATGGAACCGTCCGAGAACATCACGTATCGGTTGTCGCCCGAATTGTAGGTGCCGACGACCACGGGAGGATGGGATGCATCGGAAGCAGCCTCGTCTTCCGGTCCCTCGTACCGACCGAGATCCGTGGCGCCGGCAGGCTCGTGATCCGGCTCAGGCTCACGATCCACTACGGTCTCGACAGCCTCCTCCTGCCGCTCGTCGGACTTGTCGCGCTCGCGCGGCTCGGGCCCCGGCTCGTCCAGGTCACGATGATAGATGTCGGAACCGTCGATCACGCGCGGCTCCTCGTCCGCGTCGCGCCTCCGTTCGGCCAGAAGGAAGTCGGGCACCTTCATGTCCGGTTCGTCCTCTTCGCGGGAGGGCGCAGGAGACAGGGTCGTCGACGGGCTTGTTCTGGGCGGGAACGGAACGACAGGGTCGTAGACGCGCGGCTCTTCCGGCCATTCGGCGGTCTTCACCTCGTCCTCGGCCGGCTCGCGCTTGTCGTCGTCCTCGAAGAGCGGAAGGGTGGGCTGCTGCGCATCCTCAGCCTGCTTGTCGTCGCCGGCCTCGGCGGATGCCGCTCCCGCCGCGACGCCGCCGGAGAGAGCTGCCAGGGAAAGGTCGGGCGAAGCCTTCGTTCCGGGAAGGGCGTCCTCGCCGAAGCCGGTCCGGAGCTGCGACAACCGGGTCTCGATCTTCGCCAGCTTGACGACGGCGGCCGCGATCCCGAGCAGGAGCGCGCCGCTCGCAGCCGTGATGCTGCCGGCGATCACCATCGTCCAGCCGCGCTCGACCAGAACGATATCCCATCCGAAGAAAGCAGCGAGCAGGCCACCAACGATCATCGCAAGAGCGAGGGCCAGAAGAGCGATGATCATGCCGTCTCCATCATACGCAAACCAAAGACAATCAAGGCAAAGCTATGCTTCTATAGGCAAAAGACAACGGCGTGGGAAGCTTGAGCAGAAAAAAGTCCGGAGCTTGGCCGTTGCTCTCCGGCAGGTGGCGCTTTAACTAACGCCTCAGGCGCATCGCGTGGCCATCCCGGTCCGCGTCGGGCGATGCGCAGCTAAACGAGGCATCGGATCCGACCAGAGGCTTCCGCTTCTGGGTCCGATGCTCCGGGTCGTTCAATCCAAAGGAGACGCTGATGTCGTTCACCCTGCCCGAACTGCCTTATGCTTATGATGCCCTGCAGCCCTACATGTCGAAGGAAACCTTGGAGTTTCACCACGACAAGCACCATGCGGCCTATGTCAACACCGGCAACAACCTGCTGAAAGGCACGGAATTCGAGGGCAAGAGCGTCGAGGAGGTCGTGAAGGGCTCCTACGGCAAGAACCAAGCCCTCTTCAACAATGCCGGCCAGCATTACAACCACATCCATTTCTGGCTGTGGATGAAGCCCAATGGCGGCGGCGCCCTCCCGGGCAAGCTCGAGAAGAAGATCGTCGAGGACCTCGGCTCGGTGGATAAGTTCAAGGAAGACTTCATCCAGGCCGGCGTCGGCCAGTTCGGATCCGGCTGGGCCTGGCTCGCCGTCAAGGACGGCAAGATCACCATCATGAAGACCCCGAACGGCGAGAACCCGCTCGTGCATGGCGCCCAGCCGATCCTCGGCTGCGACGTGTGGGAGCATTCCTACTACATCGATTACCGCAACCGCCGTCCCGACTACCTCAAGGCTTTCCTCGACAATCTCGTCAACTGGGAGCATGTCGAGGAAATGTACGAGAACGCGACCAAGTAAGCGCAACAACGATACGTCAGACGGGCCTCTTCGGAGGCCCGTTTCATGTCGTCCCGTGGAGACGAACCCGTGATCGACTTCCTGTACCGCTCCCTGCTGCTCGGGATCGGCGCCACCGCCATCTTCGACCTGTGGGGGCTGCTGCTGAAGCACGCCTTCGGCCTTCCCGGCGCGAATTGGGGCTTGGTCGGGCGCTGGTTCTGCCATCTGGCCGGCGGGACGGTGTATCACGCGGACATCGCTCAGGCCCGTCCCGTCGCCTATGAGCGGGCGGCAGGCTGGATCGGCCATTATGCGGTCGGCATCCTGTTCGCGGCGATCCTGCTCGCGGTCACACCGCCCGACTGGCCCCGGCAGCCGACCCTCATGCCGGCCCTCATCGTCGGTCTGGTGACCGTGGGTGCCGGCTGGTTCCTGCTTCAGCCCGGCATGGGCGCAGGCATCGCCGCCTCGAAGCGGCCCAACGCCAACCAGATCAGGGCTCTCAACATCGCCGGCCACATCGTGTTCGGACTGGGGCTTTACGCGAGCGCACTCCTCATCCGTTGAGACGGTCAGGCGAGTTCAAGACCGGGGCGAACCGACTTGAGGGCCGGTGGTGACGTTGTGAACGGGCCTGTCAGGCCACAGAGCTTGTAAGCCTCAACCTGCGCTGCTCCAGCAGCTCGCGAAAAGCATCCGACTTCAGATAATTCAGCTCGTCCACCCGGCTTTCCAGCGCCGGATCGAGCGAGCGCAGCTCGTCATCCACATAGCCCGGATGGCACATGACGAGGGGGCTCTCCCCCAGTTTCGAAAAAGCCTCTTCGAAGACGCGAGCCGCCGGCACCGAGAGATCGAGGGGAGCGAATCCTGAAAAACCCTTGTTCGTCCGGAAACCCGCCGCATGGGCGCTGCGGGCAAAGCCGCGGGCCAGGGATTTGACGACGAGCGCCTTGCTGCGCCCGATGGGCCGGCGCAGGATCGACGCGGCCTTGTCGGAGGGATCGCGCAGCCATACGCGTCCGGCCAAGCCCCTCGCCTTCAGAGCCCCGATCAGGGCCGGCCTGACCACCGGCAGGACATGGACATGCTGGTGGCCGTCGACGAAGGCCGGTGCCTCGCCGAACGCCGCCTCGAAAGCGTCGATCTGGCGGCCGATTTCGCCGGCGACCTCGATCGCATCGAGCTGCCGCTTCAAGGCCATCGGCAGCAGCTCCTTCAGGGCCGGAAACAGTCCCGAGGGTGCGAGCTTCGGCATGGGTCCCAAGGGCGAACCTACCGTGAGGTTGAGGTGCAGCCCGACGGCGATTCGCCCTCGAAGGGGCATCAGATCCGGCGCCGCCCGGCGCCATCCCGGCATGTTGGTCATGGCGCCGGTGGCCGACAGACGGCCCATCTCCGCCAGCTCCACGATCCCTCGGCTGACCCCGTAGGCGATGCCGAAGTCGTCGGCGCAAAGGATTACGGTACGAGAGCGGCTCATGAATATCCCTAAAATCGGCTTTGCCGCACCCTAATCCCCTTGAGCAAAGGCGCAAACTCGGCTCTTGATGCAGCCCGGTTATCAAAGGTTCGATCAGTGGCGTCGCCTCAGCTCAGCGTCATCATCCCCGTGCACAACGAGAGCGCGAACGTCGTGCCCTTGTGCGAGCGCCTGCTCCCCATCCTGAACCGGATCACGTCGGCCTGGGAGGTGATCTTCGTCGATGACGGCAGCCGGGACGATACCCTGGACAAGATCAAGGCGATCAGCCGCGCCGAGCCCCGCGTCGGCGCCGTCTCCTTCAGCCGCAATTTCGGCAAGGAGATCGCGATCGCGGCGGGGCTCGACCATGCCAAGGGCGACGCCGTGGTGATCATGGACGCCGACTTGCAGCACCCGCCGGAGATGATCGAGACCTTCGTGGAGCGCTGGCGCGAGGGCTACCTCATGGTCTACGGCCAGCGCACGGACCGCTCCGACGAAACCCGGGTCAAGCGCGGTTTCGCCCACCTGTTCTATCAGCTCTTCGCCCGCTTCGGCGAAATCGCCTTGCCCGAGGGCGCGGGCGATTTCCGGCTCATCGACCGCAAGGGCGTCGAGGTGTTGCGGACCTTGGGCGAGAAGGCCCGCTTCTCGAAAGGCCTCTATGCCTGGATCGGCTTCAAGGCGACGGGCGTGCCTTTCGTGGTGGAGGAGCGCCAACACGGCACCTCGAAGTGGAGCTTCAGGACGCTCTTCCGCTTCGCCTTCGACGGCATTGCCGCCTTCTCGACGGTACCTCTCAGGATCTGGACCTATATCGGGTTCCTGATCTCGATCCTGTCGATCGCCACCGCGCTCTTCTTCATGATCCGCACGCTCCTGTTCGGCACCGATCTCCCGGGCTTTCCGAGCCTGATCGTTTCGATCATGTTCTTCTCCGGCATCCAGCTCATGTCTCTCGGCGTCGTCGGCGAATATGTTGGCCGCATCTTCGCCGAGGTGAAGCGGCGGCCCCTCTACGTGGTGGCCGAGCGGATCGGCGGCGCGGCGGAAGTCTCGAGCGACCTCGTCCCCGACAGCTACCGCATGCGCCGGGCCTGACAGCGATGTTCAGAAAGATCCTCTCCGTCGGCGGCTGGACGCTCGTTTCGCGTCTCACCGGCTTCATCCGCGACGTGGTGCTCGCAGCCGTCATGGGCGTGGGGCCGATCGCCGACGCCTTCGTGGTGGCCTCCCGTATCCCCAACCATTTCCGCGCCATCTTCAGCGAAGGCGCCTTCAACAGCGCCTTCCTGCCCACCTATGCGGGCGTGCTTGAGCGCGAGGGCGCCACCCCCGCGCGTTCCTTCGCCAGCCGCATCAGCACCCTGATGCTGATCGTGCAGGTCGCATTCCTCGTCCTTGCGCTTTTCGCCATGCCCGTGGTGGTGACCCTCCTCGCCCCCGGCTTCTCGGAGGATCCGGCGAAGTTCGACCTCGCGGTGACGCTCACCCGCATCACCTTCCCGTATCTCCTCTTCGTCACGCTCGTGACGATCCTCTCGGCGATCCTCAACGCCCATGAGCGGTTCGCGGCGGCCGCCGCCGCCCCCGTCCTGCTCAACGTTTCCATCGTGGCGGCTTTGGCGGTCGCCTTCCTGTTCCCCAATGCCGGCTATGCGGCCGCCTGGGGCGTCACGGTCGCGGGCGTTCTCGAACTGCTGCTGGTCTGGATCGCGGCCAGGCGGCTCGGCGTGGCGCCGGGTCTCGAAGCGCCGCGCCTCGATCCGGCCATGAAGCATTTCTTCAAGGTTCTCGGCCCGGCCGTGATCGGCTCGGCCGGCGTGCAGCTCGCCATGTTCGCCGACACGATCATCGCGTCCTTCCTGCCCACGGGCGCGGTGGCCTCGCTCTATTACGCGGACCGCATCTACCAGCTGCCGCTCGGCGTGATCGGCATTGCGGCCGGCACCGTGCTCCTGCCGGAGATGAGCCGGCGGATCGCCGCCGGCGACGCGGCGGGTGCCCATGGCGCCCAGAACCGGGCCGTGGGCCTGACGCTGGCCCTCGCGGCCCCCTTCGTGGTGGCCTTCGTCACGATGCCAGATCTCATCATGTCGGCCCTGTTCCAGCGCGGCGCTTTCGATGCCGCCGCTGCGGAGCGCTCGGGTGCGGTGCTCGCCGCCTATGCGGTCGGCCTGCCCGCCGCCGTGCTGATCCGGTCGGCCGTGGCGAGCTTCTATTCCCGCTCCGATACGGTGACGCCGCTCATCGCCTCGCTCACGGCCGTGGCGGTCAACGTGGCCCTGAAGCTCGTTCTGACCGGCCCCTACGGGGTGGTCGGACTGTCGCTCGCCACTGCCATCGGGATCTGGGTCAATCTCGGCCTCCTCGTGATCCTCGCCATGCGCCGGGGCTGGATGGATCCGAGCGCCGCCCTCGGCCGCACCTCCGCGGCGGTCGCGGCCGCGAGCCTGCTGCTCGCAGCCTTCGCCTGGTCGGCGCCGGTGCCGCTCGCGGAATGGACCGCCCTCCTCCCAGCCTGGCGCAACGAAATCCTGCTGGCGGTTCTCGGCGCCGCCGGCGCCCTGATCTATGGCGGCGTGCTTCTCGCCGGCCTCAAGGTGCTGGGCGTCAGGCTGTCCAGACGCTGACCGGCTGCCAGATCGAGACTTCTTCGGGAACCTTCCTGTGGCGGATCCATCCAATGGGATGTGCCGGGCATAGCATAGCTCGGCCCTGAGAAAGGATGACATCATGATCTTTCGCTTCGCCGCCGCGATTGGAATCCTGACGCTTGCCGTGCCGGCCTTCGCCGCCGACCAGGTCGAGAAGGCTCCGCCGACGGGAGCCTACAAGAAGGTGAGCGAACTCGTGAAGCTGCCCGACTTCCTGCCGGGACTCGGTCAGCTCTACGTCGATCCCAAGGCCCTGCCGGCCGGTCCGTTCCTCGCCTATGACCGCGAGGGACGGCTCGTCAGCACGGTCTACATGCTTCCCATCGACGACCTCGCCAACAAGGACAAGCGCTTCGACGATCTCGCCGCGCCGGGCGGCAAGGTCGACCACGTGGACGTCTATTTCAACGCCGGGCATCCCGGCGTGGAGAAGCCCCATGCGCATGTCGTCCTGTGGCATGTGCCGAAGGCGGACGAGACGCGGGTGGCGGCCAAGTGAGGCCGTCGCGCCGGCATGTCCTTCAGATCGGCGGGGGCGTCCTCGCCGGTCTCGTGTGGCCCCGCCCGGCCTTTGCCGCCGAGCCGGTCGAGATCCTGATGGGGGGCAAGGCCGACGGCTCGCATGTGTGGTTCGATCCTGTCGGCCTCCATGTCGAGCCGGGCCGGACGATCCGCTGGATCAACCTGGATCCGGGGAACTCGCATACGGCCACGGCCTATCATCCAAAGAACTTCGAGCGCCCGCTCCGCATCCCCGAGCGCGCGGAACCCTGGAACTCGGACTATCTCCTGCCGGACGAGAGCTTCTCGGTCACGCTCCCGGTCGAGGGTGTGTACGATTTCTTCTGCGTCCCGCACGAGCATGCCGGGATGGTCGGGCGGATCATCGTGGGACGCCCGAACGCCCCTTCAGGCGGACCGGCGGCGCAGGCGCTCCCGGACCTGGCCTTGCGGGCCTTCCCATCGATTGACGAGATCATGCAGCGGGGCATCATTCGCAGAACGTGAAGGCCATCCACATTGCCCGGGAACCTTTGAGGCGCCCGACCATCTAACGGCAAGACACGGGAGACCGCCCATGCAACCGGGGACCGCCTCAGCGCCGACGTTCGACAACCTGGAGGACTGGGCTCTGATCGAGAGGGCTCGGCGTCGGGACGGGGCGGCCCTTCGCCTGATCATGGAGCGCCACAACCGGCGGCTCTACCGGATCGCGCGCAGTGTCCTCGGCGACGACACGGAGGCCGAAGACGTGGTCCAGGAAGCCTATCTTAGGGCCTTTACCCACCTGGATGGCTTCCGCGGCGAGTCACGTCTGACGACGTGGCTCACCCGGATCGCACTCAACGAGGCCCTGGAGCGCCTCCGGAAGCGGCGCCCTTCCGTCGACCTGAAGCAGATCGATGCCCTCAACGAGCAAGGAGAGGCTCGTGTGATCTACCTGCCCCCTGCCCGTCAGGACGGCGATCCTGAAGCCGCCGCAGCCCGCGCCGAAGTCCGCCGCCTGATCGAACGGGCCGTCGACCAGCTGCCGGATGCGTTCCGTGTGGTATTCGTTCTCCGCGATATCGAGGAGATGAGCATCGAGGCAACCGCGTCCCAGCTCGGCCTGCGCCCCGAGACGGTGAAGACGAGGCTTCACCGCGCCCGGCGTCTCCTGCGGCAAAGTCTCGATCAGACGCTGTCGAGCGCCCTCACCGACGCGTTTCCTTTCGCAGGAGCCCGCTGCGCGCGGATAACCCAAACCGTTCTGGAACGGCTGGGCGAACGAAACTCTGATTAGCGTTCCGACAGATGGGCCGGCGATTCAGGCTGTCCAGACGCTGACGGGATCGAATGTGAAGAGTTCCCGTTCCGTCGCAATGCCCCGCAGCCGATGCGGGCCGAGGGATCGGACGGGAGCCGGGCTCGCCGAGGCCACGCTCTCGGAGAGAATGACGGAGCAGTCGAGGCTGTTGCAGAGGGCTTCCATGCGGCTGACCTCGTTCACCGCAGGGCCGATCACCGTGAAATCCAGGCGGCCGGCCGCCCCGATATTGCCGTAGAACACGTCGCCGCAATGGAGCGCGATGTCGAGACTGAGGGGCCTTTCGCCGGCATGGAGACGGTTGACGGCGACGTTGCGCTCGAGCGCGGTTTGCGCGGCACGGACAGCCGCCGCACAGGCCTGCTCCCGGGAGCGCTCCTCCGTGATCGGGAAGGCCGCCAGGAGCCCATCACCCATGAACTTGAGCACCTCGCCGCCCTGCTCGGCCACGGGATCCGCCATGGCTTCGAGATGCCGGTCGAGACGGGCGATCAGGTCGATGCCGGCCGTATCGGCCAGAGCGGTGAAGCCGCGCAGATCCGCGAACAGGAGCGCGGCCGTGATGGTCGTGCCGAACCCGCGCCGGATCTCGCCGCTCAGGACCCGTCGGCCGGCCGAGAGCCCCACATAGGTGTCCAGCATCGCCACCGTGAGGTCGAAGAGCGTCATGCGGTAGGCGGCCAGACCCAAGAGCGGCAGAAGCGCATCGATCCTGGCGATCTCCTCCGGCCGGAGCCCCTCGGGACGGGAGCTGGAGAAGGAGATCCCGATGCCTCGAAGGTCGGGCGCGCTCGTGTTGTCGAAGCTGAAGAGGCGCGCCAGATAATCCGTTCCGCCCTCACGTCTGATATCCTCGAAGACGGCGAACTGCCGGGCCTCCGGGTCGTCGACCAGCCAGTGGCAGCGCGTCTGGTCAGTCTGCATCATGTAGGCGAAGGGGCTCTGCTCGAAAGCCAGGGCGTTGCGCTCATGCGAGACGCCCTCGACCACCATCCCGGTCGAACGGGTCCAGACATGGGTGTAGACGCGGATCGTCGGATTGACAGTCGGCAGGGCGAGATAGGTTCGGACGAGAGGCATGCCCTCGGCCAACAGCTCCTCGGTGAAGCCTGCGAGCAGGGAGCCGACACTCGTTCCCGTCAGGCCCTGTGCGATGATCCAGTCTTCGAGATTCGCCATGGGCTCACCATACCATTCCGTTCAGGAATGTCTTCAAGGGCCGGGCGCCGGTTCACCGCGTGGCGTGGCGGGTCGCTCCGCCCGTTCCGGCGATTTCCGTCAGGAGCTTGCGGCGGGCGGCCACCGCGAAGGGACGCGTCTCGTCGGCGATCTCCACGAAGGAGCCGGGGCCGCCGATGACGCTCTGGCCATAGTAATCCTCCAGCGACATGCCGCCGGGTCCTCCCGGCCGCCCGCTGCCGGGACGGCGGATGGCGAGCGCGTTGATGGTGAAACCCTTCGCCAACGCGTCTCCCCTCGCCTGCTCGAGCGACCGGCCGTTCATGTTCGGACCGTCGCCCGATACGTCGATGACCTTGCGCGTGCCCTCATGGGCGTTCGTTTCCACCAGGCGGACGGAGAAATCGATGGCATTGGAGATGGAATTGTAGCCATAGGCGCCTCGCGGCGCGCTCATGAGCTTGTCGGCGAAGACCCGGGCGCTCGCCTCGTCGCGGATCACATGCCAGTCGACGATGAGGACCTGGGAATTCGGCCCGCCCCATTCCATGAAGGCCACGGCGATCGCCCCGACGGGGCCGTCCTTGATGCCGGTGAGCACATCGGGGCTCGTGAGCGCCTCGGCCCAGCCCCGGCGCTGCAGGCGCAACTCCTCATCGTCGATGGAGCCGGACCCATCCGCTGCAAAGACCAGCTCGAGATCGACCGATTCGGCCAGGGCCGGAGCGGTCAGCAGGCTAAGAGCCACAAGGCTTTTCAGGACAAGGCGCATGGAAGGCTCCGGCGTTGAGCACAATGCTGGAGCCATTTAGGGCATTCTCAAGGAGGGCTGACCTTCAAGGCGATCACAAGTTTGTTGGGGGCCGTCCTGTCATTCCGGGGCGAGAGACGGTGAATGACATGAGCCCCTCGACGTCATGGCCGGCCTTGTGCCGGCCATCCCAATCAGGAAAAGCGCCGTGCTTCTCAAAGCCTAGCCCATCAATCTCCGCCCTCATCCTGAGGAGGTGCGAAGCACCGTCTCGAAGGAGGATTCAGTTCGCTCTGGAGACGCCCTGATCCTTCGAGACACCGCCTGCGGCGGTCCTCAGGATGAGGGCTCAGGGAGCAACCGGGATGATGAGCTAAACTCTCAGAATCGGAATCACCGGGACAAGCCCGGTGATGACGTGGAAGGTGTCATTCCCTGCTGGATGGAGGGAATGACACGGCAAGATCACCGCGCCTTCAGCAAATCCGCGACGTCGAGCAGGACGAATTCGTTGTCGTCCTGCCTGGTGGGCTCGCGGCTGGAGGAGAACGGCAGATTGTTGTCGTTGCCGACGACGATGTGACGCTCGTCGACCACGTCCACGTTCTCGATGGTGAAGAACGGGAAGGTCAGCACAGAGTCGTTGAGGGGCTTCTTCGCCTTCTTGTTCGGATCGGCGATCTGCATGAGGTCGACAGAGCCGATCTTGCGGACTGAATTGCTCACATTGGCGTCCGACAGCTCGATCTTCACGATGCGCTTGAACTTGGCGACGTCGTGGAAGCAGTCGGGGCGCTTCTCGCCCTGCGAGCAGGCCCTGTCGGCCGTGCCTTCGCCGTTGTCGCGCTCGATGACGAGGCCCGTGGTGCCGTCGATCATGTTGAAGTCGCCGATGGCAAGGCCGTTCTGGTCGAGCACGTATTTCCAATGGCGGCCGGTCCACTTCTCGCCCGCCACATCGAATTCGAGGATGCGCAGATACTCGCGCCCGTCGACATTCTCCCACTGCTTCTTCTCGGCATCCCACACGGGCCCTTCGAGAAGCGCGTAGAGGAACTTGCCGTCCTTCGAGGCGGCCATGCCCTCGTAGCCCTTGGAGCGGCGCACGTTGAAGTTGACGGCCCCGTTCGGAGCCGCAGGCGTCGTCACCGCAGAATGATCGGGCGAGCGCGCCGGCTTGCCGTCGACGAGCGTCTCGTAAACGGCCTCGATCCTGCCGGAGCGATCCGCCTTGATCAGGTAGGGACCGAACTCGTCGGCGATCCAAATCTTGTCGCCGATGGGCTGGAAGCTCTCGATGTCGAAATCGGAACCCGTGAGGTAGCGCTTTTCGGTCGCCTCGTTGGTGATGCGGAACGGCACCTTCTTGTCCGGATCGTGCAGGAACACCGTCTCGAGACGCTCGACCGATCCCGCATTCCAGTCGATGCGATGGCGGTTGAGGTAGAGCATGGAATCCGGCGAGGTGGCCTTGGACCCGAAGCCGTTATCCGTGATCACCCAGAACGTGCCGTCACCCACCGACTTGATGCCGGAATGGCCCTGGAGCGGCTGGCCGCGGAACGGCAGCTTCACGCCGGTCGGACGATCGCCGGACGTTCCCTCGACGGTGCCCAGCGCCTCGACGCGCTTGCCGGTCGTGAACTTGCCGGAAACCTTCAGATCGGCCGGGGCATCCGCAGGAGCATCGACGAAGGTGAGCGCAGGCAGAACGGCATGGCCTGCAAGAACGGCCGGGAATTGCTGCTGCGCCAGAGCGCTGGTGCCAAGCAGCACGGTCAGCGGCAGGGCCGCGAGAAGACGGACGGACATCGTGAGAACCTCGTTGGCTTGTTCGAGCGAGGCTGCTCTTGCAGGAGCCGGATGTCCGTCCGTTAACAGATCGACGACAGCTTCATGACGGCAGGGGATCGTTGTCGCAGCCTCCTGCCGGAAAGGAATGCCAGAGATCGCCGTTCAAAGACTGCAATCCAGTTGCATCAGTCCGTTCAAAGCTCCGTCGTAAAAAGATCGAATACGGTTAACCGGATGTTTCACAATTCATGAAATACTTTCCTACCAGGGCTAAGTACTCTCATGGGGCAATACGGTGTCATTCTCGCTGCAATCCTGGTCCATTCGGACAAAGCTGTTTCTCAACTTCGGTCTTCTGGCGCTGCTGATCATTGCCGCTGTCGGTGGAGGCTGGTTCGGCACCCAATCGATGCATGCTTCCATCGACAGGATCTATGCGGACCGCGTCGTCCCGCTGCGGGATCTGAAGGTGGTTGCCGATCTCTACGCCGTGAACATCGTCGACACCTCCCATAAGGTGCGCAACGACAATATCGGATGGGCCGACGCCCTGAAAGGTGTCGAGGTCGCAAGGGCGGATATCGCCAAGCACTGGGCTGCCTACAAGGCGATGGTCAGTGACCCGGGCGAACTCAAATCCGTCCAAGAGGCTCAGGAGCTGATGAAGAAGGCCGACGCTGCCGTCGAGAAGCTCGTCGAGTTTCTCAAGGCGGAGGACAAGGTCAGCCTGACGTTCTTCACGATGACGGACCTCTACGCCGCCATCGACCCCGTGTCCGAAGCCATCGGGAAGCTCGTGAACATTCAGCTCGAATCGGCCAGGACGCGCGCCGATGCGGCGAATGGCCTGTTCTCGACGATCAGCATCGGATTCATGGTGGTCGTCGCCCTGAGCGTGATCGCTCTCGTCTTTGCCGGATGGTCGGTCGTTGCAGGCGTGTCCCGCCCGCTCACCCGCATCACCGAACAGATGCAGGATCTCGCCGGCGGCAATCTGGCGATCCAGGTGACGGATGCTCACAAGTCCGATGAGATCGGCACGCTCGCCAGGGTGCTGCAGGTGTTCAAGGATGCGCTGATCGCCAAGAAGCAGGCCGATGCGGCCGCATCCCACGAAGCGGATGCCCGCATGCGCCGGGCGGAGCTGCTCGACCAGCTGACGAAGCGGTTCGACGCCACCGTGTCGGCGCTGACGCAAGGATTGTCCTCGGCGGCCACCGAAATGGAGGCCACCGCGCAGAGCATGTCGACGGGCGTCGAGCAGGCTGCCGATCAGCTGGTGACCGTCTCGTCGGCGGCCCAGCAGACCTCGTCGAACGTGCAGACGGTGGCGGCCGCCACCGAGGAGCTCTCGATCTCGATCCGCGAGATCGCCAGCCAGGTGAGCCAGT